>NZ_SMKO01000016.1 GCF_004348685.1 Nonomuraea deserti | reverse complement strand
CCCGAGATCCTCGCCCACCTCGTTGAGGCGGGCTTCAACGACACCGCTCCCCCGTACGCGGCTCTGACCGCGGTGCTGGACGGCCGTGACCATCTCCTCGCCCTGGTCACGGGCTATCTGCCAGGAGCGCGGGACGGCTGGGAGTGGTGCGTCGACGAGGCCGCGTCGCCGGACAGGGCCGGCGCCACCGCCTTCGCCACGCCGCTCGGCCGCCTGGCCGCCGACCTGCATCTGGCCCTCGCCACGCTGCCGCCGCGCCCCGGCGGGACCGGCCCCACCCTGGCGGCGCGGGCGGCGGGCGCGCTCGCGCAGGCCCTGGAGCTGACCGGCGGCGACGACGGCGAGTGGCTGGCCGGCAGGTCCGCCGCCCTCCGGCGCGACCTCGCCCCGCTGGACCTTCCCGCGACCGGCCCGCGCATCAGGATCCACGGCGACCTCCAC
This sequence comes from Nonomuraea deserti, assembly GCF_004348685.1. GTDB lineage: Bacteria > Actinomycetota > Actinomycetes > Streptosporangiales > Streptosporangiaceae > Nonomuraea > Nonomuraea deserti. The sequence goes on along the minus strand of NZ_SMKO01000016.1, from coordinate 88,890 downwards.
GTCGGCCAGATCCTCCGGTGGGAGGGCGGGTACGCGGTGATCGACTTCGACGGCAACCCCACGGTCGCCGACGCGGACCCGTACCAGCCGGCGGCCAGGGACGTCGCCCAGCTGACCACGAGCCTGGAGCACGTGGCGCAGGTGGCGATCAGGCGGCGGTCCACGCCGCCCGCCGAGGCCGCCGCGTGGGCGGCCGCCGCCCGCGCCGCCCTGCTGTCCGCCTACCGGGCCCGCCTGGCCGAGCGGGGCCGGCCTGACCTGCTGGACGACAGGCTGATCCGCCCGTTCGAGGTGGAGCAGGAGTGCCGGGAGCTCATCTACGCCGCCCGTCACCTGCCCCGCTGGCGCTACGCCCCCATGGGCGTCCTGCGCACCTGGTACCCCGCTGAGAACCCGGAGCAGGACCCCGAGGCGGAGCCGGGCCCCGAGCAGAACCCGAAGCAGGACCCCGAGGAGAACATCGCGTGAATCCCGAGCTCTACCTGTCCGACCTGGAGGCCAAGCCGGCGGCGCTGCGGAGCCTGGCCGGCGCCCTGGCCGAGGAGAACCCGTTCCGCGCCCTGCCGCCGGGCATCGCCAGGGTGCTCTTCCTCGGCATGGGCAGCTCCCGCTACGCCGCCGAGGTGGCGGCCCTGCGCCTGCGCGCGGCGGGCGTCGACGCGTACGCCGACTACGCCTCCGCCGCCGCCACGTATCCGGCGAGGGAGGACACCCTGGTCGTGCCGATCTCGGCCACCGGCGCCAGCGGGGAGACCCTCGACGCCGCGGCCCGCTACGCGGGCGGCCCCTCCCCCGTCGCCGTGCTCACCAACACCACGGGCTCGCCCCTCGCCGAGGCGGCGGACCTGGTGATCCCCATGCACGCGGGCGAGGAACGCGGCGGCGTCGCGTGCCGGACGTTCCAGCACACCCTGGCGCTCCTGCTGCTCATGGAGGCCACGCTCACCGGGCGGGACCGCGACGTGCCCGCCCTGGTGGTGCGGGCCGCCGAGGCCACCGCCGACCTGCTGGACCGCCGGGACGCCTGGCTCCCGCAGGCACTGGAACTGCTCGACGGCCCGCACGGCGTCTACGCCGTCGCCCCCGCCGAGCGCCTGTCGTCGGCGGAGCAGTCGGCGCTGATGTTGCGCGAGGGCCCGCGCCGCCCGGCCGACGCGTGCGAGACGGGCGACTGGTCCCACGTGGACGTCTACCTCACCAAGTCCCTCGACTACCGGGCCCTGCTCTATCCGGGTTCCCGCTACGACGACCAGGCCATGGACTGGGTACGCCTGCGGGGTTCGACGGTGCTCGCCGTCGGCGCGGAGGTGAAGGACGCCGCGGCCGCCATCCGCTACCGGCACGACGGCGACCCCGACGTGGCCCTGCTCGCGGAGACCCTGGTGGCCGAGCTGGTGGCCGCCCGCTGGTGGGCGGGCCGGTAGGGGTGTTCAGCCGGCGCGCACGGCCATGGCGTGCTCGACCAGCGTGATGAGGGTGTGCTTGACCGCCGGGCGCGCCCGCGCGTCCGTGCGGACGATCGGCACGTGCGGCGAGAGCGTGAGCGCCTCCCGCACCTCGGTCTCGACGTGCGGGAACTCGCCGTTCCAGCCGTTCAGGCCGACCACGAACGGGATCCGCGACTCCTCGAAGTAGTCGACGGCGGGGAAACTGTCGGCGAGCCGGCGCGAGTCGACCAGCACCACGGCACCGATGGCCCCGCGCACCAGGTCGTCCCACATGAACCAGAACCGGTACTGGCCCGGCGTGCCGAACAGGTAGAGGATCAGGTCGTTCGCCAGGGAGAGCCGCCCGAAGTCCATGGCCACGGTCGTGGTGGTCTTGCCCGGTGTGTGGCCGAGGTCGTCGACGCCCGCCGACGCGTCGGTCATCACCGCCTCGGTGGTCAGCGGCAGGATCTCGGACACGGAGCTCACGAACGTGGTCTTGCCCACGCCGAACCCGCCCGCCACGACGATCTTCGTCGAGGTGAGCCGGCTAGAGCCTGCGAAGTCCACTCAACACCCTTTCGAGCAGGTTCTTATCGGGTAATCCCGCGTTCAGCTGCGGCTGGTACACCCTGACCAGCCCGTCCGCCTCCATGTCGGCGATGAGCACCCGCGCCACTCCGAGAGGGACGCTCAGCAGCGCCGAGATCTCCGCCACGGACCGCACCTGCCGGCACAGCTCGCTGATCGCCCGGTATTCGCGGGTGTAGGTCGGACCGAGCTGGGCCGAGGTCGCCGACGACACCAGGGCCTCCATGGCCAGCTCGGTACGCGGGGCGGTCCTTCCGCCGGTGACGGCGTACATGCGGACCAGCGAGCTGCGCTCGGGCTCCGCCTCGCCGTTATCCCACGATGCCACGGTTCACTCCCTTGACTCCCTCCCCACGCCTGAAGGCAGGGGACTCCAATCCGTCACCGGATCGGGGTTCCTGTTTCATCGGGCCACGCCTCCCCGGAAGACTCCGGGGCCGGTCTTACCAGCCCTCCGCAGGCGTTTTACCTCTCGACCAGCCCGGCCGCGAGGATGTTCTTCGCCGCGTTCACGTCCCGGTCGTGGACGCTCCCGCAGGCAGGACAGGTCCACGAACGGACGTTCAACGGCATGGAACCGTTGACGTGCCCGCATCCGCGAGCCGAGCACAGCTTCGACGACGGGAACCACCGGTCCACGGCCGCCAGCGTCCGCCCGTACCAGGCGGCCTTGTACTCCAGCATCCCCCGCAACTCGCGCCAGGAGGCGTCGGAGATGGCGCGGGCCAGCGAGTGGTTCTTGACCAGGTTGCGGACGGTCAGGTCCTCGATCGCGAGCGTTTGGTTCTCGCGCACCAATCGAGTGGTGACCTTGTGCAGGAAGTCCCGACGCCGGTCGGTGATCCGGGCATGCGCCCGCGCCACCTTCAGCTTGGCCTTGGCCCGGTTCGCCGAGCCCTTCGCCTTCCGGGCCAACTCCCGCTGCGCCTTGGCCAAGCGCCGCCTGTCCCGTCGTTCGCAGCGCGGATTCGTGATCTTCTCGCCGGTGGAAAGCGTCAGCAGATGAGTGAGCCCGGCATCCATCCCGATCTGCGCATCCACGGGCGGCAGCGGGCTGATCTTCTCCTCGACCAGCAGGGACACGAACCAGCGTCCCGCCGCATCCTTCGACACCGTCACCGTGGACGGCTCGGCTCTTTCCGGGAGCGGACGCGACCACACGATGTCCAGCGGAGCGTCCATCTTCGCCAGCTTCACCACGCCATCCCGGAACGAGAAGGCGTTGTTCTGGAACGTCGCCGATGCCCGCGACTTGTGCTTGGACTTGAAGCGCGGGTAGCGGGCACGCTTGGCGAAGAAGTTGTTGAACGCTACCTGCTGCCGGCGCAACGCCTGCTGCAACGGGACGTTCGACACCTCGCGCAGGAACTCCAGTTCCGGGTCTTGCTTCCATGCGGTCAGCCACTTGGCCGTGTCCACGTACGAAGTCGAGACGTGCTCGTCGGTGTAGCGCCGGTTGCGTTCGGCGAGTGCCTTGTTCCAGACCAACCGGACACACCCGAACGTGCGGTTCAGCAGATCCGCCTGTTCGGGGGTCGGGTAGAAGCGGTACTTGTAGGCCCGCTTCACGATCTGGGACATGCTTAACATGGTAGCGCTTGATCATGTTAAAGCTTGACCGCCATTCCGGCCTATCCCAAGGACTGAAGCCCGGGGTCTGCGGCCTGTGAACACACATGATCACCACGGACGCGCGGCGGACAGCTCCGCCCGTACGGCGGGCGTGAGCACCTGGCCCGCGCGCTCGACCAGGATCGTCATCTGGTAGGCGACCAGCCCCATGTCGCAGTCGGGTGCGGCCAGCACCGCCAGGCAGGATCCGTCGCTGATCGACGTCACGAGCAGCAGTCCGCGCTCCATCTCGACGAGCGTCTGGGTGACCCCTCCGCCCTCGAAGACCCGCGCCGATCCGTGCGTGAGGCTGACCAGGCCCGCCGCGATGGCGGCGAGCTGGTCGGCGCGGTCCTTGGGGAAGCCCCGCGAATACGCCATGGGCAGCCCGTCGGCGGAGACGACGACGGCGTGCGCCACGCCGGGCACCTCTTCGACGAAGCCGGTGACCAGCCAGTTGACGTCCCTGGCGGCCTGGCTCAGCTCCTTCATGAGTCCTCCTCGAGCTCGGCACGGCCCTTGCGCACGCCCTGCTGGTAGCTGGCCAGCCGGGATCGCAGCCGATCAGGGGACAGCGGTGGAGCGGGAGCGGGAGCGGGCGCCGGATTCGCGGTGCCCGGTACCAGATTCGCCTTCGGCGTCCTTTTCGGCAAGCCCGAGTTCGTGGTGCCGCTCTGGGCGGGCTCCGCGGCCGCGCCCGCGGCCTGCCATCCCTGGTCGGCGGGCGAGCTCCAGGAGGAGTCGCGGTGGTCGGCGGTGGGGGCCGCCTTGCTGAACCAGCTGCTCCCCTCGACGGCGGTGAAGATCGGCAGGAACTCGTCCTGGGACGACCCCGGCAGGTCGGCCGCCTGGATGGGCGGCTCGGCCGCTTGGGTGTACGGCGGCTGCTCGCCCGGAAAGGTGTACGGCGGCTGCTCCCCCGGGCTGGTCGGCGACCGGCCGAACCACGACGAAGGCTCGGCCGCCACGGGTGCGGCGTCGAACGACGGATGCCCGGGTGGAGGGCCTGTCAGGAAGGGGGGCGGCGGTGTGTGAACGGGGGCGGCGAAGGAGTCGGCGGTCCCGAAGGACGGCGTGCGCACCTGCGCCTGCCTGGGCACCTGGACCCGTCCCGGCGCGGGCATCGCGCTCGGCACCTCCGTGAGCAACATCGGCGGGATCAGCACCATGGCGGTCAGCCCGCCGATGTCCTGCGCCCGCAGCTGGACCCTGATGGTGTGCCGCAGCGCCAGCCGGCCGACCACGAACAGGCCCATGCGCCGCGACACCGACACGTCCACGACCGGCGGATTGGCCAGCCGCCAGTTGGCCTCGGCCAGTTCGTCGGGGCTCATGCCGATCCCCTGGTCGGTGACCGACAACATCAGGCTGCCCTCGTCGATGCGGCCGCTGGAGATGATCACCTTGGTGTCCCGGGAGGAGAAGGAGACGGCGTTCTCGACCAGCTCCGCGAGCAGGTGCACCACGTCGGTGACGGCCTGGCCCGCGATGGCGACGTCCGACTCGACCTGGATGCTGACCCGGTCGTAGCTCTCCACCTCGCCCAGCGCCGCCCGTACGATGTCCATCAGCTCGACCGGCTCGCTCCACTTGCGGGCGGCTTCCTGGCCGGCCAGGACGAGCAGGTTCTCGCTGTTGCGCCGCATGCGGGTGGCCAGGTGGTCGAGCTTGAACAGGTCGCCGAGCCGGGCGTCGTCGCGCTCGCCACGCTCCAGCCGCTCGATCAGCGTGAGCTGCCGTTCGACGAGCGTCTGGCTGCGCCTGGACAGGTTGACGAACATGGCGTTGACGTTGGAGCGCAACCGCGCCTCGTCGCCCGCCAGCCGTACGGCCTCGCGGTGCACCTCGTCGAACGCGCGCGCGACCTCGCCCACCTCGTCCTTGGAGAAGATGCCGATGGGCGGCACCTCGGCGTTGACCACGCCGTCGCGCGACTCGCGCAGATGCTGCACGAAGTCGGGCAGCCGCCGGCCCGCGATCTCCAGCGCCTCGCTGCGCAGGCGGCGCAGGGGGCGTACGAGCGACCTGGCCACACCGGTGGTGATCAGCAGCACGGCCACCAGCAGCGCGAGCACCGCGCCCGCGGTCACGAACGCCTTCCGCCGCTCGTCCGCGCTGAGCGCCTCGCTGCGGGCCACGATGCCCTGGGCCTGGCGCCGCTCGACCGTGCGCATGGAGTCGACGACCACGGCGGCGGCGTCGTGCCACTCCTTGGCGTCGTCGCGCTTGGCCTGGTCGAGCCCGCGCAGCGGCAGCTCGTTGGTGGCCCTGATCATCACCAGCTCGCGCAGGAACAGCATGCGGTCAGCGGACCTGCCGTTGACGGTCTCGTCGAAGAAGCGGCGCTCGCCGGCGGTGGCCTCATCGGCGAAGGCCCTGCGCTCGCTGGCCTCCTTGGACTGCTCGCCGAGGAAACGTTTGAGCTGGTCGGGGTCGAACGCCCCCTCGACCAGCACGATCGTGACCAGCGCCTGCTGGTAGGAGACGCTCTCCTTGGCCCGGGCGAGCGCGTCGAACATGCGGGTCTGCCGGAACAGCTCGTCGTCGGCACTGCCCTTGATCAGCTCGTTGTGCACGGAGAGCAGGTCGGCGATCACGGTCGTGTAGAGCTCGACGGCCGGGGCGGGCAGCAGGTTGGCGTCGAGCGCCTGCGCGCGCAGGGTGTTCAGGTCGTTCAGGCGGCTGAGCAGGGTCTCGATCTGGTCCGCCGTACGGCCGCTCACGTCGTTCAGCAGGAACTGCGCGAGGCCGCGCACCTTCTTGACGGACAGGTCGGTCTGGTCCATCTGGGTGCGCACCGTGCCCAGCTCGACCGCGGGCCGGTCGCGTGCGATGTACCACGCGGTCCTGGCCCGTTCGGTGGACACCTGGTGGGTGAGCTCGCCCAGCTCCGCGGACATCCTGGCGAACTGGTTCGTACGGGCGTAGTCACCGGCGGCGGAGGTCGAGGCGAGCACCTGGACACCGCCGAGCAGCACGGCGGCGGCCGTCGGGATGAGGATGAGCGCGACCAGGCGCGCCCGCACGCGCCAATTGCGCAGCCGCCAGCCGCTCTCGCTGGCCTGCCTCTCGCCCAGCTGTGTACTCACCGAACGCACCTCGCCCGAATCGGCGTATATGAGGGGCATACGCCCCGGGGGAAATCAGCAAGTGCGGGTAATTGGAACACATCCCATACAGGACGGCCAACCGAACTTAACGCGACAAAAGTCGAGTCGTGTGACTCCTGAGGATAGAACTTGCGACCCCACGCGTGAAGCACCCAAGCGAGAAATTAGCCCACATCAAGATAAATGTCCGCTAATGGGCGGTTAGTTCGCTTTCAACGCATAACACGGAAGCCGCACCGTGATCTCTGGAGTGTCACAGCGTTGAGAATGTCGCTAATCACCACATATGTTGAGCGACGTCATAACGAGGAGGCGAGTGTGGGCGATTCTCACAGCGCGGCCATCACCGTCGAGGGCCTTTGGAAGATCTTCGGGCCCAAGGCGCAGAAAGTGCTGGACAGCGAGGACAGACATCTCGATCCCGCCGCGCTGAGAGAGAAGACCGGCTGCACCGCCGCCGTCAGGGACGTCGGTTTCGAGGTGCGCCCCGGCGAGGTGTTCGTGGTCATGGGGCTGTCCGGCAGCGGCAAGTCCACGCTCGTACGCTGCCTCACGCGGCTCATCGAGCCCAGCGCCGGCGATATCACCATCGGCGGCGAGAACATCGGCCGCGCCTCGCCCGCCCGGCTCCGCGAGATCCGGCGGCACCAGGTCAGCATGGTCTTCCAGCACTTCGGCCTGCTGCCGCACCGCAAGGTGATCGACAACGTCGCGTACGGGCTGGAGATCCAGGGCACGCCCAGGGCCGCCAGGCACGAGCGGGCCGAGGAGATCCTCAGCCTGGTCGGCCTCGACGGCCACGCCGACGCCTACCCCGACCAGCTCTCCGGCGGGATGCAGCAGCGGGTCGGGCTGGCCCGCGCGCTGGCCGTGGACCCGCAGGTGATGCTGTTCGACGAGCCGTTCAGCGCGCTCGACCCGCTGATCAGGCGCGACATGCAGGCCGAGGTCATCCGCCTGCACCGGGAAGTCGGCAAGACGCTGGTGTTCATCACGCACGACCTGTCGGAGGCGCTCAAGCTGGGCGAGCGGATCGCGATCATGCGGGCCGGCTCCATCGTGCAGCTCGGCACCGCGGAGGAGCTGGTGGGCGCGCCGGCCGACGACTACGTGGCCGACTTCGTCCGCGACGTGCCGAGGAGCCACGTGCTGACGCTGCGCTGGCTCTGCCGGTCCCCCGAGCCGGGCGAGTCGCTGGACGGGCCGGAGTTGCCCGTCTCCACGGTCATCAGGGACGCCATCGCCGCCTCCTCCGCGTCCGCCCACCCGATCAGGGTGGTGGACGGCGACGAGCTGGCGGGCGTCGTGGACCGGGTCGACCTGCTGTCCTTCCTGTCGGGTCAGGAGACCCCCGTGCGAGCGGGCGCATGAGCAGCGCCACGGCCGTCGGCCGGCCGGCCCGGCTCGGCCTGCCGAGGTGGGCGGCCCCTGCTGGGGCAGCGGTCCTGTTCGCGGCGGCGTACCTGGTCTTCCGCGACACGGCGACGCTGCCGCACAACAAGGAGGCGGCGCCGTTCCTGGCCGTCACCGAGCTGCGCGAGTGGATCGACGACAACAGGAACGACAACCCGCTCTTCCTGTACTTCCTCAACTACATCAGGCTCTTCGTCGGCGGGCTCTACGACGCCTTCCACACCGTCCTGCTCGCGCTCGGCTGGCCCGGCATCACGGGCGTCATGGGTGCGCTGGGCTGGCTGTCCGGCGGCCGGTGGATCGCGGCGCTCGCGGTGGGCGGCGTGAGCGCGTTCGGCCTGCTCGGCCTCTGGGAGTCGAGCGTCGACACGCTGGCCCTGGTCGCGGTGGCGGTGCTGCTGTCGCTCGCCGTCGGCATCCCGCTGGGCGTGTGGGCCGGGCTCTCCTGGCGCGTGCGCCGGGTGCTGACGCCGGTCCTCGACGTCATGCAGATCATGCCGACGTTCGCGTACCTGGCGCCGCTCGCGCTGTTCTTCCACATCGGCGCGCCCGCCGGCGCCATCGCGACGATGATCTACGCGATCCCGCCCGCCATCCGCATCACCGCCCTGGCCATCTCGGAGGTCTCCCCCACGGCGGTCGAGGCGTCCGCCTCGCTGGGCGCCACGGGCCGGCAGACGTTGTTCAAGGTCTACCTGCCGCTGGCCAGGTCCACGATGGCGCTGGCGGTCAACCAGACGATCATGATGGCGCTGTCCATGGTCGTCATCGCGAACCTGATCTCGGCCCCGGGGCTGGGCGGCGACATCATCCGCGGCCTGTCGCGGGCCCAGGTCGGCATCATGCTCCCGGCGGGTGTGGCCGTGGTGATCATGGCGGTGGTGCTCGACCGGATGACGATGGCCCTGTCCCGCCGGGACGCGCACGCCGCGACCTCGCGGGCCGACCTGGCCGGGGCGGGTGCGCTGGCGGTGGCCGGGCTCGCGCTCATCCCCGTGCTGCCGCGCGTCTGGCCGGAGAACCTCACCGTCAACGTCGTGGCGGAGGTGAACGACGCCGTCCGCTGGGCCGAGACGAACTGGTACCCGGTGACGACGTTCATCAAGGACGTCACCACCCGCGCCCTGCTCAACCCGCTGGAGTCGCTGCTCACCTCGGCTCCGTGGTGGCTGGTGGCGCTCGCGGTGCTGGCGGCCGCCTGGCGGGTGAGCGGGCTGCGTCCCGCGCTGACGGCGCTGGCCTGCCTGCTGGCCATCGCGCTGCTCGGCCTGTGGGAGCACAGCATGATGACGATGAGCACGGTCGCCGTCGCGGTGCTCGTCACCCTGGCCATCGGCCTGCTGCTCGGGGTGGCCGCGGCCCGCTCGCCGCGCTTCTCGGCCGTGCAGCGGCCCATCCTCGACGCCGCACAGACCATGCCCGCGTTCGTCTACCTGCTGCCGGCGCTGGCGCTCTTCGGCACCACCAGGTTCACCGCGATCTTCGCCTCCGTCATCTACGCGGTCCCGCCGGTCGTACGCCTGGTCGAGGACGGCATCAGAGCGGTGCCCGCCACGGTCGTCGAGGCCGCCGCCTCGGCGGGCTCGACCCCGCGCCAGCTGCTGTGGAAGGTGCAGCTGCCCATGGCCAGGAGGGCCATCCTGCTCGCGGCCAACCAGGGCATCGTGATGACGCTGGCCATGGTCGTCATCGGCGGCCTGGTCGGGGCGGGCGCGCTGGGCTACGACGTGGTCCTCGGCTTCTCCCAGCGGACCGACTTCGGCATGGGCTTCGTGGCGGGCATCGCCACGGTGCTCCTCGGAGTCATGCTCGACCGCATCACGCAGGGCGCCGACAGGCGCTCTTCCCCCCGAAAGAGGAAGTTCACATGAAGATTCGCCTGCTCGCAGGCCTTCTCGCCCTTGGGCTCACCGCGATGGGCTGCGGCGGAGCCACGGTCGACACCTCGACCAGCTCGGCCGCGCCGGAGGCCGGCGCCAGCGCCTCGGGCGGCTCCGCCGGCACGGTGAAGATCGCCATCAATCCATGGGTCGGTTACGAGGCCAGCGCCAACGTCGTGGCGTACCTGCTGGAGAACGAGCTCAACTACGACGTCGAGCTGCCCGAGATCAAGGAGCAGCTGGCCTGGGAGGGCTTCGAGACCGGCGACGTCGACGTCATCATCGAGAACTGGGGTCACCCCGACCTGAAGAAGCAGTTCATCGAGGAGAAGAAGGTCGCCGTCGAAGCGGGCTCCACCGGCAACAAGGGCGTCATCGGCTGGTACATCCCCAAGTGGATGGCCGACGAGCACCCGGACATCACCGACTGGAAGAACCTCAACAAGTACGCCGAGCTGTTCAAGACCTCGGAGTCGGGCGACAAGGGCCAGCTGCTGTTCGGCGACCCGTCGTACGTCAGCAACGAGGCCGCGCTGATCAAGAACCTCAAGCTCAACTACAAGATCGTCACCGGCGGCAGCGAGGCGGCCCTGATCAAGGGCGCCCAGCAGGCGCAGGCGCAGAAGAAGCCGCTGCTGTTCTACTTCTGGGACCCGCACTGGCTGTTCAGCCAGACCGAGCTGGTCCGGGTCAACCTGCCGCCCTACACCGAGGGCTGCGACGCCGACCCCAAGAAGGTGGCCTGCGACTACCCGGAGATGGACCTCGACAAGATCGTCAGCAAGAAGTTCGCCGACACCGGCGGCAAGGCGTACGAGCTGGTCAAGAACTTCAACTGGACCAACGAGGACCAGAACGCCGTCGCCGACGACATGACCAACAACGGCATGACCGGCGAGGACGCCGCCAAGAAGTGGGTCGAGGCCAACCCCGCCAAGTGGCAGGCGTGGATCCCCAAGTAGCCCCTCGACGACCCGGGCCCCGGCACGCGGGGCCCGGGCACGGAGACCTCTGATGCGAACGAAGACGCTCGTCGGGCCGCTGGTCGCGGCCCTGCTCCTGACGGCCTGCTCCGCCGGGGAGCCCGACTCGGCCACCGTGTCCAAGGGGACGGTCGCCATCGACATCCACGCCTGGGTGGGCTACGAGGCCCAGGCGGCCGTGCTGGCGTACCTGCTGAAGCACGAGCTGGGATACGCGGTGAAGACGCGGAAGGCGGCGGAGGCGCAATCCTGGAAGGACTTCGAAACCGGCAAGGTTGACGTGATCGTCGAGAACTGGGGGCACAACGATCTGAAGAAGGAGTTCATCGAGGAGAAGAAGGTCGCCCTGTCCGCCGGCCTCACGGGGAACAAGGGAGTGATCGGCTGGTACGTCCCCGAGTGGATGGCCAAGAAATATCCCGACATTACGGACTACCGAAACCTCAATAAATACGCGCACCTCTTCCGTACCGCAAAGACGGGAAATGCCGGACAGATCCTGGACGGCGATCCGACGTTCGTGACCAACGACGAGACACTCGTCAAGAACCTCAACCTCAACTACAAAGTCGTCTACTCGGGCAGCGAAGAGGCGTTGATCAAGGCGGCCCAGTCCGCGACGAGGAACCGGACGCCCTTGCTCATGTATTTCTACGAACCGCAATGGTTGTTCACCAAGGTCAAGCTCGTCAAGGTCGCGCTGCCCCCGTACGCGGTGGGCTGCGACGAGGTCCCGGCCAAGGTCGCCTGCGACTACCCTCCCTACCTGCTCGACAAGATCGTCAGCCGGCGGTTCGCGGAGACCGGCGGGCAGGCGTACGAGCTGGTCCGCAACTTCAGCTGGACCAACGACGACCAGAACACCGTGGCCAGTGACATGATCAACGAGAAGATGACCGCCGAGCAGGCGGCCGAGCGGTGGGTCGCCGAGAACAAGATCGTGTGGAAGGACTGGATTCCCCGTTGAGGTACGACTACGTCATCGTGGGCGGCGGCAGCGCGGGCTGCGCCCTGGCCCACCGGCTCAGCGCCGACCCCTCGACGTCCGTGCTGGTGCTGGAGGCGGGCAGGCCCGACTACCTGTGGGACGTGTTCATCCACATGCCGGCCGCGCTGATGTTCCCGATCGGCAGCCGCTTCTACGACTGGAAATACGAGTCCGAGCCCGAGCCGCACATGCACGGCCGCCGCGTCTACCACGCCCGCGGCAAGGTGCTGGGCGGCTCCAGCAGCATCAACGGCATGATCTTCCAGCGCGGCAACCCGCTCGACTACGAACGCTGGGCCGCCGATCCCGGCATGGAGCACTGGGACTACGCGCACTGCCTGCCCTACTTCAAGCGCATGGAGACCTGCCTGGCCGAGCCCGGCACGGACTTCCGCGGCGGCGACGGCCCGCTGAAGCTCGAACGCGGCCCGGCCCGCGGCCCGCTCTTCGAGGCGTTCTTCGAAGCCGTGCAGCAGGCCGGCCACCCGCTGACCGACGACGTGAACGGCTACCGCCAGGAGGGCTTCGCCGCCTTCGACCGCAACGTCCACCGCGGCCGCCGGCTCAGCGCGGCCCGCGCCTACCTGCACCCGGCACGCCGCCGGCGCAACCTCACGGTCAGAACCCGCGTGCTCGTGGAGCGCGTGCTCTTCGACGGCACCAGGGCCGTCGGCGTGCGGTGCGGCGGCGAGCGCATCGAGGCGGGCGAGGTCATCCTGAGCGCCGGCGCCGTCAACACCCCCCAGCTCCTGCAACTGTCCGGCGTCGGCCCTCGTGACCTGCTGGAGCCCCTGGGCGTGAAGATGGTGCACGACCTTCCCGGCGTGGGCGAGAACCTGCAGGACCACCTGGAGGTGTACGTCCAGCACGGCTGCAGGCAGCCGGTCTCGCAGCAACCGTCGCTGGCCAGATGGCGCAGGCCCTTCATCGGCGCCGACTGGCTCTTCCGCAGGAGCGGCCCCGGCGCCACCAACCACTTCGAGGCCGGCGGCTTCATCCGCTCCAACGACGACGTGGCGTACCCGAACCTGATGTTCCACTTCCTGCCGATCGCGGTCCGCTACGACGGCTCCGCCCCGGCCGGCGGCCACGGTTACCAGGTGCACATCGGCCCGATGTATTCGGACGCCAGGGGCTCGGTGCGGATCACGTCGGCCGACCCCCGCCGGAAGCCGGCCCTGCGCTTCAACTACCTCTCCACCGACCAGGACCGCCGCGAGTGGGTGGAGGCCGTCAGGCACGCCAGGACCATCCTGGCCCAGCCCGCCTGGGCCGACCTCGACGCCGGCGAGCTCTCCCCCGGCCCCGCCGTGCAGAGCGACGAGGAGATCCTCGACTGGGTGGCCAGGGACGCCGAGACCGCGCTCCACCCCTCCTGCACCTGCAAGATGGGCACGGACGAGACAGCGGTGGTGGACCCGGGGACGATGCGCGTCCACGGCCTCGACGGGCTGCGCGTGGTGGACGCCTCGGCGATGCCGTACGTCACCAACGGCAACATCTACGCCCCGGTCATGATGCTCGCCGAGAAGTCGGCCGACCTCATCCTCGGCAACACCCCGTTACCTCCGGAGCCGGTGGAGTTCTACCGCCACCCGCGACCGGCCTGAGACACCCGCCACCGGTCCGACAGCGCGCCGCCCGGCAGGGCGGTCAGCCGATCACCTCACCGGTGGCGCGGCTCGTCACCAGGGCCTCGATGCCGTCGAGCACGCGCCGGAGGCCGAACTCGAAGGCGTGCTCGGGGTTGTAGGCGGCGTTGAGCTCCTCCCCCACCGCCTGCCCCACCCGGGTCGCCGTGGGATAGCGGTCGACGTCGGCGATCCTGCCGAAGAAGGGCGAGTGCGCGGCCCACCACTGCTCGTCGGTCATGCCCGTCCGGGTCTCGGCCTGGGCGGCCTCCACCGCGCCCCTGGCCGTGCCGTGCACGAACCCGGTGATCAGAGTGATCACCGAGTCCATCTCCAGGTCCGTCAGCCCGATCCCGTCGATCGCGCGCAGCTCGTAGTCGTATTTCGCGGTGACATTGGGGCCGAGCACGGGGCGGCTCGTCGCCACCTGCAGCAGCCAGGGGTGGCGCAGGTAGAGGGCCCAGTTCGCCCTGGCGATCTGCTCCAGCCGGCTGCGCCAGCCGCCGGGCACGTCCTCCGGCCTGGCGGTCTCGCCGTAGACGGTGTCCAGCATGACGTCGAGCAGCTCAGGCTTGCCGGGCACGTACGTGTAGAGCGACATCGTCCCGACGCCCAGCCGCTCGGCCACGCGCCGCATGGACAACGCCTGCAGGCCCTCCGCGTCGGCCACCTCGATGGCGGCCCGCACGATGCGGTCGACGCTCAGCTCCGGCCTGCCCTTGCGGCTGGCCCGCTCGCTGGTGCGCCAGAGCAGTGCCAGGCTGCGCGCGGGGTCGCCCTTTCCCGAGTACTCAACGGTCACGTTCGTACGGTACACCGTACGGTCGGCCAGGAGCCCCCCGCCACCAGCCCCGCGCCGAGCGGGACGAGCACGCCGTCGTCGCCGAGCCGGCCAAGGAGCCGAGGACGGCTTCCGGGGCAGCGGCGCCCGACCGCATCGCCGGCGCGCCCGAGTCGCACTTCGCCTACGAGGAGGAGCAGCTCGTGCCGGTGCTCGACTCGCTCGTCGACGTGCCGTGAGCCCGCGGGAGCACTAGCGCACGGGCGCGGAGCGCAACCGCACGACGTGCTCGACCAGCGAGATCAGCGTCGACTTGACCGCCTCGCGGTTACGGGCGTCGGTGCGCACGATCGGCACCTGCGGCGACAGCGCCAGCGCCTCCCTGACCTCCTGGTCGGAGTGCGGGAACTGGCCCTCCCAGCCGTTGATGCCGATCACGAACGGCAGCTTGGCCTCTTCGAAGTAGTCGATGGCCGGGAAACTGTCGGCCAGGCGGCGGGTGTCGAGCAGCACCACCGCGCCGATGGCGCCGCGCACCAGGTCGTCCCACATGAACCAGAACCGGTGCTGCCCCGGCGTGCCGAACAGGTAGAGGATCAGGTCGCGATCCAGCGACAGACGGCCGAAGTCCATCGCCACGGTCGTGGTCTGCTTGTGGGGGGTCAGACCGAGGTCGTCGATGCCCGCGGACGCGTCGGTCATCACCGCTTCCGTCGTGAGCGGGAGGATCTCGGACACCGCCCCCACGAACGTCGTCTTGCCGACGCCGAACCCGCCCGCGACGACGATCTTGGTCGACGTGAGGCCGGGGCTAGAGCCTGCGTAGTCCACTGAGCACCCTTTCGAGCATGTTGAGGTCTGGCTGTCCCTCGCTGAGGTGTGGCTGGTGCAGGCGGACAAGCCCTTCGTCGGACATGTCCGCCACGAGCACCCTGGCGACTCCCAGCGGGACACGGAGCAGGGCCGAGATCTCGGCGACCGACCGGAACGTCCTGCACAGCTGCATGATGGCCTCCTGCTCGGGGGTGAGCAGGGCCATCTCGTCGTCCGGGATCGACATCGACGAGATCAACGTCTCCATCGCGAGGTGATAGCGGGGCTCGGATCGTCCGCCGGTCACCGCGTAAGGCCGGAACAAGGGCTCGTCGTCCCCGGTTCCGTCAACGCCGTACACGACCCTCTCCCATCCGTTCCATCACATCACCGCGTCCTGGCCGCCTGGAGTTCCGCGCGCAGGGCCGGCGTGAGCGCCTGTCCCGCCCTGTCCACCAGCAGTGTCATCTGATAGGCCACGAGCCCCATGTCGCAGTCGGGCGCGGCCAGCACCGTGAGCACGGAACCGTCGCTGATCGCCATGACCAGGAGCAGGCCACGCTGCATCTCGACGACGGTCTGCGTCACCGACCCGCCCTCGAAGACCCTGGACGCGCCCACCGTCAGGCTCAGCAGGCCCGCGGAGACCGCGGCGAGCTGGTCGGCCCTGTCAGGTGGGAAGCCCTCCGACGCCGCCAGGCACAGGCCGTCGGCTGAGACGACGACGGCGTGCGCCACACCTGGCGTGTTGCGGACGAAGTCGGTGATCAGCCAGTCGAAGCGATGTGCCTCATGGCTAAGGGTTGTCACGCATCCTCCCCAGCGGGACGCTTACTCACTCTTGTTCCTCCTGTCCACGTACTTCCTGGCGGGCCCGTCGCACACCCTGCTGGAAACCGGCCATCCTGCTGCGCATCCGGTCTGCGGAGACCGGTTGCGCGGGCACCGACTGTGGCGGCTGTTGCTGCTGTGCCGCCTGGCCGGGGACCAGATTCGCCTTGGGGGTGCGCTTCGGAAGCCCGGCGGCGGTGATCCCGCCGAGACTCGGCTCGCTCGCGGCGGCCGCCGCCTGCCAGCCGGCGTCGGCGGCCGTTCGCCACGCTTCCTCCCCAGAGCGTACGGCCTGCGCCGGCGTGGCATCGCCGCCGCCCTCCGCCTGCGCCGCCTGCTCCTCGGGCGGTCGGCGGAACCAGGCCGACTCCACCGATGCGAAGATCGGCAGGTACTCTTCCTCCTCCTGCGCCACCGGCGACGCGTCGACCGAGGGGATCGGGTCTGGCCTGCGCACGTCGTTCGTGGAGTACGACGGGGGCGGCGGCGTCTGGAACGCGCCATTTCCGGATGGCGGAGAGCCCTTGCCCGGGTACGACGGGTAGTTCCCCGAGTCGAACGAGGCCGGCTGCCTGCGGTAGGAACCGCCGTCGGTGTCGGCGGTGAAGCCGTCGACACCCGCCCTGCCGGGGTCGGACGGGTGCGTCCCGAACGCGGGCCTCGGCGTTCCCGGCGCGCTGTCGTACGTGCCGGGGCCGGGCCGGGGCGTTCCCGCGGCCCTGCCGTTGGCGCCCGGGCGGAGGGACCCGGGGTCGAAGGAGTCGAAGCTGCCGAACGACCGGAATGTCCCGTTCAGGGTGGGCTGACCCGCCTGTCCGGGCACGCCGACCTGACCGGGCACGCCCGCCTGACCCGGCACACGGGCCTGACCAAGCACACCGGCCTGACCCGGCATGCCCGCCTGACCCGGCACGCTCGCCTGGCCGAGGACGCCCGCCTGACCTGGCGCGGTCCCGCCGCCGAACGCCGGCCGCTGCGGCAGCGGCTGCTGCGCGCCGTCGGCGATCAGCGCGGGCGGCAGCAGCACCATGGCGATCAGCCCCGCGCCCTCGCCCTTCCTGAGCTGCACCCTGATGCCGTGGCGCAGCGCCAGCCGGCCGACCACGAACAGGCCCATGCGCCGGGAGACCGACACGTCCACGACCGGGGGCTCGGCCAGGCGGCGGTTGGCCTCGGCCAGTTCCTCCTCGGTCATGCTGATGCCGGTGTCGGTCACCGACACCAGCGCGCCGCCGCCCTCGATGAGGCTGCTGGTCACCGTGACCTGGGAGTTGTTCGGGGAGAACTGGATGGCGTTCTCGACCAGCTCGGCGACCAGGTGGACCAGGTCGTTGGCGGCGCTGCCGACCACCGAGGTGGCCCGGTGCACCTTGACCTGGACGCGCTCGTAGCCCTCGACCTCCGACAGCGCGGCGCGTACGACGTCGACCAGCTTGGCCGGTTGGCTGCGGCGGCGGGTGGCCTCGTGGCCGGCCAGGACCAGCAGGTTCTCGGAGTTGCGGCGCATGCGGGTGGCCAGGTGGTCGAGCTTGAACAGGTCGGCCAGCCGGCCACCGTCCTGCTCGCCCTTCTCCAGGCCGTCGATCAGCGAGATCTGCCGCTCCACCAGCGTCTGGGTCCGGCGCGAGAGGTTGACGAACATCGAGCTGATGTTGCTGCGCAGCTCGGCCTCCTCGCCCGCCAGCCGCACGGCCTGCCGGTGCACCTGGTCGAAGGCCCTGGCCACCTCGCCGATCTCGTCGTTGCCCTCGACCTCGATGGGGCGTACCTCGCCCACGGAGCCGTCGCCGCTGACGCGCAGCCGCCGCACCACGTCGGGGAGCCGGAAGCCGGCGATCTCCAGGGCCTCGGTGCGCAGCCGGCGCAGCGGGCCGACCATGGACCGGGCGATGGCCACGGTGAGGAGCAGGACGAGCAGCAGCAGCGCCACGATGAGCACTCCCGCGATGACCGCGCTGCGGATCTCGGCGCTGCGCAGTTCCTGGCTGCGCAGGCCGACCTTGCCCGCCAGGTCCTCCTCGATCCCGTGGAGCACGTCGATGGTGGTCGTGTTCTGCTTGAACCACTGCTCGCGGTCGCCCGTGGCGGAGATCAGGTTCTCGGTGATCCGCGCGCCCGGCGACCGGCCACTGACCAGCGTGATCGCGCGCGACTTGGTGAGCTGGACGTTGACGTACTCCTCGGTGCCGGTCAGCCGCCTGGACAGGGCGAGCCCGACGTCGGGACCCGCCTCCGCGCCGACGGCGGCGATGTCGCTCTGCTGGCGCGCGTTGGAGGCGATGAACGCCTCGACGTCGTCGGCGCCGACCCGCTGGGTGTTGTAGGAGGCCTGGATGAGCTGGACGCGCTGCCGGGAGATCTCCTCCTTGGCCGACGCGAGGGCGCTCAGCGCGCGGAACTGGCCGATGATCTGCGAGTCGTCGGACAGCAGGCTCAGCTCGTCGTGCAGCCTGAGCAGGGTGTCGGTGAGGAAGTCGTAGCGGACGGAGTCGGTCTGGCCCTCCTCCCGGATCTTGTCCAGTCGGCTCAGGTCGTATTTCGCCTGGTCGGCGGCCTTGACGATGCGGGGGCCGTAGGACGCGTCCATCGTGTCGAGGTCGGACCGGACGGCCCTGACCAGCGTGTCGACGGCGGCCTTGCGCTGCTCCAGCGGGGCGGCGAGCTGCTTGCGCGTGGCACGGCCGGCACCGGCCCAGCCGGCGGTGTCACGCTCCAGCCCGATCGCCTGCACGAGGTCGCGGATGCGCCCGGACTGCTCGGCCCCGATGGCCGTGCGGTCGTAGACGCCGACGGTCTGGATCGACTCGACCACGCGCGCTCCCCCGAGCACGACGCCGGCGATGGTGGGTACCAGGATGAGCGCGGTGAGCCGCCACCGCACGCGCCAGTTACGCAGACCGAAGCGAGGCAGTGACCGCCGCTCGCGGTCCCGCTGCGCGGCTGGGGCGCCGCCGGAGTTCCCCGTAGTCACTGCTTCCGCTACCCCTCAATCGTCCCCTCAGTCAACGGGCCCTCAAGCCGTCCACAAGGTATCCACGGCATCCGACTTACCAGGCATTTCGGACACCATTGTTACAAAGATGTCCGCCGGTCGTGTGCTGTTGGTTATCTCAGTGCGGCAAGCACCTGATCGCGTACTTGTGCCCTCTGCGCGTCGCCGCTGAGGGAGCGACCGGCGCGATCCACTACGTAGAAGACGTCCACCGCCTCCGCGCCGAGAGTCTCCACGCGGGCGGCTCTCACGTCAAGACCACATTCTCCGAACGCCCGTCCAATGCGCCACAGCAGCCCCGGCCTGTCATGGGCCCTGACTTCCACCACGGTGGCGGTCGCGGAAGCGTCGTCCACCAACGTCACGCGGGGTGGGGCGACGGGCACGCGAGGCGGCCTCGTGGAGCGCATACGGCGGGCCAGCCGCTGCTCGATGTCAAGACGCCCAGCAAGGACGAGACGGAGATCGGCCTCCAGCGTCGCCGGGTCGGGCGGCGAGCCGTACTCGGGGATGACGGAGAACTCGATCACGGCCGTGGACCCCGCGGAGGCGGCCGAGGCGGCGCGTACGACGAGCCGGTGCGCGGCGAGCACGCCCGCGGCGCTCCACAGCAGCCCCACCCGGTCGGGAGCGACGACCGTGACCGCTCCCCCGTTGACGCGTACGGCGCCGCCGCCGTGCCGGGCGAGCGCGGCCTGCTCGGCCGAGAGCACGGGCGGCCTGGGCGGAGGCGAGCCGGCGAGCACGGACCTGACGCGGCGCACGAGGTCGGCGACGAGCCCCGCCTTCCAGGCGTTCCACGCCGCCGGGCCGGTCGCGTTGCCGTCGGCGACCGCCAGCGCGGCCAGCAGGTCGAGGACCTCCCGCGTGCCGACCGTGGCCGCGACCTTCTCTATCGTGACGGGGTCGTCGAGGTCCCTGCGGGTGGCGGTCTCCGGCAGCAGCAGGTGGTGGCGGACGACGGTCGCGAGGATCTCCACGTCGGATGCGGGCAGGCCGATGCGGGTGGCGATGTCGCGGACCACGACCTCGCCGGTCACCGAGTGGTCGCCGGGCCACCCCTTGCCGACGTCGTGCAGCAGCGCCCCGATCAGCAGGAGGTCGGGACGGGAGACCTCCCGCGTGTGGCTGGCGGCGTTCGCGGCGGCCTCGATCAGGTGCCGGTCGACCGTGAACCGGTGGATCGGGTTGCGCTGGGGACGGTGGCGTACGCGCTCCCAGTCAGGAAGCAGCTTGACAAGGATGCCCGCCTGGTCGAGCTCCTCCCACACGGGCACCGCGGCGCGGCCCGCGCCGAGGACCGACACCAGCGCGTCGCGCGCCTCCTCGGGCCACGGCACCGGCATCGGCGGCGACTGAGCAGCCAGGACGGACACCGTGGCGGGGGCGAGCGGCAGCCCCGAGTCCGCCGCCGCGGCGGCGGCCCGCAACACCAGGACGGGGTCCTTGCGAGGGTCGACCCCGCGGGCGAGCACCACCTCGCCGCCGTGCTCGACCACGCCGTCCGCCAGCGGGCGGCGGCCCCGGGGAGCGGGGCCTGACAGGAGCCTGTCAACGGTGCGCCAGGTGGCGTCGAACGCGTGAGAGATGGTGCGGCCCGCCTCGGCGAGCCTGCGCATCAGCGCCTCGGCGTCGAGCAGGCCGAGCAGCCCGGCCACCGCGTCCTGCTCCTGCAACACCAGCCGGTCGGTGCCGCGGCCGGTGACGACGTGCAGCGCGTGCCGCACGTCGAGGATGAGCTCGTACGCCTCCCGCGCCCGGGGGCCGGGCGCCGAGGCGACCCAGGCGGCGGACACCGCCTGCATGGCCTGGACGTCGCGGAGCCCGCCGCGGCCGTCCCTCAGATCGGGTTCGAGGAGGAAGGCCAGCTCGCCGCTGGCGCGGGCCCGCTGGTCGGCGGCGGCGCGCAGCTCGCCGAGCCGGCGCCGGGAGTCGGCCCGCCACTCGGCGAGCACCGCCTCCCTGGCCTTGCGGGTCAGCTCGGGATCGCCCGCCACGTGCCTGGCCTGGATGAGGCCGAGCACGGCCTTCAAATCCTGCCGGGCGACGGTCACCGCCTCCTCGACGGTGCGGACCGAATGGTCGAGGTTGACCGCCGAATCCCAGATCGGATACCAGATCCGGTCGGCGACCCTGGCGACGTCGGCCCGCCCGTTGTGCAGCAGGACGAGGTCGAGGTCGCTGCCGGGGGCCAGCTCGCCCCTGCCGAGGCTCCCGACGGCGACCAGCGAGACGTGCCGGCCGTCACTGGCCGTACGGAAGAGATCCTTGAGCCAGCGGTCGGTGTCCGCGGCCCGCTCCTTGCGCGCCGCGGCGTACGAACGGGCCTCGCCCCTCACTCCTGCGCCCCCTTGCCGAGCTCCGCGAGCTCCGCGAGCTCCGCCCGGACCCCGTCGTCCGGGCGTCGCCTGGATCTCCTCACAGGGCCTCCGGGCCCCTCTCTCCCGTGCGAACGCGGATGACGGTGTCCACGGGCACGGACCAGACCTTGCCGTCACCGATCTTGCCGGTGTGCGCGGCCTTGACGATGACGTCGATCACGTCCTCGGTGTCGTCCTCTTCCGCGAGGACCTCGATCCTGACCTTCGGCACCAGGTCGACCTGGTATTCGGCGCCGCGGTAGACCTCGGTGTGGCCGCGCTGCCGGCCGTAGCCGCTCGCCTCGCTGACCGTCATGCCCTTGATGCCGAACTGCTCGAGGGCGGCCTTGACGTCATCCAGCTTGAAGGGCTTGATGATCGCCGTGATGAGCCTCATGCGTCCACCTTCTTCGTCGCGGGAGCGGTGACGGGGCCGTTGGGCGAGCTCACGCCGGAGGCGTGAACGGTGCCGAGGTCATAGCCGGTCTCGGCGTGGGTGGTGATGTCGACGCCGGTGACCTCGTCCTCGGTGGAGATGCGGAAGCCCATCGTCCTGTCGATGATCTTGCCGATGACCCAGGTGAGGATGAAGGAGTAGCCGCCGACCGCGACGGGACCGAGCACCTGCAGGCCCAGCTGGCCGACGCCGCCGCCGTAGAACAGGCCCTCGCTCTGCTGCTCCAGGAAGGGGTAGGCGGCCAGGAAGCCCAGGGAGACGGCGCCGACCACGCCGCCGACGAGGTGCACGCCGACCACGTCGAGGGAGTCGTCGAAGCCGAGCCTGTACTTCAGGCCCACGGCGTAGGCGCAGATCGCGCCCGCCAGCAGGCCGATGACCATCGCCGCCCACGGGTCGACGAAACCACAGGCCGGGGTGATGGCGACCAGACCGGCGACCGCGCCGGAGGCGGCGCCCAGGCTGGTGGCGTGCCCGTCGCGCAGCTTCTCCACGACGAGCCAGGCGCCCACGGCGACCGCGGTGGCGACCTGCGTGTTCAGGAAGGCCAGGCCCGCCGTGCCGTCCACGGCCAGCTCCGAGCCGGCGTTGAAGCCGAACCAGCCGAACCACAGCAGGGCGGCGCCGAGCAGCACCAGTGTCAGGTTGTGCGGCCGCATCGGCTCCTTGCGCCAGCCCTGCCGCTTGCCGAGCACGAGAGCGAGCGCCAGCGCCGCGGCTCCGGCGTTGATGTGCACGACGGTGCCGCCGGCGAAGTCCTCGATGCCCATGGTGTTGAGCCAGCCGGTGCCCCACACCCAGTGCGCGACCGGGAAGTAGACGACCGTGGCCCAGATGACGCTGAACAACATCCAGGCACCGAACTTCGCCCGGTCCGCGATCGCGCCACTGATCAGCGCGACGGTGATGATGGCGAAGGTCATCTGGAACATGGAGAAGACGAGGCTCGGCATGCCGGTGCCGTCGTCCTTGGTGGCGGTGTCGACCAGGCTCTGCAGGCCCAGGGCGTCGAAGCCGCCGACGAAGTTGTTGAGGGCCGGGCTGGGGTTGTCGGTGAAGGCCAGCGAGTGCCCGAAGAGCATCCAGGTGATGGTGACGGTGACGATGGCGCCGAACGACATCATCATCATGTTCAGGACACTCTTGGCCCTGGTCATGCCCCCGTAGAAGAACGCGAGGCCCGGAGTCATCAACAGCACCAATGCGGCGGCTGTGAGCATCCAGGCAGTCGTGCCGCTATCGATCTTCACGACGCGACCCTCCTTACATGTGACGTGTGGCCACAGCGTGTTCGGCCGGGGTTTCGTGGCTCGACCAGGTGTGTTTCACATTCGTGAATCTCGCCGTACGGGTGTTTCGGGCACGTTTCGGCCTTCGCACAGGCACCGTTTCGGCACGCACTATCGGGGCGTGGGATACTTAGGCTTGCCTAACCTAACGATCAAGGAATGCCCATGCGTCTCCGCCTGGCCCTCGCCGCCGCGCTCTCCTTCGCCCTCGTCGCCTGCGGTAGTTCCGCCTCCTCACAGGAGTCCGGTCCCACGCGGACCGTCAAGCACGCCATGGGCGAGACCAAGGTGCCCATGACCCCCAAGCGGGTGGTGGTGCTCGACACCGACAAGCTCGACACCATGATCTCGCTCGGCCTCACGCCCGTCGGCGCCGCGCAGGCCTCCCAGAACCAGACCTGGCCCGAATACCTCGGCCCCGCACTCAAGTCCACCAAGGCGGTGGGCACCCTCCAGGAGCTGAACATCGAGGCCATCATGGCGCTGAAACCCGACCTCATCCTCGGCTCCAAGTTCCGGCAGGCCCCCTTCTACGACAACCTCAGCAAGATCGCGCCCACCGTCTTCACCGAGCGCGTCGGCATCACCTGGAAGGAGAACTTCCTGCTCGACGCGGAGGCGCTGGGCAAGAAGGAGCAGGCCACGCAGATGTTGTCGGCCTACGAGACCCGCGCCAAGGACCTCGGCGCCAAGTTCGCGAAGCTGGAGGTGAGCATCGTGCGCTTCATGCCCACCGAGATCCGCATGTACGGGCCGGAGTCGTTCAGCGGCATCGTGCTGGGCGACGCGGGCATCCCGCGGCCCGAGGCGCAGCGGCTGGCCGACCAGGACGACAAGCGCTTCGGCAAGCTGAGCCAGGAGAACATCGCCAAGGCCGACGGTGACGCGATCTTCTACTGCGCGTACGGCGAGGCCGCCGCCAAGTCACAGGCCACGGTCACCGCCGGCCCGCTGTGGAAGAACCTGAAGGCCGTCACGTCGGGCCACGCCCACCACGTGGACGACGAGATCTGGATGACCGGCATCGGCGTCACGGCCGCCGGCAAGATCCTCGACGACCTGGACGAGCACCTCACCCCACTGGTGTGACCCGTCCCGGCGCCGGATCGCCATGGACATCTATGGCCTGACGCGCCTCGGACGTCACGTAGATCTACGGCCTGACACGTTCGAGGCGCATCGGCGCCGGGCTCTACGTCGTGACACGTCCGAGGCGGACCTGGTCGCCCTTCCTGACCTGACCGGGCCGCAGCACCTGCGCGTAGACCCCCGCGCACGGCTGCGGCCCCATGTCGAACACCGGCACCCGGTTGTGCCTGGCCACAGTGCGCAGCGCCTCGGTGTCGCGCTCCAGCGGCCCGTGCGCCAGCGTCGGCACGGCGCAACGAGGGGTGGTGACGATGACCCTCAGCACCACCTCGTCGCCGACGTGCAACTCCCGGCCCGTCCAGGCGTTCTCGGGAAAACCCTCCGCGCCCGTCGCGATCACGAGATTGGGACGGTAGCGGACGGCGTCGACGTGCCCGCGCGGGCTGAGGGCGCCGATCCGCGCCACGGCGGAGGTGGAGATCAGGTGGATCGGGGCGAAGTCGAAGAACGTGCCGCCCGGTGACGCCCCACCCAGCGTGCCGACGGTGTGGGGCACCTCGGCCTCGATCCCCTCGGCCAGCACCTGCTCCGGCACCGACCGCTCGAACTCGGCGTCGGCCGGCGGCACGTCGATCACCCGCACCTCGCGCCCGAGCATCCGTGACAGCTCCTCGTCGCCGGGGACGCGGGCGCCCTCGATGGCCAGCAGGCCGCGCCAGAGCCGCGGGTTCTTCGCACTCGCGATCTTGCCCGTGGTGACGTCGAGCACCGCCCGCGCCCGATCCCCCGCGAGCCCGCGCTCGGTCACCTCGCTCCGCACGACCTCCTCGCCCAGCATCGACTTGACGGGATAGCGGCGCAACGTCTCCACATGCATGCCCTCGACCCTACGGCCGATCCCACCACCTCACGTAGCCGGACCTGCTACGTAGCCGGACCTGCCACCTGAGCCGCGAAACGTCCCCGGGGGCCGGAGTACCGGCCCGGCGGCCTGCCCCACAGGGCGGTGTCGGCGCGAGCCGTCCTCGCGCGGCCCCCGCCGACCGCTGCCCGACGCGCCGTCGCCCTGGAGAAGCCCTTTCCGGGAACCCCCTCGGGCCGGGCGCCGCACCGCGTGCCTGCGGCCCGCTGGACTCGCCGTAGCCCATGGGAAGCGGTGCCATCGTCGCGCATCGGCCTCTGCGGCGGCATCAGCGTCGTGACGGCGCGGCGCCGCCAGCCGGACCGGGCAGCGGACGCGGAAGTACCGTCAGCCGGACCGGGCAGCGGACGCGGAAGTACCGTCAGGTCGTGACGTTGTGCGGGCGGCGCTCAGGCGGCGGCGGTGGCCATCTTGCGCAGACGGGCCAGCGCGTCGCGCTCGATGCGGCGGGCACGGTCGCGGCCGATGCCGTAACGCTCACCGACCTCCGTGAGCGTGTGCTCGCGCCCGTCGAGCAGGCCGTAGCGCCAGCGCAGCATCTCGCTGGTGACGCCCTCGAGCCCGGTCAGCCACTCGTTCAGCCGCTCCCGCTCCAGGATGTCGATGGCCTGCTGCTCGGGATCCGCCCACGTCTCGTCGGCGATCATGTCGCCCAGCTCGGTCTCGTCCTCGTCACCCACCCCGAGCTGCAGCGAGACCGGATCGGACGCCCACCGCCGCAGCTCCCGCACCCGCTCGATCGGCAGGTCGAGAATCTCGGCGAGGTCGTCGTCGGTCGGCTCGGCGTCGAACTCCGCCAGGATGTCGCGCCGCACGCGCATCAACCGGGTCATCTGCTCGCCCGCGTGCGTGGGCAGCCGCACCGGCCGCGCCTGCTCGTGGATGGCCCGCCCCACCGACTGCCTGATCCACCACGTCGCGTAGGTGGAGAACTTGTAGCCCCGCCGGTAGTCGAACTTCTCCACGGCGCGGACCAGGCCCAGGTTTCCCTCCTGCACCAGATCGATGAGCGGCATCCCCCGGCCGGAGTATTTCCTGGCCACCGCCACCACCAGGCGCAGGTTGGCCTGGATGAACTCGTCCTTCGCCCGCTGACCGGAAATGGCCAGGCGCTCCAGCTCCTCGTCCGCCGCGTCCCCGATGCGCGGCTCCGAGCCCCCGCTGTCGAGCAACTGCTCGGCGAAGAGTCCCGCCTCTATCCGCTTGGCGAGCTCCACCTCTTCTTCCGCCGTGAGCAGCGGGACCCGGCCGATCTCGGCCAGATAGGTCCCCAGCAGGTCGCGATCGGCGACATGCTGCTCCTGCGTGCGACTCCCCGTAGGCCTTGCCATCCCCAGGCACCTCGTTCCCGCAGCTGCGTTCCCTACCGGGCCAACGTCCGGCCAGAGGCAAAGATTCCCTAAAGCACTACGTCGGAGGGAGGGTTATGGATGTCCTCCTCAAGGAGGAGGCCGCCGTGAAACACCTGGTGGACGAGGGGAACGCCAGGTCTGTAAGCGAGATGCACGTAGGAGGGGGCATCGAGGATGACGACGTCCGCGCGGGCTCCGCGCCGCAACCAGCCTACGTCCGTACGCCGGAGCGCGCGTGCCCCGCCGTACGTGGCCGCCCTGATCGCCTCCAGCGGCGTCATCCGCATCTCGCGTACGGCCAGCGCCACGCAGAACGGCATCGACGACGTGAACGACGACCCCGGGTTGCAGTCGGTCGCCAGCGCCACCGTCGCTCCCGCGTCGAGCAGCCGCCGCGCGTCCGGGTACGGCGACCGCGTGGAGAACTCCGCCCCGGGCAGCAGCGTCGCCACGGTGCCGGAGGAGGCCAGCGCGTCCACGTCGGCCGGCGCGAGGTGGGTGCAGTGGTCGGCGGAGGCGGCGCCGAGCTCGCAGGCGATCCGCACGCCCGGCCCCTCGGTCAGCTGGTTGGCGTGCACCCGCGCCCCGAGCCCCGCTTTCACGCCCGCCGTCAGGATCTCGCGCGTCTGGTCACCGTCGAACGCCCCGCGCTCGCAGAACACGTCCACCCACTTGGCGTAGGGGGCGCACGCTTCGAGCATCTCCCCGGCGACGAGCCGCACGTACGCGTCGGCGTCCATGTCGGAGGGCACGACGTGCGCGCCGAGGAAGGTGGTCTCGTCGGTCAGCGCGGTGGCGATCTCCAGGCAGCGGCGCTCGTCCTCGACGGACAGGCCGTAGCCGCTCTTGATCTCCACGGTGGTCGTGCCCTGGGCGAGCATCTCGTTCACCAGGCCGAAGGCGCGGGTGGCCAGCTCGGCGTCGCCGGCCCCGCGGGTGGCGGCGACCGTGGTCCTGATGCCGCCTCCGGTGTAGGGCTCGCCGGACATGCGGGCCTGGAACTCGGCGGTCCTGTCGCCGGCGAAGACCAGGTGGGCGTGGCTGTCGACGAAGCCGGGGATGACGGCCCTGCCTCCGGCGTCCACGCGCTCGTCGGCGTCGGGCGCCTGGCTCGCGGGCCCGGCCCAGGCGACCAGGCCGTCGTCGATGACGAGTGCCGCGTCGGGGATCTCCTCGCGTTCCGGATCGCCGGTGTACAGGAGCCCGATCCCGTCGATCAGCGTCGTGCCCGTCATGGGTTCCTCCTGGGTGGTCGGTCTTCGCAAGGTGCCGATCTACGCGGTCGTCGCAGGGCGGCGCTCTGGGGGCGTCACCGGGGTTCGGCCCGGCTGGCCGTCGGCGGGGGTACGGGTGGTCACCGCAGGGGTACGGGCGGTCACCGTAAGAACCCGGCGGTCACCGCAGGGCGCCGATCGCCTCGGCGAGCATGGGACCGACGTCGCCGAGCAGGTGGCGGCCCTCCGTGACCACGCGCCGGCCGCCGGAGACGACCGCGTGCACGTCGGCCGCCGTGGCCGCGTACACGACGGCCTCCAGCCCGCGCGCGCCCGCCGTGCGCACGGAGTCGAGCCGTACGGACACCAGGTCGGCCCACGCGCCCGGCACGAGCAGGCCTGCGCCGGGGAAGCCGAGCGAGGTGTGGCCCGTGACGGTGGCGGCGGCGAGGAGCTCGTCGGCGCGCCAGTGGCCGCGCTCGTGACTGGCCAGCCGCTCGTCCAGCTCGACCGCCCTGGCCTCCTCGAACAGGTCGATCACGGCGTGGCTGTCGGAGCCGAGCGTGATGGACGCCCCGCGGTCGGCCGCCGCCCGGGCCGGGCCGACGCCGTCGGCGAGGTCGCGTTCGGTGGTGGGGCACATGCACACGTAGGAGCCCGACTGGCCGAGCAGCTCGATGTCCACGTCGGTCAGGTGGGTGGCGTGCACGGCGGTCGAGCGGGGCCCCAGCACCCCCCGCTCGTGCAGCACCTGGACGGGCGTGGCCGCGTACATCTCGATGCACGCGGTGTTCTCCGCCTGCTGCTCCGAGACGTGCACGTGCAGGGGCGCCGCGTTGCGGTGGGAGAACTCGGCCACGACCGGCATCTGCTCGGGCGGCACCGCGCGCACCGAGTGGATGGCCGCGCCGATCTCCACGTCGGGCTGCCCTTCGTACGCCTCCGCCAGCTCCTCCGCCCTGGCGTCCCAGCCTTCGGCGTCGCCGTCGGTGAAGCGCAGCTGCGTGCCGGTCAGGGGCGCGCCGATGCCGCCGGACAGGTAGCAGGTGTCGAGCAGCGCGATGCGCAGGCCGGCGTCGCGCGCGGCCTGGATGAGGGCGTGACCCATCGCGTTGGGGTCGTCGTAGGGCCGGCCGTTCCCGGCGTGGTGCAGGTAGTGGAACTCGCCAACGCACGTCACCCCGGCCAGCGCCATCTCGGCGTAGACGGCCCTGGCCAGGCGGAGGTAGGAGTCGGGGTCAAGCTTGGCGGCCACCGTGTACATCCGCTCGCGCCAGGTCCAGAAGTCGCCCTTGCCCTCCTGGGCGCTGCCGCGCAGGGCGCGGTGGAAGGCGTGGGAGTGGGCGTTGGCCAGGCCGGGGACGGTGAGCCCCGCCAGCCGCTCGGCGGAGCCCGGCGGGCCCTGGCCGATGTGCGCGATCCTGGCGCCTTCGATCTCGATGAGCACGCCGTCGGTGACGCCGTCGGGCAGCCACGCCTGCTCGCACCAGTAGGTCAGCGACACAGATCCTCCAGCACGTTCGCGAGTGCCACGACTCCCGCCTCGCAGTCTGCCTGTTCGGCGTGCTCATCGGGGGAATGGGACACGCCGGTGGGGTTCCTGACGAACACCATGGCGCTCGGTACGCCCGCCGTCGCCAGGATTCCCGCGTCGTGCCCGGCTCCTGTCGCCAGGATCGGCGCGGGCGTGTCGCCTCCGGCCACCCTGGCCAGCCGGTCCCGGAGCGCCACGTCGAAGGCGACGACCGGCGTCCACGACTCCTCCCGCACGTCCGCCGGCGCCTCGGCCGTCAGGTCCGCGACGAGGGCGCGTACGGCCGCCTCGTCGGGGCCGCGCGCGTCGAGCCAGGCCGAGACGAGACCGGGGATCGCGTTGGCGTTGCCGGGCGAGACGCGGACCTTGCCGACCGTGGCCACCACGCCGTGCCGCGCCGCCAGCTCGCGCGCGGCCGGCACCATGCGGGCGAACGGCAACATCGGGTCGTCGCGGTCGGCCAGCCGGGTGGTGCCCGCGTGGTCGGCCCGGCCGCGGAAGTCGAACCGCCACCGCCCGTGCGGCCAGATCGTGCCGGCCACGCCCACGGGGCGGCCCTCGGTCACGAGGCCGCGGCCCTGCTCGACGTGGAGCTCGACGAACGTGCCGATCATGGCCAGCGTCTCGTCGTCACGCCCGATCGTGCGGGGCCGGCGCCCCGCCCCGGTCATGACGTCGGCCAGCGTGTCGCCGTCGTCGTCCTTGAGCCCGAGCGCCCGCTCGGGCTCAAGGAGGCCGGTGAGCAGCCGCGACCCCATGCAGGGGACGCCGAACCTGGCGCCCTCCTCGTCGGTGAAGCACGCGACCCCGACGGGTACGGCGGGGGTGACGCCGCGCGCTTTCAGCAGGTCGAGCGCGGCGAAGGCCGAGACGACACCCAGCGGCCCGTCGTACGCGCCGCCCTGGCGCACCGAGTCGAGGTGGCTGCCTGTGACCACGCCGGGCCGCCGCGGCGAGGGGTCGCCCCACCATCCCCACAGGTTGCCGTTGCGGTCTTCGCGCAGGCCGAGCCCCCTCCGCGCGGCCTCGCCCGCGAACCATTCGCGTAGCTCCAGGTCAGCGGGCGACCAGGCGTCCCTGACGTAGCCGCCGGTCGCCGGATCCCGTCCTACGTGCGCGAGTGGTTCAAGCATGACCCCACTCTAGTGAATGGAACCATTCAGCCCCTGGGCCGGATGGTCAGCTCGGTGAGGTGGGCGTCGGGGCCCGCGGTGACGGCGGCCAGCACCGCCCCCGCCACGCTCTCCGGCGTGAGGTATCGCTCCGGCTCGAATTCCCCGCCCTCGAACTCGCGTACGCCGCGCTGCATGTCGGTGGCCGTACGGCCGGGGTAGACCGTGGTGACCCGCAGTGCGGGCTCCTCCAGGCGCAGCGCGTCGGCGAGGGCCTTCAACGCGAACTTGCTGGCGGAATAGGAGCCCCAGCTGGGGTTCACCCGCTGGCCCGCGCCCGAGTTGACGCAGACGACGTGGCCGCCGGCCCGTCTGAGCGCGGGCAGGAGCAGCCTGGTCAGCTCGGCGACGGCGACGACGTTGACGTCCATGGTCCTGCGCCACACGTCGGCGGACTGGTCGGCGATCCGGCCCAGCACGCTGATCCCGGCGCAGTGCACGAGCACGTCGAGCCGCTCGACGTGCTCGACGTCGGCCTGGGTCACCCGCGTCAGCTCCACCGGCCACGGCTGCGCGCCGGGCAGTTCGGCCGCCGCCGCGGCGAGCGCGGCCCCGTCGCGGCCGCCGAGCATGACGTCGTGCGTCGGGGCCAGGGCCCTGGCGACGGCCGCGCCGACGCCTCGTGAAGCGCCGGTGACCAGCGCCGTCGGTCGTTCACTCATGGGCTCAGCTTATTGACGCCCACCGAGATCCATGGACGGCCGGAAAAGGGGGAGATTCCGGCCGCCTTGTATGGCAGGATGCGTCAGCTCACGATGAGCGTGGAGACCTTCGGACACGTTTCCGGCGCCCGAGAAGACGCCACGGCGCCCCCGGCACGTGGGCGAGAACTCCGCCTGGCCAGAGCCATGCAGCGAGCCCTGCCCGACCGGGTCGGGGGCAGGCCCGAGGCGGACGCGTCGCCCTGTAAGGAGCGGGAACCCCCCATGATCATTCAGGCAGACGGCCTGCGCAAGACGTTCACCACCAGAAGCAGGAAAGGCACACAGACAGTCGAGGCCGTACGCGGCGTCGGCTTGGAGGTGAAGAAGGGCGAGATCTTCGGCGTGCTCGGCCCCAACGGCGCCGGGAAGACCACCACCATCCGCATGCTCTCCACGCTGATCGCCCCCGACGCGGGCAAGGCCCTCATCGCCGGCCACGATCTGCTCAAGGAGCCCGCCGCGGTCCGCCGCAACCTCGGCTACGTGAGTCAGGCCGGCGGGGTGGAGGACACCACGAGCGCCAGGGCCCAGATCGTGATGGCCGCCAAGATCCACAACGTGACCGACCCGAAGCGGGCCACGGCCGAGGTGCTGGAGCGCTTCGACCTGACCGAGATGGCCGACCGCCCGGGCCGTACGCTCTCCGGCGGGCAGAAGCGGCGCGTGGCCATCGCGATCGGGCTGGTGCACAGCCCGCCGCTGCTCTTCCTCGACGAGCCCACCACCGGACTCGACCCGCAGAACCGCGCCAACCTTTGGGAGCGCATCAGGCAGCTGCGCGAGGCGGGCACGAGCGTGCTGCTCAGCACCCACTACCTCGACGAGGCCGACGCGCTGTGCGACCGGCTCATGATCGTGGACCACGGCGAGGTGGTGGCGGAGGGCACCCCCGGCGACCTCAAGCGGGAGGTGTCCGGCGACGTGATCACGCTCAGGGCGGACGACCTCGAGCGGGCCGCCGACACGCTCAAGCCGCTGGCCCGCGAGACCCGCGTCGACGAGGACGTGCTGCGCGTCTACGTCGACGACGGCGAGCACACGCTGCCCGCGCTGCTGCGGGCGCTGGAGGAGCAGGGGATCGGGCTGAGCTCGATCGCGCTCGACAGGTCCACCCTCGACGACGTCTTCCTGGCCAAGACCGGCCGCACCCTTCGTGACGCTGGAGCCGACTCATGATCCGCCACACCGTCCTGTTCACCGGCTACGAGTTGAAGAAGTCGTTCAGCAATCCCGTCTGGCCGCTGTTCGGCATCATGCAGCCGGTGCTCTACCTGCTGATGTTCGCGCCGCTGCTCAAGACCATGACGCCGGGCGGCACGACCGTCGACGCGCTGCGCGTGTTCACGCCGGCGTCGATGATGATGATCGCGGTCTTCGGTTCGTTGTTCTCCGGGTTCGGCCTGATCGCCGAGCTGCGCAACGGCTCGCTCGAGCGCTACGCCGTCAGTCCCGCGTGGCGGCCGGCCATCGTGCTCGGGCGGGTGGCGAAGGACATGGTCGTGCTGGTGTGCCAGGCGATCCTGGTGCTGGTCGTGGCGATCGCGATGGGCGTGCGCATCGGGGCCGTCGAGCTGGTGCTGGTGCTGCTGCTCATGGCGGCCACCGGGTTGTTCGCCTCGGGATTGTCGCAGGGGCTGGCGCTGACCGTGCGCGACGAGAACGGCATGTCGCAGACGCTCAACCTGTTCATGTTGCCGATCATGTTGCTGGCCGGGTTGTTCGTGCCGATCTCGTTCGCGCCCGACTGGATGAAGACGCTGGCCCCGATCAACCCGCTCTATCACGCGGTCGAGGCCGGGCGGGCGTTGTTCGCCGGGCGGCTGTCCGACTCGTCGATCCCGGTCGCGTTCGGGCTGTTCGTCGTGCTGGCGGTGCTCACCACGATCTGGTCGATGCGCTCGCTACGGAGGATCGCCGGTTAGACGCCCCCAGCGGGCCGACATACCGCCGGCATACCAGCGGGACATAGTTTGCCGGGGTGTCGATCGCACGAGGAGCTCCATGAACCACGCTCCGCCGCACGGGCCTCACCGGCAGCCGTGGGGGGCAGCCGTACCGTCAGCCTCCGACACGCTGACGCCATCGCATGACAGGCCCCGTCGTCGCCGTCTCCCTGCTCGGGATCGTCCTGGTCGTCGCCGGCGTCATGTATGTGCGGTTCGACGTCGTTCCCGAAGGGACCGGCGGTTACCGGGCGTGGTCGGCGGCTGCGGAGAAGCTGGGCATCGCCGACGTCAAGGTGCGCACGACCCCCGATCCGGGCCCGTATGCCGTGATGGCGCACCAGGGAGCGGCCTGGTTCACGCGGACGCATTTCGTGCACAGGAAGGCGGGCAAGGTCGTCTCCTCAGAGATCGCCACGGGCACGATCGCCTGGGAGTACCCCTTGCCGTCCGGCGGCGTTCGACGAGGCGGGCGAGAGTGTGTGGCGGTGGTCGTCACCGCAGGCGGGGGCCGAGATCGCGCAGGTGCTCTCCGCCGATCCGCTCGTCGTCATGATCACCCATGGTGGGAGGAGTCGCGACGCGGAGGTCTGGAAGGTCGATCGGGAGTCCGGCGAGCACGTCACGGTGTGGGAGGGAACCATCGGCGACACCTCGCCCTGCGACCAGGCCGCCCCGAGCCTGCGTCACTGCCCGCGCGGACGCTCGGCGTGATCACGGTCGTCGACGGGAAGATCATCGCCTACCAGGAAGCCCTTCCCCGGATGAAAAGAGGCCGCAGGCACCAACCATGGGCGGGCGTGCCGGGGCTGGTGGTCGCCATCGACCCCGCCACCGGCAAGGACACCCCGCTCATGGCCTTGCCCTCCAGCTCGACCACGTCCCTGCACGATCTGACCGGCACCTCCAGCTTCAGGCACTTCGGCACCAGCGCGCTCTGGGACGGCAAGCGCCTGGCCATCTACAGCAACGAGAGGGTGTACGGGCTCCGGTCCGCCCGGGACGCCGTCGTCTTCGCGTGATCGGCACGGGCCGGCACTCGGACCTTCGATCAGGTCATGGCGATCGCCAGGGCAGATCGCCGGTGAGGAACGTGCCGGTCTCGTCCGTCATCCGCTCGTACTCCTCCAGCCGCGCCTGGGTGCGCAGCGGCGCCGCGTCGGCCATGGCCTCCACCAGGGCCATGGCCAGGGCGAGCGGCGCCGCGTGGGAGTCGAACACCAGCCGGTCGCCGACCGGTGCGTCCAGCACCACCTCGGCGGGGAAGTCGGCCCGGTCGCAGATCGCGGCCACCCGGTAGCCGAGCTTGTCCGCGTACTCCAGGGCGTCCATCGCCTCCACCGGGTAGCGCGGCAGCACCACGGCCACCAGCCACTCCGCACCGGCGCGGCGGGCGGCGTGCAGGCCGTCGATCAGCTCCGAGCCGCCGTGCGTGAGCAGGCGCACGTCCGGGTGGACGCGCCGGCCGTAGTAGGCGAACGTGGTGGCCAGCCCCGCCGACACGCGCAGGCCCAGCACCGGGAGCGGCTCGGCGGCGGCCAGGCACTCGCCCAGCTCCTTCAGCGGGAGCGACGGCAGCCGGTCGCGCACCGAGGTCAGGTTTCTGATCTCGCGGTCGATGGCTCCCTTGATGAGGCTCTCCTGCCGGCCCTCCGGCGGCCCGCCCAGCACCAGCGGGCGCAGCGCCTGCCGCAGCTCCGGATAGCCGGCGAAGTCGAGCACCATCGCGAACCTGGTCACGGACGGCTGGCTCACCCCGGCCCGTTCGGCCAGCTCCACGCTCGACAGGAAAATGGCCTCCTCCAGGTGTTCCGACAGATAGTGCGCGATCCTCCGCTGCACCGGTGAGAGCCTGCGACCGTCGAGCAACCTGTCCAGCCCGCTGTGATATGCGCCCGTCACGCCTCCTCCAACGCCGTGAACCTGGCGTTCTCATCCCACATCGGCATCAGGAGTCACTCAGGATTCGCGCATCGGGATGCGGACGCCGCGCTCCGCCGCCACCGTGGCCGCCTCCTCGTAGCCCGCGTCGACATGGCGCATGACGCCGGTGCCCGGGTCGTTGGTGAGCACCCGGTCGAGCTTCTCGCCGGCGAGCGGGGTGCCGTCGGCGACCGTCACCTGACCGGCGTGGATGGAGCGGCCGATGCCGACGCCGCCGCCGTGGTGGATGGACACCCAGGCGGCCCCGGAGGCGGTGTTGAGCATGGCGTTGAGCAGCGGCCAGTCCGCGATCGCGTCGGACCCGTCGGCCATGGCCTCCGTCTCGCGGTAGGGGGAGGCCACCGACCCGCTGTCGAGGTGGTCGCGCCCGATCACGACGGGCGCCTTCAGCTCGCCGGACGCCACCATGTCGTTGAACCGCTCACCTGCCAGGTTGCGCTCGCCGTATCCCAGCCAGCAGATGCGCGCGGGCAGGCCCTGGAAGTGCACCCGCTCGCCGGCCTTCCTGATCCACCTGGCGAGCGCCTCGTTCTCGGGGAAGAGCTCCAGGATCGCCCGGTCGGTGGCGGCGATGTCCGCCGGGTCGCCGCTCAGCGCGGCCCACCGGAACGGGCCCTTGCCCGCGCAGAACAGCGGCCTGATGTACGCCGGCACGAACCCGGGGAAGTCGAACGCCCGCTCGTAGCCGGCCAGCCGGGCCTCGCCGCGGATGGAGTTGCCGTAGTCGAACACCTCCGCGCCGGCGTCCTTGAAGCCCACCATGGCGGTCACGTGCCGGGCCATCGAGGCCCGCGCCCGCTCGGTGAACCCGGCCGGGTCCTTGTCGCGCTCGGCCGCCATGTCCTCGAAGGCCACTCCCTCCGGGAGGTACATCAGCGGGTCGTGGGCCGAGGTCTGGTCGGTGACGATGTCGATCTCCGCGCCGCGGGCCAGCAGGTCGGGCACCGCCTCCGCGGCGTTGGCCACCACCCCGATCGACAGCGGCCTGCGGGCGTCGCGCGCCTCGTAGGCCAGCCGCAGCGCCTCGTCCAGCGACTCCGCGGCCACGTCGAGGTAGCGGTGCTCGATGCGGCGGGCGACCGAGCGCGGGTCGCAGTCGACGCAGATGACCACGCCGCCGTTCATGGTGACGGCCAGCGGCTGGGCGCCGCCCATCCCGCCGAGCCCGGCCGTCAGCGTGATCGTCCCGGCCAGCGACCCGCCGAAGCGCTTGTCGGCGACCGCCGCGAACGTCTCGTACGTGCCCTGGAGGATGCCCTGCGTGCCGATGTAGATCCACGAGCCGGCGGTCATCTGCCCGTACATGGTGAGGCCGGCCGCCTCCAGCCGCCGGAACTCCTCCCAGCTCGCCCAGTCGGGCACCAGGTTGGAGTTGGCGATGAGCACCCGGGGCGCCCACTCGTGGGTGCGGAACACGCCCACGGGGCGCCCCGACTGCACCAGCAGGGTCTCGTCACCCTCCAGCGTCGTCAGCGTCCTGACCAGCGCGTCGAACGACGGCCAGTCACGTGCGGCGCGGCCCGAGCCGCCGTAGACGACCAGCTGCTCGGGGTGCTCGGCGACCTCCGGGTCCAGGTTGTTCTGGAGCATGCGGAGCGCCGCCTCCTGCGGCCACCCCTTGGCGGTGATCGTCGTGCCTCGCGGCGCGCGCACGCTGCGGCTCATGGTGACCCTCCTGAATGAGAGCATTCATCAATGTCACCCGCAGACTACATCGGCTAGCTCACCAGGAACTGGGTGGCGGCCAGCTCGCGATAGAGGTCATCCAGGCCGACCAGCTCGTCGTGCGTGCCGACCGCGCGTACGCCCCCGCCCTCCATGACCACGATCCGGTCGGCGTTGGTCACGGTGGACAGGCGGTGCGCGATGACCAGCACCGTGGTCTCCGCGGCCACCTCGGCGATGACCTCGCGCAGCCGCAGCTCGTTGACCGCGTCGAGCTGCGAGGTGGCCTCGTCGAGCAGCAGCAGCCGGGGCTTGCGCAGCAGCGCCCTGGCGATGGCGACGCGCTGCCGCTCGCCGCCGGACAGCAGCACGCCGCGGTGCCCGACCGCCGTCTCCAGCCCTTCGGGCAGCCTGGCCACCAGGTCGTCGAGCCGGGTGCGGGCGATCGCGCGGTGCAGCTCCTCGTCGGTGGCATCCCTGGCGGCGAAGAGCAGGTTCTCCCGCAACGTGCCGGCCAGCACGGGGGCGTCCTGCTCGACGTAGCCGAGCGCGGCCCGCAGCTCGCCCAGCGGCCAGTCGCGGATGTCGCGGCCGCCGATCCTGATCGTGCCGCCCTGGTGGTCGTAGAAACGTTCGAGCAGGGCGAACACCGTCGATTTCCCCGCCCCCGACGGCCCCACCAGCGCGGTCAGCCCGCCGGGCGGCACCTCGAAGGTGACCCCGTCGTGCACGATCGGCCGGTCTTCGCCGTACCGGAACACCACGTCCTCGAACGTCACCCCGACCGGCTCCACGCTGCCCCGGGCGACGCGGACCGGCTCGGTCGGCTCCGCCGGCAGCTCCTCGATCTCCTTGATCCGTTTGAGCGCGGCCAGGCCCTGCTGGAGCTGCACACCGCCCTGGACCAGCTGCCCGATCGGCGGCACGAGGTAGAACAGGTAGAGCAGGAACGCGATCAGCGACGACACCTCGAGCGTGCCGGAGGCCACCCTCGACCCGCCGACGCCCAGCACGCACAGGAACGCGATCTGCACCGCCATCCACGTCGCCACGCCCGCGAGCGACGTCCACCCGGCGACCTGCAGGCCCCTGTCACGGGCGCGCACCGCCGCCTCGCCCACCTCGGCGATCTCCCGCTCCTCCGCGCCGCTCGCCTTCACCGTCCTGTACGCCTGCAGCGCCCGGTCCAGCACGGCCCCCATCTCGCCCACGGCCTCCTGGGCGTGCGTCTGGGCCCGCTGGATCTTCGGCATGATGAGCGCGACCAGCCCGCCGATCACCACCACCACGAGCAGCGTGATCAGCAGCAGCACGCCGTCCATGGCCGCCATCATGACGATGGCCCCGACCAGCATGAACGCCGCGCTCACCGACTCGACGATGCCGTTGGTCAGCACGGCGCGCAGCAGCGTCGTGTCGCCGGTCACCCGCGACATCAGGTCGCCGGGCTTGAGCCGGTCGACGTCGGCGACCTTGAGGCGCAACATCCGGTCCACGAGCCCGCGCCTGGCGCCGAGCACGATGCCCTCGCCCGTGCGCTCCATCAGGTAACTGCCACCGGCCGACACGACGGCGCCCACCAGCACCGCGGCGGTGAGCCCTAACAGCGGCCCGGCCATCGACGTGTTCTGGCCGAACGCGTCGACGACGTACTTGGCCAGCAACGGCATCGCCAGACCCGCCACCGAGCCGATCAGGCCCAGCAGCCCGCCCAGGAACAGGACCTTTCTGTGCGGGCGTACGTAGGCGAGCAACTCCTTGACCACCGCAACCCCTTTCACGACATTTCTCGACTTCGCTCCAACGAACGGGAAGCCTCGATCGGCACCGATCCGCCAGGGTCAACCTAAATTGACGACCTGAGTATGTCAACTTTGGTTGACACCTCCTTCGTGAGGAGGAGACGACATCCGGGGAGCGGGCCTGGCCCTACGCTCGGTGGCCGCCTCGTGGTGTCATCCCTCCGGCGGCGTGGACCCAGGGACGACCTTGTGACCTTGCGGGCGCTTTATGGCAGAAAATCAGTCGATGTCCGGCAAATCGGGATCGTCCACATCGGCGTCACCGTCGTCGACCCGCCGCAGCCTGATGTCCTCCACCCACGCATGCGCGAACCGCCGAATCTCCCCGATCCGGCGCGGATCCACCCCGTAGGCCTCCAACTCGTCGTCCGCGATGAGCTCGACGCGTCTTCCACGCTCAGCACCCGCACCATCCCGCAGGCGACCGGCCGACGCCGAGCGCCTCGCGCAACAGGCCGAACGGGCGGCTCTCGCCGGCGGCCTCGACCGTCAACCGCCCCGTACGCGGTGTCACCTCGATCATCGACGCGTGCAGCCCGGCCTCCTGGAACGCTCCGAGGACGCCTTCGACCACGAGGGGCAGGGGCAGCTCCGCGGCCGTGGCGAAGTCGAGGTTTCCGCTCGGGCGACCGGTGAACCCGTGCGCCCTCATCGCGTGGGAGCACGAGGCCGTAACGGTCGCACACGGGCAGCACAGCATGCAGCAGACGCTGCTGCACCTTCTCCCCCGGCCCTTCGAACAGAGAAGGAGGCGCCATGTCTCAAGTATGCCGACGCCCGCGCCGCGTGGACGGCAGATCGTGCCGCCCTGAGAGGAACTCCTGGAAGGCGATCTTGACCCGGATCACCGGCCGCCGCCAGCGTTCCTCCCGGTGGATCGCCTTGGCCATCTTGCGCGGTGACTGCTTGGTGAAGAACCAATGGGCCCAGGGCGAGCCCGGCCGCGCCAGGCGCAGCGCGCCCACCAGCAGCATGGGCGGGACGAACAGCCCT
Organism: Nonomuraea deserti; assembly: GCF_004348685.1. Classification (GTDB taxonomy): domain Bacteria; phylum Actinomycetota; class Actinomycetes; order Streptosporangiales; family Streptosporangiaceae; genus Nonomuraea; species Nonomuraea deserti. Next base: position 49,399 of record NZ_SMKO01000016.1, on the reverse strand, counting down.
GCCATCCCGGTCCAGATCTTGCCCTTGAGCAGGGTGACGACGGCCAGCGCCAGGTTGGCGATGATGAGCACGGCCGGGTTGAGCAGGGTGCCGTAGTCCCAGGTGAGCGGGCGCAGCCCCATGAGGAGCAGGCCGGTGACGGCGACCGCGATGAAGACGGCGTCCACCGAGGTGCGCCCCTCCTCTTCCCAGTAGACGTCGTGCAGGTGCAGGATCAGCGCGAACTCGTCCAGCACCAGCGCCGATCCGATGCCGAACACGCACGCCGCGGCCGCCGTGCCCACCTGTGACCCGGGCGAGACGATGAAGCCGGCGACCCCGCCGACCATCATCAGCACGACGCCGAACACGACGTGGTGGATGTGCATCTCGCCCACGCTCACGTTGCGGAACCAGCCGATCTTCGCCCTGATCAGGCGCACGTTGATGCGCGTGGCGATGAAGGCGACGATGAGCGCCACGAAGTAACAGAACAGCGGCAGCCGTCCTGTGGCGACGATGGTGTGCTGGAACCAGTTCCCCATGATGCTGGAACTGATGCTACGAGCCCGCGAGCCCCATATGCGCGTAACCGGCAGCGATCCTCAGGCCAGGAACGCGCGCAGGAGGGCCGCCGTGCCCTCCAGGTGCTCGGCCACCGCCTGCCGGGCGGCGTCGGGTTCGCCCGCCAGGATGGCGTCGACGATGGCCTGGTGCTGCACGGCGGCATGGTCGAGGTTGACCTGGAGCATGGGAATGGCGTTGAGCAGGTCGCTGACCCGCGAGCGGGCGTCGGCGCAGGTCGTGGCGAGCAGGGATGAGCCTGTCAGCTCGGCGATCGACAGGTGGAAGGCGGTGTCGAGCCGGCGGTAGTCGTCGAGGCCGGCCTCGTTCACGTCGGCGAGCCGGCGGACGAGCACCGCCCGCTGCTCCTCCGCCGGCCGGGACATCGCCAGCACCTGGGCCGCCCCGCACTCGACCGCGAGGCGGAACGTGAGGGCGTCCGACAGGTCGGCCATGCCCATCTCCTTGACGGCCTCGCGCAGGTGGCCGGCGTCCGGCTCGGGCGGCGCGTACGTGACGAAGGCGCCGCCGTAGCGGCCCCTGCGCACGTCGAGGTAGCCGGCGTCGGACAGCGCGCGGATGGCCTCGCGCAGCGTCACCCTGCTGATGCCGAGCCTGACGGCCAACTCGCGCTCGGGGGGAAGCTTGTCGCCCGGCGCGACCAGGCCGAGTTTGATCGCCTGGAGCAGGCGTTCCACGGTCTCCTCGAAGGCGTTGCCGGCCCGGACCGGGCGCAGCACCGTCATCAAACGTGCCGACTCGTCCAACGTGTCCTCAGGTCTTGACAAGGGATCCCGCCATACACATCAATGGTCTAAGACTAGCCCAATCAACGGGGAAGCGTGTCAGCGCAGATCGGAGCGGCGTAGCGTGAGCGATGGAGCGAGCACCGGATACCTTTCCGTCAGCGAGCTGCGCGACGAGGTGGCGTCCGGGCGGATCGACACCGTGCTCCTCGCGATCGCCGACATGCAGGGCAGGTTGCAGGGCAAGAGGCTGTCCGCGCGCTATTTTCTCGACGAGGTGCTGCACCACGGCTCCGAGGGGTGCAACTACCTGCTCGCGGTCGACGTGGACATGAACACCGTCGCCGGATACGCGATGTCGTCCTGGGACCGCGGATACGGCGACTTCGTGATGAAACCCGATCTGACGACGTTGCGCCGGGTGCCGTGGCAGGAGGGCACCGCCCTGCTGATGGCCGACCTGGCCTGGGAGGACGGCGGCGACGTGCCGCCCTCTCCGCGCCAGATCCTGCGCAGGCAGCTGGCCCGCCTCTCCGAGCGGGGCCTGGCCGCGTACGTCGGCACCGAACTGGAGTTCTGCGTCTACGACGACACCTACGAGGAGGCGTGGCAGCGCGGCTACCGCGACATGTCACCCGCCAACCTCTACAACGTCGACTACTCGCTGCTGGGGACCGCCCGCATCGAGCCCCTGCTCAGGCGGATCAGGCGGGACATGGAGGACGCCGGGCTCTACGTCGAGTCCGCCAAGGGCGAGTGCAACCTGGGCCAGCACGAGATCGCCTTCCGCTACGCCGAGGCGCTGCGGACCTGCGACAACCACGCCATCTACAAGAACGGCGCCAAGGAGATCGCCGCCCAGGAGGGCAGGTCGATCACCTTCATGGCCAAGCCGAACCAGCGCGAGGGTAACTCCTGCCACATCCACATCTCGCTCAGGAGCCTCGACGGCGACCCCGTCATGGCCGGACCGGGGCCGTACAAGCTCTCGCAGCTCGGCGCCCGATTCATCGCCGGGCAGCTGGCCTGCCTGCGCGAGCTCACCCTCCTGTACGCCCCCAACATCAACTCCTACAAGCGTTACATGCCGGGCAGCTTCGCCCCCACGGCGATCAAGTGGGGCGTCGACAACCGCACCTGCGCGCTCAGGCTCGTCGGCCACGGGCTGTCACTGCGGATCGAGAACCGCGTGCCGGGCGGCGACGTGAACCCGTACCTGGCGGTGGCGGGGCTGGTGGCGGCCGGGCTGCACGGCATCGATGCCGAGCTGCCGCTGGAGGACGCGTTCGAGGGCAACGCCTACGACTCGGGCGCGGAGACCGTGCCGCACACCCTGCGCGACGCGCTCCCCCTGTTCGAGGGGTCGGAGCTGGCGCGCGAGGCGTTCGGGGAGGACGTCGTCGAGCATTACGCGAACAACGCGCGCGTGGAGCTGGCGGCGTTCGACGCGGCGGTGACGGACTGGGAGATGTTCCGTGGTTTCGAGCGAATGTGACGGGTGACCGATGAAGATCGTCAATCCGGCGACGGAGGACGTCGTCGCCGACGTCGAGGCGGCCGACGCGGCCGAGGTCGACCGGGCGGTGGAGCGTGCCAGGAAGGCGTACGCCGCCTGGCGGCAGGTGTCGCCCGGCGACCGGGCGCGGCTGCTGAGGAGGTTCGCGGACCTGGTGGGCGAGCACGGCGAGGAGCTGGCGCTGCTGGAACTGGCCAACGCCGGGCACCCGATCGGCAACGCCCGCTGGGAGGCCGGCTCCGTACGCGACGTGCTGCACTTCTACGCCGGGGCGCCCGAGCGCGACCACGGCAAGCAGATCCCGGTGCCCGGCGGCGTGGACGTCACCTTCCAGGAACCGCTGGGCGTGGTGGGCGTCATCGTGCCGTGGAACTTCCCGATGCTGATCATGTCGTGGGGGGTGGCCCCGGCGCTGGCGGCCGGCAACACGGTGATCGTCAAACCGGCCGAGTGGACTCCGCTGACCGCGCTGAGGCTGGCCGAGCTGGCCTTGGCGGCGGGCCTGCCCGAGGGGGTGCTCCAGGTGCTGCCCGGGGTGGGGGAGGTCGCGGGCGCCCGGCTGGTGGAGCACCCTGACGTGGCCAAGATCGTGTTCACCGGCTCGACCGAGGTGGGCAAGGAGATCGCGGCCAAGGCGGCGGCCCAGGTCAAGCGGGTCACCCTGGAGCTAGGCGGCAAGTCCGCAAATATCATCTTTGCGGATGCCGATCTCGACCGAGCGGCACAAGCCGCCCCGTACGCGGTCTTCGACAACGCGGGTCAGGACTGCTGCGCCAGGTCCCGGCTGCTCGTCCAGGCAGGCGTGTACGACGCGTTCATGGAACGCCTCGCCGAGGCCGTACGCGGCGTCGTCGTCGGCGACCCCCTCGACGAGAGCACCGAGATGGGGCCGCTGATCAGCGCCGAGCACCTCGACCGCGTGCGCGGCTTCGTCCAGGAGGCCGCCCCCTACCTCCAGGGGTCGTGCCCCGGCGGCAAGGGCTACTGGTTCCCGCCGACCGTGCTCACCCCGGACGTCACCGACCGTACGTTCACCGAGGAGATCTTCGGCCCGGTCGTGTCGGTGACACGCTTCGACGACGAGGCGGACGCCGTACGCATCGCCAACGACACCCCCTACGGGCTGAGCGGCTCCATCTGGACCCGCGACGTCGGGCGCGCGCTCCGCGTGTCCAGAGCGGTCGAGGCGGGCGCGCTGTCGGTGAACTCCAACGCGTCGGTCCGCTACTGGACCCCGTTCGGCGGCTTCAAGCAGTCAGGGCTCGGCCGGGAGCTCGGCCCCGACGCCCTGGCGGCGTTCACCGAGACCAAGAACGTCTTCATCTCCTGGGAGTGAGGCAGCACGTGAAGAGATTGCAGGATCGGGTGGCGGTGATCACCGGCGCGGGTGGCGGCATCGGGCTGGCCACCGCGCGCAGGTTCGCCGACGAGGGCGCCAAGGTGGTCTGCGCGGACATCGACGAGGAGGCGGGCGTCAAGGCGGCGAACGAGGTCGGCGGCCTCTTCGTCAAGGCCGACGTGACCAGCGAGCACGACGTCGCCGAGCTGTTCAGCACGGCGTTCGACACCTACGGCAGCGTCGACATCGCCTTCAACAACGCCGGCATCTCGCCGCCCGAAGACGACTCCATCCTGGAGACCGGCATCGACGCCTGGCGCCGCGTCCAGGACGTGAACCTGACCAGCGTCTACCTGTGCTGCAAGTACGCCATCCCGTACATGCGGCGCCAGGGCAAGGGCTCGATCATCAACACCGCGTCGTTCGTGGCCGTCATGGGGTCGGCGACCTCGCAGATCTCCTACACGGCGTCCAAGGGCGGGGTGCTGGCGATGTCGCGCGAGCTGGGCGTGCAGTTCGCCAGGGAGGGCATCCGGGTGAACGCCCTGTGCCCCGGCCCGGTGAACACGCCGCTGCTGCAGGAGTTGTTCGCCAAGGATCCGGAGCGGGCGGCGCGGCGGCTGGTGCACGTCCCCGTGGGGCGCTTCGCCGAGGCCTCGGAGATCGCGGCGGCGGTGGCCTTCCTGGCCAGCGACGACGCGTCGTTCGTCACGGGGAGCGAGTTCCTGGTGGACGGCGGCATCTCCGGCGCCTACGTCACGCCGCTCTAGCCGCCCAGGATCACTGTCGGCGCGTGTTAGGCCCGCCGGGCCGGTCAGCGCGGGCCCGCCCACCATGTGGGTCCACGGGATGACCCGGCGCGGGCGCCCCCGCGGTGACCACGACCGCAGGAGAATGACAGACTGAACGCCCAACGGCGCTCCCGCCGAACAGCGCTCGTGATCTACACGGTTCCGGCAGGAGTTCCGCTGCTGTATCGGGCGGCTTGCCATCGCCTGATGCTTGACCACACGGCATCGGATCCGGCTCTGGGGGGCCTCGTGCAGCGTCCTGTCATCGGCATCACGTGCTACGTCGAGCCGGCGAACTTCACGGTGTGGGACGACATGACCGTCGCGCTCCTGCCGTACATGTACGTCGAGCGGATCGTACGCGCCGGCGGCCAGCCCGTGGTGCTCCCGCCGGCCGGTGACGCCGCGCAGGTGGTGAGCCGCCTGGACGGGCTCGTTCTGGCCGGGGGCGGCGACATCGACCCGGGGAGGTACGGGGAGGAGCCGCAGGAGCGTACCGGCTATATCCGGAAATTTCGGGACCAGGCGGAGTTTGCCGTGCTGGCCGAGGCCCTCGACGCGGAGCTGCCCTTCCTCGGCATCTGCCGGGGTCTCCAGGTGCTCAACGTCGCCCTCGGCGGCGGCCTCCACCAGCACCTGCCCGACGTGGTCGGCCACACGGAGCACTCCCCCGCCCCTGGGCGCTTCGGCCACCTGCCCGTCACCCCCGTCCCCGGCACCCGCCTGGCCAAGGCGCTCGGGACGGACCCCTTGACCGTGCCCCACTACCACCACCAGGCCGTCGACCGCCTCGCCCCCGGCCTCACCGTCACCGCGAGCGCCGACGACGGCACCATCGAAGGGGTCGAGCTCGACTCGGGGCCGTTCACCGTGGCGGTGCAGTGGCACCCGGAGGCCGCCGAGGACCACGCCCTCTTCGAGGCCCTGGTGGCCGCCTGCTGACGGGCGTCACCCGACCGGCTCGAGCACGTCCTCGATGACGACGACGTCCTCGCCGTACTTCTCAGCGAGCCGGTGGCGCAGTCCCTCGGAAGCCAGCCAGACCGCCACCTCCACCCTGTTCCGCATCACGTCGGTCGACGCCGAGACCAGCCCGGTTCCGGCCTCCTCCGCGGCCTCCTGCTGGATCGCCCGGAGCTCCGCCTCGCTGTGCCGCGCGCCGCTCACGCACAGCGCTCCGCCCCATACCTCGCGGATCCACGCCTCGCGCCCCGACAGGTCGCCGGTGGACTTCAGGTTGACCACGTACCGCCGCGCGTCGAGGACCTGTTCCCTGACCGGGTCCGGCTCAGGGCCCAGGCGGTCGATCCAGGCGCCCGCGAACGCCTCGGCCGTCCCGGCCCGCTCGATCGCCGCGTGCATGGTCCGTTCCGTCGTCTTCGCGGGATCGACGGGCCGCCAGCCGCCCTCGGGCTCGGGACACGCGCCGGCGAACCGGTCCCCCGGGGGATCCGCTTTCGGCGGCCCGGGCTCGCCGGGCGGCTCGGTCAGGGTCAGCCTCGCGCCGTCCCAGGTGCCGACCACCCGGTACGAGCCCCATTTCACGCCGTGCAGCGACTCGTGTTTCACCTGGTTCCAGTCCCAGCCGACGACGTCGGGGCCGCCGCACTGGGGAGGCAGCGACTCCGCCACCGCCATGCAGAGCTGCGGCCCGTGCCCGCCCCCTTCGAGCACCGTCACGCTGGCCTCGTAGCGAGCGGGGGAGGCGGCCTGCTGGGCGCCGCAGGACACGAGGGCCAGGGTTGCGGCGAGGCCGGCGGCCGCCGTTCGCGGGTTCACATCCCTATCCACGTTGCCGCCCCGGCGACGGTTCGCCGCGGAGCAGAACGCGACAAGACCCCCAAATCAGCACTAGGCTTGCTGGACATCACCGCCGAAACCGTGCGGGAGAGCACCCTGACAGCCGGTCAGGGTCCCTGAAGGAGCAAGCCCTCCCCGCGAACCTCTCAAGGCAAAGGACCGCACGGCTACCTGATAGGAAACCTGACCCAAGCGAGCTGCCGCCCGACGGTCGTGCCCGGCGCGACCGCAGCGGCGTCCACGTGGCAGATTCTTATGAGGAGGTGACCTCTGGAAAGCAGGCCTGAAGGGCCTCGCCGAAGGTGAAAGTCCGGCAAAACTCGGGCGAAGCTCTCAGGCATCGATGACAGAGGGGGAGGATGCTGGCATCCAATCCTGTCCTGAGGTGCGATAAATGTCCCGACCTACTCCGCTACGAGACGTACACGAGGGCCTCGGCGCCACGCTCACCGACTTCGCAGGGTGGCGCATGCCGCTCCGGTACGGAAGCGAGTCCGCGGAGCACAAGGCCGTCCGCGAGGCCGCCGGGCTGTTCGACCTCTCGCACATGGGCGAGATCTTCGTGACCGGGCCGCAGGCCGCCGCGGCGCTGGACTACGCGCTGGTCGGCCACCTGTCGGCCGTGACGCCCGGCCGCGCGAGATACACCATGATCGTCAACGAGCGGGGCGGGGTGCTGGACGACCTCATCGTCTACCGGCTCGGGGACGAGGAGTTCATGGTCGTGGCAAACGCCTCGAACTATGAAAAAGTCGGCGATGAGCTGAAAAATCGTGCCAAGTCTTATGACGTGGTGGTCGAGGATCGTTCGCAGCAGTATGCACTGATCGCGATTCAGGGGCCCCGCTCCCAGGAGATCCTCGCCACGCTCACCGACGCCGACCTCGCCGGGCTCAAGTACTACGCCGGGCTGCCGGGGCTGGTCGACGGACGGCAGGCGCTCATCGCGCGCACCGGCTACACCGGCGAGGACGGGTTCGAGCTGTTCGTGGCCAACCAGGACGCGGTGCCGCTCTGGCACACGCTCATGGCGGCCGGCGAACCGCACGGGCTCAAGCCCGCCGGCCTGTCCAGCCGTGACACTCTCAGGCTCGAAGCCGGCATGCCCCTGTACGGCAACGAACTGAGCGCCGAGCTGACCCCGTTCGACGCGGGGCTGGGCAGGGTGGTGAAATTCGACAAGCCGGGCGACTTCGTCGGCAGGTCGGCGCTGGAGGCGGTCAAGGACGACCCCCCGCGGCGCCGTCTCGTCGGTCTGGTCGCCCGGGGCCGCCGGGTGCCGCGCCACGGCTACCCGGTCACCAAGGACGGCGCCGTCGTCGGCGAGGTCACCAGCGGTGCGCCCTCACAGACCCTGGGCAAGCCCATCGCGCTGGCCTACGTGGACACCGGCGCCGACTCAGGCCTGGCTGTGGACATCCGGGGCAGCCATGAACCCATGGATCTGGTCGAGCTGCCCTTTTACAGGAGGAACAAGTGAGCAACATCCCTGAAGACCTGAGCTACACCAAGGAACACGAGTGGGTTTCCGGGGTCGAGGACGGCCTCACCGTGACCGTCGGCATCACGGCCTACGCCGCCGACGCCCTTGGTGACGTCGTCTTCGTGCAGCTCCCCGAGGTCGGTTCGATCGCCGAGCCGGGCGATTCCGTCGGTGAGGTCGAGTCGACCAAGTCGGTCAGCGAGATCTACACGCCCGTCGGCGGGGAGATCGTCGACATCAACCAGGCCATCGTGGACGACCCGAGCCTGGCCAACAGCGACCCGTACGGCGACGGCTGGATGTTCCGGGTGCGCATGGAGGGCGACCCGGAGGACCTGCTCTCCGCCGAGGAGTACGCCGCGCTCACCTCGGGCGAGTCCTGACCCCGCCAGGCCTCATCGGCTGACGCCGGGGCCCGCCTCCGGGCCCCGGCACTCATGAAGGGCGCATCATCAATGGCGATCAGCGTCTTCGATCTCTTCAAGATCGGCATCGGCCCGTCGAGCTCCCACACGGGAGGCCCGATGGCCGCTGCCCACAAGTTCGCCCGCGGCCTGCACGAGGACGGCCTGCTGCCGCGCGTGGCCCGGGTCGAGGCGATCCTGTACGGCTCGCTCGGCCTGACCGGAAAGGGCCACGGCAGCGACAAGGCGGTCCTGCTGGGCCTGTCCGGCGAGAAGCCCGAACTGGTCGACGTCGACGGCATCGAAGGGCGTCTGGCCGCGATGCGCGAGTCGGGCAGCGTCCGGCTGTACGGCACGCACGAGATCCCCTTCGTCGTCGGCCGGGACCTCGTCTTCGAACGCAAGATCTCGCTGCCCGAGCACCCGAACGGCATGCGCTTCACCGCCTACGACGCGGCGGGCGAGCGGCTCAGGGAGAAGATCTACTTCTCGGTCGGCGGCGGCTTCGTCGTGGACGAGAAGGCCACCGGCGCCGATCGCATCAAGCCGGACGACACCGTCCTGCCCTACCCCTTCACCACCGGGGAAGAGCTGCTCAAGCACTGCACGAACACCGGCCTGTCGATGTCCGCGCTCATGCTGGAGAACGAGAAGGCGTTCGGGCGCACCGAGGAGGAGGTCCGCGCTGGCCTGCTGCGTCTCTGGCAGGTCATGTCGGAGTGCGTGCGCCGGGGCATCTCCAAGGAGGGCGTCCTGCCCGGCGGCCTCAAGGTCAAGCGCCGCGCCAACCAGCTGCATCGCCGCCTGCAGTCCGAGCCGGCCGAGAAGGACCCGCTGCAGGCCATGGACTGGGTGACGTTGTTCGCGCTGGCGGTCAACGAGGAGAACGCCGCCGGCGGCCGCATCGTCACCGCCCCCACCAACGGGGCCGCCGGCATCATCCCGGCGGTCCTGACGTACTACACCCGCTTCGTCCCCCACGCGGACGAGGACGGCGTGGTCCGCTTCCTGCTCACGGCCGGCGCGATCGGCGTGCTGTTCAAGGAGAACGCCTCGATCTCGGGCGCCGAGGTGGGCTGCCAGGGTGAGGTCGGCTCCGCCTGCTCCATGGCCTCGGCGGGCCTCACGGAGGCCCTCGGGGGCACCCCGGAGCAGGTCGAGAACGCCGCCGAGATCGGCATCGAGCACAACCTGGGGCTGACCTGCGACCCGATCGGCGGGCTGGTGCAGATCCCGTGCATCGAGCGGAACGCGGTCGCCTCGAACAAGGCCATCACGGCGGCCAGGATCGCCCTGCGCGGCGACGGCCGCCACTTCGTGGCCCTGGACAAGGCGATCAAGACGATGCGCGACACCGGCCGCGACATGCTGGACAAATACAAGGAGACCTCACGAGGCGGCCTGGCCGTCAACGTCATCGAGTGCTGACGTCCATCGGGTGGTACCAGAATGTTGTACGACTCGACAGGAGGAGATGTGTCCATCACCGCCAGCGAGGCGCGGCGTCGCCTGTTTCCGCTCATCGAAGAGGTCAACAACGACCGCAGCGCCGTGGAAATCGTCTCCAAGAGCGGCAACGCCTACCTTGTGGCTGCGGAGGAATACGAAGCACTCCAGGAGACGGCATATCTGCTCCGCTCCCCCGCCAACGCACGCCGACCGATGGAGTCTTATCACGAGGCGGTCACAGGTCGCCACGAGCCGCACGAACTGCTGGACGACGAGGCAACTCGGTGAAGGTGGCGCTCACCAGCCAGGGATGGGAAGACTCGTCCACTGGCAGACAGCCGATCGGCTCAAGCGCATCAACCGGCTCATCGAGGACACCTTGCGCGACCCGTACGAGGGCATCGGCAAACCTGAACCGCTCAAGTACGCGCTGGCAGGTGCATGGTCGCGACGTATCACGGATGAGCATCGCCTGGTGTATCTCGCCGAGAGCGACGAGATCGTCATCTTGCAGGCCCGCTACCACTACGGCTAGAGGGCACGTGGATTGCCGATTGTCGAGAAATGCCGGGCCAAATCAGAAGAAAAGCAAGGTAGTAGGAAGAGCCCGATGGGCGCTCGCTTGTGCGGGCGGGGGGATTCGAACCCCCACGGTGTCTCCACCAACAAGACCTAAACCTGCCGCGTATGCCATTTCGCCACGCCCGCGCAGTCCCCGCCGAAAGCGGGCTTCAGACAGTTTAGCGCTCCGGGTGAGGACGACGCGCATCCGTGATGAACGCCGGCCGGAGAAGGGCAGGGGAAGGGCGCGGGCCCTTTCCGCGGGCCCGCGGGCGGGCTCAGGTGAGGCCCAGCTTCTTCTTCAACGAGGCCACGTGCCCCGTCGCCTTCACGTTGTACAGCGCCTGCTCCACCTTCCCGTCGCCGTCGATGACGAACGTCGAGCGGATGACCCCCACCATCTCCTTGCCGTACAACTTCTTGGGGCCGTAGGCGGCGTACGCCTTGTGGACGACGAGGTCGGGGTCGGAGAGCAGCGGGAAGGTGAGCGCGTCACGCTCGACGAACTTGGCTAGCTTTTCCGGTTTGTCCTTCGACACGCCGAGGACCACGAAACCCTCGGCCATCAACTGGCTGAGGTTGTCACGGAAATCGCAGGCCTGCTTGGTGCAGCCGGGCGTCATCGCGGCGGGGTAGAAATAGAGGATCACCCGCTTGCCGCGGTGGTCGCCGAGGGAGACGGTGGTTCCGTCGGCGGCGGGTAGCACGAACTCGGGCGCGGCGTCGCCGGGCGCGAGCTTGGTCTCTGTCATGGGCCCTCCTGAGTTCTTCCCGCAAACCTACCGGCCTGGCCACCGTGCCGTACGGCCTGCCGACCTGACAGACTGATCACGACCACTACGGACGGAGCCCGCACGGCACACGAAGCGGGCTCGGCCACGCGTACGGTCGAGAGGAGACGCCATGGCTGACACCGATCCCGACGAGCTGGAGCGGCGGATCGCGCGGACGCGCGCCGAGTTGGCGCAGACGGTCGACGCCATCGCCGACCGGGTGAGCCCCAGGCGGGTCGCCGAACGCACGGTGACCGACGTCAAGAGCAGGGCGGGGCACTTCGTGGCGTCCGTGGGCGACGCGCTCGGGGTGGCGCCGCGTTCGGTCGCCCACCACGACGATCCCGAGCGGGCGTGGGAGGAGGAGCGGCCCGACCTGGGTCCCGTTCTGATCGGGGTCGGGGCGGTGCTGGTCGTGGGGGCGGCCATCGTGCTCTGGCGGCGAGGCCGCCGGCAGCGCGCCTGACACTCCGCACGCCTGCCGAGGACACCCCGCGCCCCGACACTCCGCACGCCGGCCGAGAACGCCCCGCGCGCCCGACGTCCCGCATGCCTGCCGCGGTCCCGGTGCGCGTGACGCCGGAGGTCAGAGGAAGGTCCTGCCCTCGCCTCTGTACGTCGGCACCGATCCGGCCAGGGTGTCCCCGTCGACGAGATGGAGCGTGTCGAACCGCTCGCACATCTCGCCCGCCTTGGCGTGCCTGAACCACACCCGGTCGCCGATCCGCAGGTCCTCGGCGGCCTGGCCGAGCAGCGGCGTCTGCACCTCGCCCGCGCCTTCGTCCGGGGAGAAGCGCAGCCCCGCCGGCAGGTACGGCTGCGGCAGGCGGCTCCTGCCGGCCGCTCCCGAGGCCGGATAGCCGCCCCCGAGCACGGTCGCGATGTCCGGGGCCGGGCGGCGTACGACCGGCAGGGCGAAGAGGGCGGCCGGATGGCCGGTGAAGCCGCGGTAGAAGTCGAACAACCTCGGGTGGAAGAGACCGGATCCCGCCGTCACCTCCGTGACGGCCTTCTCGCGTACGGTGCGCTCGACGGAGCCGGTGCCGCCGCCGTTGACGAACTCGAGGTCGGCGACCCTGCGGACGGCGTTCACGACGCGGCCGCGCCTGAGGATGAGCTCCCGGGCGGAGCACGCCTGCATGACTCTGACGGCACGGGTGAGGAGGGCGTTGCCCGGAGGGTCGTCACCGACTCCGGCGATCTGGGCCTCGTACGCCAGCAGCCCGGTCAGGCGGAGCCCCGGGCGTTTGGCGATGGCGGCGGCCAGGTCGGCGGCCTCCTCGGGCCCGCGGATCGGGGAGCGGAGAGCTCCCGCCCGGAATTTCCCGCCCAGGGCGACGTATCCCGCGTCGATGTCGAGGCAGATCCGGAGCTCGGCCCGGGGACGCACTCCGTCCACGGCCGCCTCGATGAAGTCGAGGTGCGCGAGCGAGTCGACGGTCACGGTGATGCGCCCGGCCGCGACCGCGTCCCCGGCCAGTTCGGCGAGCGCGTGCCGGTCGGCCGTCGGGTAGGCGACGAGGACGTCGGCGCACCCGTGCCCGGCCAGCCACAGCGCCTCGGGCAGCGTGAAGGCCATGATGCCCTGGAAACCGTCCATGGCCAGGATGCGTTCGAGCAGCGGCCGGCTGCGTATCGACTTGCTCGCCACCCGGATCGGCTTGCCCGCCGCCCGGCGGACGAGGTCCGCCGCGTTGGCCCGCATGGCCGCCAGGTCGAGGATCGCGAACGGAGGCTCGAGCGCCGCAGTGGCGCGATCATAGCGCTGGCGGGCATCCATACCAGCAGCGTAACGACATATCAGGCAAATGAATATGAGCGGCTTTCATATTAGTCCTCGTCCCCGTAATGATCGGGCAAATCGGCGGCGAGGGCGCGGTTCAGGTCATGCGGCCCCCTGTACGTCTGGTCCTTGTGATGACCACGCTTCAGCAGATACTGCCCGGCGCCGCCGCCACCCCACGGCTCACCGGACTGCGCAGGGCGAACAGGGCACTCAGGCCGGCCAGGACCGCCCCGGGTGCCGTCGTGGCGATCGCACTGACCGCCGGGATGGGCATGACCGCGGCGGAGCTGGTGTCGGGACTGCTCGGCGCGCCGCTCGGCTGGGTGCCGGTGAACGAGGTGGTGGAGCTGGCGGGCAGGACCGCGTGGCCGAAGTTGTCCACCGCCGCCCTGGTCGTGGCGGGCGCCGGCGTGCTGATGGTGCTGCTGGCCGTCGTGCCGGGCAGGTCCAGGCTGGTCGCGGTGGAGACGTCCGACCCGCTGATCGTCATCGGCATCACCCGCTCGGGCCTGCGCCGTACGCTCGCCGCCGCGGCCCAGCAGGTGGCGGGCGTGGAGAAGGCCCGGGTGCGGCTCCGCAGGCGCACCATCGAGGTCACCGTCGTGACCGACGCGGAGAGCACAGGCGCGATGCTCAGGCAGGTCGGCACCGCGGTGGGCGACCGGCTGGCGGGTGTGGGCACGCTCGGCACCGGCGAGGTCGTGGTCCGGCTGCGCAGGAAGGCGCTGTGATGCGTCAGTACGCCGGCAACCGGGTCGGGCTGGCGGTCGCGGGCACCGTGCTGGCGGGGCTGGGCGCGTACGCGTGGTTGCGCGGCGAGGGCCGCCTCTCCGACCTGCCGCCCAAGGCGAAGGTCCTGCCGGCGCAGCTCCACCGGACGCTGGCCGAAGAGCCGTGGAGCATGTGGCTGCTGGCCTTCGCGCTGGTGCTCCTGTCGCTGGTCTCGCTGCGCTGGCTGCTGCTCTGCCTGGGCTGGGGCCGTCGGGGCACGCCCAACGGCACGGGCACCGCCATGCTGTTCGTCGGGCTGAAGAACGTGGAGGGCCTGGGCAAGGCCAGGGTGCGGGTCGGCGATGACGGCCTGCGGATCAGCGTGACCTGCCCGTCGGAGGCGGACATGGGCGCGGTGGTGGGCAAGCTCGACCAGGACATCGTGGGGCGCATCCGGCGTGAGATCCGCGACGACGAGATGAGCACCGTGGTCCGGCTGCACGTCCGCCGTTAGTGCCCGGCGGGTCCGGCTACTGGGTCGCGCGGCGTTTCCTCGTCACCGCGCGACCCGGGCGTCTTGATCATGATCCGCCATCACGATCTCCCTTTACTCACCCACGAGGGGCGCTCCCGATGACCAAGGATGCCCGATCAGGCGTAAGCCGAGCGTAAGAGGGCGGTCGCGTCAGACCTGGGTCGTACACGTACTTCACTCTTCAGGCTGACCAAGGCCCCACTATAGGTACATATCGTGAGGATGTGTTCGGGAGCGTACGGGAGTGGTCGAGGCGCCACGAGAAGTTGGCCGCCGTCCTGCGGGTGGCGCCGCTCGGCGCGTTGTGCCTGCTCACGGCGGTGCAGTACGCGGGGCGTGACACGCCGGGCGGCGGTGTACACCTCGGCGCGGCCTGGTACGCGGGCATGTCAGCGGCGCTGGTCGTCCCGCTCGTGTGGCGTGACCGGCCGCGCATGTCCTTCGCGATCATCGCGCTGGTCAGCTTCTTCCAGTGGCTGGCGGACTTCGGCCCGATGCCCGCCAACCTGGCGGTGCTGATCGCCCTCTGGGGCGTGGCCTACCGGTGCTCGTTCCGCTGGGCGCTGGGGGCGCTCCTCGTGGCGGAGGTCGGGGTGCTCCTGCTGCTGATCGACTTGCTGGTGCCCACGTCCGGCATGTTCTTCAGCGCTTCGATCCTCGTGGTCACGATCTGGCTGACCGGCCTGTACGCCAGGACGCGCAGGCACTATCTCGAAGGGCTGGAGGAGCGCGCCGAGCGCGCCGAGCGCGAGCGGGACCAGCAGGCCAGGATGGCGGCCGCCGCCGAGCGCGCCAGGATCGCCAGGGAACTGCACGATGTCGTGGCGCACAACGTCAGCGTGATGGTGGTGCAGGCCGACGGCGCGGGCTACGCCCTAGACAACGATCCCGAGCAGGCCCGCCTGGCCGTCATGACCATCTCCAAGACCGGCAGGGCCGCCCTCGCCGAGATGCGCAAACTGGTCGGGGTGCTGCGCGAGAACGAGAGCGCGGGCACCGACTACACCCCGCAGCCCGGCCTGGACGAGCTGGAGAAGATGGTGCGCGAATCGGCCGTGCCCGCGCGGTTGCGCGTCGACGGGGCCCCCGCCGAGCTGCCCGAGGGCCAGCAGCTCGCGGTCTACCGCATCGTGCAGGAGGCGCTGACCAACGCGCTCAAACACGGCGGACCCGGCGTGCGGGCGGACGTGGAGATCGACTTCACCGGCCCTGACCTGCTCGTACGCGTGACCGACGACGGCCGGGGCGCGGCGGCCCCGACCAGCCCCGGCGGGCACGGCCTGATCGGCATGCGCGAGCGCGTCGGCATGTACGGCGGCGCGGTCTCGGCCGGCCCCCTGCAGGGCGGCGGCTTCGAGGTGCTGGCCCGGTTGCCCATGGCTGAAGCGGCGTAGAGGAGGCGGCCGGGTGATTCGCGTGATGCTCGTCGACGACCAGGAGTTGCTGCGGGCCGGGTTCAGGATGGTGCTGGGGGCGCAGCCCGACATCGAGGTCGTGGCGGAGGCCGGCGACGGGGTCACCGCGCTGGAGGTCCTCGAGGCCACCGAGGTCGACGTCGTGCTCATGGACGTGCGCATGCCCCGCATGGACGGCGTCGAGGCCACCCGGCTGATCGAGGGGGCGAAGGTGCTGATCCTCACCACGTTCGACCTCGACGAGTACGTGTTCGCGGCGATCAAGGCGGGAGCCGCCGGGTTCCTGCTGAAGGACGTGCCGCCGGCCGACCTGGTCAACGCCATCAGGCTCGTGCACGCGGGCGACGCCGCGGTGTCGCCGCGCACGTTGCGGCGGATGCTGGACACGTTCGCCGCGCAGCTCCCGAGCCAGGCGCCGGCCGCGGCGGACGACCTGACGCCGCGCGAGCGCGAGGTGCTGCTCATGGTGGCGCGCGGCCTGTCCAACGGGGAGATCGCGGCCGGGCTGGAGGTCGCGGAGGCGACGGTGAAGACGCACCTGGGACGGGTGCTGGCCAAGCTGGGCCTGCGGGATCGGGCGCAGGTGGTGGTGTACGCGTACGAGGCCGGGCTGGTGATGCCGTCCCATCGGCCGAAAGGCTGACCGGGGTCATCTGCGGGCGCACCTGAAGTCCCTCCTCAGGGCCCATGGATCCCGGAATCTCCGCCCCTAGCGTTGGTCGCGTTCGAACCCGCCCCCCGCAGGGAGAAGGAGTGAAGGTGACGCTCACCGAACGCCAAGCCGCGACCGCCGTCGTGGCCACGGATCTGACCAAGGTGTACGGCCAGGGCGACGCCCGGGTGCACGCCCTGCGCGAGGTGAGCGTGACCTTCGCCACCGGGGCGTTCACCGCCATCATGGGGCCGTCGGGCTCGGGCAAGTCCACGCTGATGCACTGCCTGGCCGGCCTCGACACGGCCACGTCGGGCACCGTGCACCTCGGCGACGTGGAGCTGACCGGCCTGTCCGACCGGCAGCTCACCCTGCTGCGCCGCGAGCGGATCGGGTTCGTCTTCCAGGCGTTCAACCTGCTGCCCACGCTGACCGCCGAGCAGAACATCCGTCTCCCCCTGGAGATCGCCGCCCGCCAGGCCGATCAGCCGCTGTTCGACCGGGTCGTCGAGACCGTCGGGCTGACGGACCGGCTCTCGCACCGGCCGGCCGAGCTGTCCGGCGGCCAGCAGCAGCGCGTGGCCGTGGCCAGGGCGCTCATCAGCAAGCCGCAGGTGATCTTCGCCGACGAGCCGACGGGGAACCTGGACTCCCGCAGCGGCGCCGAGATCCTGTCGTTCCTGCGCACGTCGGTGCGCGAGCTGGGCCAGACCATCGTCATGGTCACCCACGACCCGGTCGCGGCGTCGTACGCCGACCGCGTGGTCTTCCTGCGCGACGGCGAGCTGGTCACCGAAATCGCCGCGCCGACGCCGCAGACCGTGCTGGACACGCTCATGAAGCTGGAGGCGTGAGGTGCTGAAGACGGCTCTGGCCGGGCTGCGCGCCCACACGCTCCGGCTGCTGCTCACCTCGCTGGCGATCATGCTGGGCGTGGGGTTCATCGCGGGCACGTTCGTGCTGAACGACACCGTCGAAGCGGGTTTCGCCCAGCGGGTCACCGCCGACGCGGGCAAGGTGGACGTCGCCGTCCTGCCCAGGGGCGCCGGCTCCGTGCTGCCGGAGCGCGTGCTGGAGCGGATCCGGGCCCTGGACGGCGTGGCGGAGGCGCAGGGCCTGGTCCGCGGCGCCGCGCCGCTGCTCGGCAAGGACGGCAAGACCGTCGGGGCCCTCCCCACCACGGCCATCTCGATCGTCCCCGGCCCGCTCGACCGCGCCGACATCGTCGCCGGCACCGGGCCCGGCACCGACGACCGCGCCGCCGTGCTCGACGAGAACACCGCCAAGGCCCAGGGTTTCCGGCTCGGCGACACCATCACCGTGCTCGACGCCGGGAAGGCCGAGCACCGGTTCAGGCTCGTCGGCCTCCTCGACACCGGCGTGGACCAGGAGCTCTCCTTCACCGGCGCGGTCGGCTTCACCACGGCCACCGCGCAACGCATGACGGACGCCAAGGGCTACCGCGAGATCGACGTCGCGGGCTCCGCCCCCGGGCTGAAGCAGGCCGTCGCTGCGGCCGCCGGCGGCGCGTACACCGTCAAGACCGGCGACGAGCTGGCCGCCGACCTGGCCAGGGCGGCCGGGGTGGAGACGCGCATGTTCACGCTGGGCCTGCTGCTGTTCGGCGTCGTGGCCATGATGGTGGCCGCGCTGGTCATCTACAACACGTTCAACATCCTCGTCGCCCAGCGCACCAGGGAGATGGCGCTGCTGCGGTGCATCGGCGCCACGCGGGGGCAGGTGTTCGGCTCGATCCTGCTGGAGTCGGCCGTCGTGGGCGTGCTCGCCTCCGCGCTGGGCCTGCTGCTCGGGTACGGCCTGGCCACGCTCACGCTGACGGTGCTCGCCGCGCTCGACGTCCGGTTGCCCGCCGACGCCGCCGTCACGCTCTCACCCGTCACCGTGGCGACGGGGCTGGCCGTCGGCCTGGTGGTCACGGTGTGCGCGGCCCTGCTGCCCGCCAGGTCCGCCACCCGCGTCCCGCCGGTCGCGGCGCTGCGCAGCCAGGCCGAGGAGCAGACGTTCCGTGCTGGCCTGCTGCGCGGGCTCTTCGCCGCCTTCTTCCTGGTGGCCGGATCCGCCGCCACCGCCGTCGGCGTGTTCGTCCTCGAACCCGGCCAGGAGATCTCGCTCCTCGTCGTGATGGCCGGCGGCTCGCTGACGTTCCTGGCCGTGCTGATCCTCGGCCCGGTGCTGGTCAGGCCGTTGAGCGCGCTGGTCGGCTGGATCCCCGGCAGGCTGTTCGGGGTGCCGGGCCGCCTGGCCGTCGGCAACTCGGGACGCAACCCGAAGCGGGCCGCGACCACCACGGTCGCGCTGACGATCGGGGTGACGCTCATGACGCTGATCTCGGTGGTCACCGCGTCCACCAGCCTGACGATGACGGCCAAGCTGGACGAGCAGTTCCCCATCGACTACATGCTGACCGACCAGAGCCGCGACTCCGTCATCCCGAGGTCCGTCGCCGAGAGCCTGCGGGGCACGCCGGAGCTGGCCTCGGTGGTGCAGATCCGCCAGGCCGAAGCCACGATCGGCGGCCGGCACGTGATCACCGGCACGTTCCGCGGGCCCATCGAGCCCTACGTCACCGCAGGCTCCATGGCGGGCTTCGGCGCGGGCCGGGTGGCGTTGCGGGACAGCGTGGCCGAGGACCTGGGCGTGCAGGTCGGCGACACGGTCCGGCTCAGGACCACGGAGGCCGGGACGGTGCCGCTGGAGGTGGTCGCGCTGCTCGACGGGAACCAGGGGACGCTGCCGCAGGTCACCGTGCCGGAGACGGCCTTCGACAGGTACTTCGGCGCGCTGCCCGACGCGCAGGTGATGGTCCGCATCGGGGACGGCGTGCCGCCCGAACGCGCGCGCGAGGTCGTCGACGCGGCCGCGGCGCCCTATCCGACCGTGAAGGTGTCGAGCTCGACGGAGGTCCGCGGCCAGTTCGACGAGACGCTGGACATGCTGCTCACGATCATCACCGGCCTGCTGGGGCTGGCGATCCTGATCTCGTTGCTGGGCATCGCCAACACGCTCTCGCTGTCGGTGCACGAGCGCACCAGGGAGTCGGCGCTGCTGCGGGCTCTGGGCCTGACCCGGCGGCAACTGCGCGGCATGCTGTCGGTCGAGGCGCTGGTGCTCGGGCTGATCGGGGCGCTGGTGGGCGTCGTGCTCGGGGGCGTCTTCGGGTGGGCCGCGATCATGGCCATGCTGGACGGCGCCGTCCTCTCGGTGCCGGTCGCGCAGATCGTGCTGTACGTGGTGCTCTCCGGCGTGGCCGGGGTCCTCGCCGCCGTCCTGCCGGCCCGCCGCGCCGCACGGGCGTCGATCACCGGATCCCTCGCCACCGGCTGACCCGGGTTTGCCGGGCCCTCGGGCGGACGCCCGCGAACCACACGAGGGCCGCCATCCCGGGGTTCAGCGGGGTGTGCGGCCCGGCCAGAGCTCGGCCACCGTCTCCGGGTCGAGGAGCGGCCGGGCCACCACCTCGCCCGTGGCCCGGTCGATCACGATGCACCCGCCTCCGACGACGTCCGGCAGCCTGGCCGGATCGTCGGGGTCGAGGTCCCGCACCCAGGCGACGTAACCCGCGTCGAACCCGTACACCCCCACCGGCACCGCCTCGTCGGGCGGGAGCACCCCGTTGAAGTACTCCTCCGCCAGCGACCTGGCCTGATCCAGGTTCATCGCGGCCGCCCCTGCCGGTCGAGCATCAGGCAGAACACCCCGGTCACCGTCGTGTACGGCGGCTCGACGGACATGTGCCCCCGCTGCGCGTCGATCCAGATCACCTCGCCGTCGGCGTTGACCGCGTTCCAGGCGTGGGAGCCGCCGCCGGGCCAGCGCACCACGATGACGGCGCTCGCGCCGTGCCCTGCGTCGAGCAGCCGCCGCGCGATCAGCGGGTAGGCGTGCCGCCCCTGCCCCGCGTACTGCAGGCGGTGGCCCGCCCACCGCTCGATCCTGGCCGTGCTGCCCCGCTCGCCGGTCAGCACCGGCCGGCCGATCCTGTCGTACTCGGGCAGCCGTGGCGCGGCTGTCGCGGGCTCGCCGTGCCAGGTGGACAGCACGGCCAGCGCGCAGTCGGCGGCGTTGGAGGCCCGGAACGGGTCGTCGGCGGGCCCGCCGCCGTTGATCAGCCGCACCCAGGTGCCGCGCGGGTCGGGGAAGCGGGTGCCGGGCGGCAGCGACTCGGCGAGGTCCCGCTCGACCTGCGGGTCCGGCCTGGCGAGCCCGCCCGGCACGCCGTACGGCCGGCAGTCGGCGAGCCTGGGCGGCCGCCGCGGCCGATCGAACCAGTCGAGCTCCGGCGGCTCCGGGCGCTCCGCGGGCTCACCGAGGTCCTCGGGCTCACCGCGCTCCCCGAGTCGCGTGGGCTCCCCTGGATCGGCGGTGGCGGGTCCGGGGTGTTCGCGCTCCGAGACGGCCGGGGTCGCAGGGGCAGAGCCGCTGTCAGGGGGCGCTTCACCGGCCTCGGCGGCCCGCTCGTAATCGAGCCACCGCACCCCTTCGGCCACCACAGGGTCATAACGCCCATCTGGAAGGACCCACCGGACACTCGGCTTGCGCTCGCGGAACACGGCCTGCCTCCTGTCATGCTCGACGACCGATCGTAGGGGCGTGGCCACGCCAGGGAGGTGAAGTCAGGCAGATTGACCGCCAGAGTTCCCTTCTCTACCTGGGCAAACAGAGCAAACCCTGACAAGGATCAGACGACGTTCACCGTGATCGTGTGCCAGCCCGTCGCGCCGTCCGGCGCCACCGGCGCGAGTTCGCCGGTCTGGGTGTAGCCGGAGGCGTCCGTCGCGCGCACCTCGATGCGGCGCTCGCCCGGCCTGGCGTCCCAGTCGATCGACCACTGCCGCCAGGTGTCGGGCCCGGGCACCTCGGCCAGCTTCGCCTGCCTCCACTCCCCGCCGTCGAACCGCACCTCCACGGCGTCCACCCCCGTGTGCTGCGCCCACGCCACCCCGGCGACCGTGTTCCGCCCTGGCTTCAGCGTGTCCGCGGTCTTGGGCAGGTCGATGCGCGACTGCGTCTTGATCGGGCCCCTGGCCGACCATCCGCGGGGCGTCCAGTACGCCTGGTCCCTGTCGAACCGGGTCACCTTGATGTCCACGACCCACTTGGTGGCTGAGACGTACCCGTACAGACCCGGCACCACTTGGCGCACGGGGAAACCGTGGTCGACGGGGAGCACCTCGCCGTTCATCGCGACCGCGAACAGCGCGTCGCGCCCGTCCATCACCACGTCCACCGGAGTGCCGCAGGTGAAGCCGTCCGAGGAGGTGGACAGGAGCATGTCGGCGCCGGACTGGAGCCCGGCCTGGCGCAGCACCTCGGCCATGCGCACGCCCAGCCACCGGGCGTTGCCGGCCAGCGAGCCGCCGACCTCGTTGGAGACGCAGGTGAGAGTGACGTCCGCCTCGGTGAGCGGCATCTTCAGCAACTCCGCGTAGGTGATCTCGACGGGCCGGTCGACCATGCCGTGGATGCGCAGCGTCCAGTCGTCGGGATCGACCTGGGGGACGATGAGCGCGGTGTCCACCCGGTAGAAGTCCTTGTTGGGCGTGATGAACGGCGACAGCCCGCCGATGCGCAGGTCCGCGCCGGCCGGGATCGGCCTGGCCGGGGTCGCGGGCTTCGGCAGGGCCACCCCGGCCCGCGCGACGTCGACCGTCTGCCGCCCTCCGAGCGTCTGCCCGAGCACGTAGGCGGCCCCGGCGGCCACCACGCCGCCGGCCGCGCCGGTCAACAACCGCCGGCGGTCGAACTCCGGCGGCTCCCCCGCGACCCACATGACGGCAGGCCGCTCCACGGCGCCTGCGTCGCCGCTCCCGGCACCACTCCCCGGGCCGCCCGGCGTTGCGGCCCTGGCGGGCTGCAGGGGTGGCGGGGCGCCGACCGCGTGGACGGGGCCGGCGTCGCCGGTCGCCCGCCGCACGAGCCACGCCAGCGCCCAGGCCCCCGCGCCCACGCCGGCCAGGGTCGGGAACGCGTCCAGCACCCCGGCCTCCGGCCGGGTCAGCACCGCCAGCAGGCCCACCACGCCGAACACGGCCAGCCCCGCGAAGCCGTAGGAGAGCCGGCGCAGGGCCAGCATCCCGATGAGCGGCGCGACCCCGAAGAGCACCACCACCAGCACGCCACCGACGAGAACGGCCTTGTCGCTCTCGCCGAACGTCCTGATCGCGAAATCCTTGACCGGCGCCGGCGTCAGATCGACCGTCGCATCGCCCACGGCGAGCACGGGAAACGTCTCAGGCCCGACGAACGCGGCCACGAGCTGCGCGATCCCGAGAGCCACGCCCCCCGCGACCAGCCCCAGCAAACCCCTGGCCCAGACGGGCACCACCGAATTCCTCTGCACGTCTCGACGGTACGCCGCCCCGTGCCCGGCGGTTCTTACACGGTGGTTACGAGCCGAGCAGCTCGCGCACGATCGGGGTCAGCGCGCGGAAGGCCCGCCCCCGGTGGCTGATCGCGTCCTTCTCGTCGGGCGACATCTCGGCGGTCGTTCGGTCGTCGCCGTCGGGCACCAGGATCGGGTCGTAGCCGAACCCGTTGACGCCGCGCGGCGTGGTGACGAGCCGCCCCGGCAGGACGCCCTCGACCACCCGCGACTCCCCCGACGGCAGCGCCAGCGCGGCGGCGCAGGCGAAGTGGGCGGTCAGCCGGTCGGCGGGCACGTCGGACAGCTGGGCCAGCAGCAGGGAGAGGTTGGCCTGATCGTCGCCGTGCCGGCCCGACCAGCGGGCGGAGAAGACGCCCGGCATGCCGTTGAGCACGTCGACGCAGAGCCCCGAGTCGTCGGCGACCGCGGGCAGCCCGGAGCCCTGGGCGACGGCATGCGCCTTGAGCAGGGCATTTTCCTCGAACGTGACGCCGGTCTCGGCGACCTCGCCGATCTCGGGGAACGCCTCCAGCCCGACGACCTCGAAACCGGCCAGGATGCGGCGCAGCTCCGCGATCTTGCCCGCGTTGCGGGTGGCCAGCACGATCCTCATGACTCCAGAGCCTCCTGCTGGATGAGCGTGAGCTCCTCGCACCCCGCCACGGCCAGGTCGAGCAGCTGGTCGAGCGCCGCGCGGTCGAACGGCGCACCCTCGGCCGTGCCCTGCACCTCGACGAAGCTGCCCTCGCCGGTCATCACCACGTTCATGTCGGTCTCGGCGGCGACGTCTTCGGTGTAGCAGAGGTCGAGCATCGGCACCGAGCCGACCACGCCGACGGAGACGGCCGCGACGGAGCCGATCAGCGGGTCTCCGGGGCACATCCTGCGCCCGCGCATCCACGCCACCGCGTCGGCCAGCGCGACGTAGGCGCCGGTGATGGCGGCGGTGCGGGTGCCGCCGTCGGCCTGCAGCACGTCACAGTCGAGCACAATGGAGTTTTCCCCCAACGCTTTGTAATCGACGCAAGCGCGTAGGGAACGGCCGATCAACCGCGATATCTCGTGGGTCCTGCCACCGATTTTTCCCCGAACCGATTCACGATCGTTACGAGTATTGGTCGCACGGGGCAACATGGCATATTCAGCCGTAACCCACCCCTGCCCGCTGCCGCGCCGCCACCGGGGCACGCTGTCCTGGACGGAGGCCGCGCACAACACCCTGGTGCCGCCGAATTCGACAAGCACGGATCCTTCGGCATGGGTGAGCCATTGCCTGGTGATGGTTATGGGACGTAGCTGGTCAGGGGTGCGGCCATCCTGTCGCGACATGCAGATCACCCTATCTCCGCGACACGACGCTCTTGACCAAATGTGTCCGACACATGGATCCTTACGCAATGACAACGGGGGTGTTGCGAAACCCTGACTTCCTACGGTTCCTCGGTTCTCACGTCGCCAACGAACTCGGCGCGAATATCTCGCGGGTGGCGCTACCGCTGGTGGCTGTGCTGGCATTACACGCCGGCCCCACGGAGGTCGGCCTGCTGTCGGCGTTGCAGACAACGGCGTTCCTGCTGATCGGCCTGCCCGCGGGGGTGTGGGTCGACCGGATGCGCAGGCGCCGCGTGCTCATGGCCTCCGATCTGGCCAGGTTCCTGCTGCTGGGCAGCATCCCTGTCGCGGCCGAGCTGGGGATCCTGACGATCGGGATGATGTTCCTGGTGGCGCTGCTGGTCGGCGCGGCTCAGGTCTTCAACGACGTGGCCGACCGGACGTACCTGCCTGACCTGATCAGCACCGGGCAGCTCAGCGACGCCAACTCCAAGCTGGAGGTCGTGCGCTCCAGCGGATCGTTGTCGGGCCCGGCCATCGGCGGCGCGCTCGTGCAAGTGCTGGGGGCGTCGCGCACGCTGGCCGCCACCGCGCTCGGCGCGCTCGCCTCGGTGCTCCTCCTGAGCCGGATCAAGGCGCCGGACAAGCCGCCCGCGGCCACCGAGCCCACGCCGCTGATGCGCGGCATCCGCGAGGGGCTCGCGTACGTCTGGGACGACCAGCTGATGCGCACGTTCGTGATCACGTCGGCGGCCATGAACCTCTTCGTGAGCGCGGTCCTCGGCCAGTCGGTGTTGTTCCTGGCCGACGTGGTCATGCTCACGCCCGGCCTCATCGGCGTGCTGCTCATGTCGGGCGGCATCGGCGGCCTGCTGGGCGGCCTCAGCGGCGGCTGGCTGTCCAGGAAGTACGGCACCGCGCGGATGACCTGGCTGGCCGTCACCATCGGCTCGCCCTTCGGCCTGCTGTTACCGATGACGCAGCCCGACTGGCGGGCGGTGTTCTTCGCGATCACCTCGATCGGCCTGTCGTGGAGCTCGGTCCTGCTGAACGTCGGCCAGGTCACCTACCGGCAGACCGTGACCCCCGAGCACGTCCTCGGCCGGGTCAACGCGTCGGTGCGGTTCATGACCTGGGGCATGATGCCGCTGGGCGCGCTGCTCGGCGGCCTCGTGGCCCAGCAGATCGGCGTGCGGCAGGCCCTGTGGGTGTTCATGGGGGGCAGGCTGCTGGCGTTCCTGCCGTTGCTGTTCTCGCCGCTGCCGCGCATGCGCGACTTCGGCGAGATTCAGGCCAGGTCGTAGACGGCGCCGCTGCGGGCCAGCTCGAACGGGCCGCCGTAGCCGCCTTCCGAGGCCTCCCTCAGCACGGTCGCCTGGTCGTTCCACGGGACGAGGTGGGTGAGCACGAGCCGGCCGACATCGGCCTTGGCGGCGTGCTCGGCCGCCTGGCGGCCGGTCAGGTGCAGGCCGGGCGGCAGACCTGGGCGCTCGACGAACGACGCCTCGCACAGCAGCAGGTCGGCACCCGCGGCCAGCTTCACCAGCTCGTTCGACTCGCCGGTGTCGCCGGAGTAGGCCACGGACCTGCCGCCGCCGGTCACCCGGAAGCCGTACGCCTCGACCGGGTGGTTGACCAGGCCGGCGGTCAGGGTGAACGGCCCGATCTCGAACGAGCCCGGCTCCAGCGGCACGAAGTCGAAGGCGGTCTCCAGGCCGGGCTCGTCCGGCATGCCGTACGCGGCCGCCAGCCGGCGCGGCGCGTCCGCGGGCGCGTAGATCGGCACGATCGGGTACGGCGCGGCCGGCCCGTACGTGCGGACCACGTGGTAGCCGCAGACGTCGAGACAGTGGTCGGCGTGCAGATGGGTCAGGCAGATGGCGTCCACGTCATACAGGCCGATGTGGCGCTGGAGCGCGCCGAGCGAGCCGCTGCCGAAGTCGAGCAGCATCCTGAACCCGTCCGCCTCGATCAGGTAGCAGGACGCGGGGCTGTCGGGGCCGGGGTAGCTTCCCGAGCAGCCGACGATGGTCACCTTCATGTGGGCTCCTTCCCAGTACGACGCTCCGCGCCGCGGCTCGGCCCCTCGATCCCGGCGCCTTCCCCCGGCACGCCGGCGGCTGCGCTCCCGCCGCTCCGAAGTCCGGGAACGGGTGCGGCCGAGTGGCCGTTCGAGGTGATACCCCCCAGAGGTGCGACTTCGACCGCGTCGATCTCCGGCCCCAGGAAGCGCTGCCCGAGCCGGGCGAAGAGCAGGGAGTCGCCGGTGGCGCGGAAGCGGTGCCGGGGGGTGGCCTCGCCTCCCGCCGCCAGGCCGCGGTCGTGCAGGATCCGGTAGACGTCCTTGGCCGTCTCCTCGGCGCTGGAGACCAGCGTCACCCCGTCGCCGGCGACGTAGGAGATCGCGCCGGTGAGCAGCGGGTAGTGGGTGCAGCCGAGAATGAGGGTGTCGCACCCGGCGGCCCTGATGGGCTCCAGGTAGTCGCGCACGACCTCGATGAGCTCGTCGCTCATCGTCTCCCCTCGTTCGACGTACTCCACCAGGCGTGGGGCGGCCACGCCGGTGAGCTGCACGTCGGGCGCCGCGGTGAAGGCGTCGTGATAGGCCATCGAGTCGATGGTGGCCCGCGTCGCGATCACGCCGACCCTGCCGGTGCGGGTGGCGCGCACCGCCCTCCTGGCAGCCGGCTGGATCACCTCGACGACCGGTACGTCATAACGCTCGCGGGCGTCGCGCAGCACGGCGGCGCTGGCGCTGTTGCACGCGATCACGAGCATCTTGACGTCGTGCTCGACGAGGTGGTCCATGACCTCCAGGGCGTAGGCGCGGACCTCCGCGATGCTCTTCGGCCCGTACGGCTGGCGGGCCGTGTCGGCCACGTACGTGATCGACTCGCAGGGCAGCTGGTCGATGATCGCGCGGGCGACCGTCAGGCCGCCGACTCCGCTGTCGAAGATCCCAATACTCGCGTCCGGCACGCCTTCGAGGGTAGGCGACCTGCCCCATCAACACTGCGTAAGAATGCTCACAGTCGCCCGCCGCGCTCGCTCGGATGGGAAACATGGGCCCGATGTGGTGATGCCTTGGCCACCACCACACGTTCATCCTCTGCCGACGCGGGCCAGCTGGCGCGACTGGGCCACGAGCCGGCCGGTCGAGTCGCGCACCTCCGCCTCCTCGTCGAACCAGCCGTCGGAGACGAGCCGGCCCCCGCAGAGCACGGTGAGCCAGCCGGGCGCGGGCAGGGCGCGCAGGTGCAGGGTGAGGTCCACGGTCGGCGCCCAGCCGCGCGCGCCCGCGGAGAACACCACGGGCGGCAGCGCGTCCACGGCCAGGGCCAGCACGTACGGGTCGGGGTCCTGCGGCTCGGCCATCCTGAAGTAGGCCCGCGACTCGGGCCTGCCGCTGGGCTCGCCCTTCAGCCAGCCGATCGTGGGCGGGTCGAAGAGCACCTCCATCTGGGCGTTCAGCATCATGCCCGACTCGGGCTTGGGGTCGGGGAGCGCGACGCAGTCGTCGATGCCCGGCATGGAGCAGGCCGGTTCGCCGGCGTAGACGGGCTCGGCCCCGTGCAGGGTGGCCGTCGTGATCGAGCTCGCGATCTGCGCGACGCCGTCCTGCACGAGCGTGGCCCTGGCGAACGCGGCCGTCCGGCCCGCTCTGAGCGGCTCGATCCTGACCTGGGCGGGGCCGGGGACCGGCGCCTTCAGGAACTGCGCGCTCGTGGTCACGGGATGGTCGAACGGCGAGGCCTCCACGGCCGCACGCATGATCACGGCCAGCAGGTAGCCGCCGTTGAGCGGGCCGCCGATCCCGTATCCGGGGTCGAGGCACACGTCGTAGGTGTTGTCGTCGACCCTGATCGCCTGCGTCGCCTCGTCGAACTTCGTCATCCGCACCCACCTCGTATGGAACTTAGTTCTAGTGCTTCCACACTCTAGCGGCGCGGCGGGGAGGCGTACCGGTGCGAAATGGGCTGAACCGGGTGTGAACTCGTACTTCAGCGCATTGCAAGCGGCGGTCTACCAACATCAGCTACCTTCACTGTGGCCATAAGTCCACATTGTGAGTTGAGTGATGTCTGTGAATAATCCCCCATCTGGTCAAGATCCTGACCGGACCACGGCATACAACTGGAACCAGGGCCAGCAGCCGGTGAACCCCCCGACGATGCCGATGTCGTCGGGCGAGCCGTACCCGCCGCAGCAGCCTTACGGCCAGCAGGCCCAGGGGGGCTATGGCCAGCAGCAGCCCCAGCAGGGATGGCAGCAGCAGCAGGCGTACGGACAGCAGCCCTCCTACGGGCAGCAACCGCAGCAGCCTCAGCAGCAGTGGCAGCAGGGCGGCTGGCAACAGCAGCAGCCCCAGCAAGGGTGGCAGCAGGAGCAGGGCTGGCAGCAGCAGAACGAGCACGCGCAGGGCGGCTGGCAGCAGCAGGGCCCCGAAGGCTTCGGCCCCGCCGAGCCGGCCAAGAAGGGCCCCAAGGGTTGGATCATCGCCGTCGCCGCCGCGCTCGCGGTGGTGCTGCTCGGCGGCGGCGCCGTGTGGGCCGTGGGCGCCATCGGCGGTGGCGGCACCCAGCCGCACGAGGTGCTGCCGGCCAACAGCATCGCCTACGCCAGGCTCGACCTCGACCCGGCGGCCAACCAGAAGGTGGCGCTGTTCCAGCTGGCCAGGAAGTTCACCGTCACCAAGGACACCTTCTCCGGCGAGGACCCGCGCAAGGCGCTGTTCGACACGATCACCAAGGACGACGACTCCAAGGTCGACTTCGCCAAGGACGTCGACCCGTGGCTGGGCAGCAGGATCGGCTTCGCCGCCGTCCCCTCCGGCAAGGAGGAGCCCGACTTCGCGGTGGCCGTCCAGATCACGGACGAGGAGCAGGCGAAGGCCGGCATCGCGAAGCTGATGGAGGGCGACAAGTACGGCATCGCCTTCCGCGAGGACTACGCGCTCCTCACGCCCACGCAGGAACTCGCCGACAAGTACGCGCAGGCCGAAGGCAGCCTGGGCGACAACACCGACTTCGACGACGACATGGCCACCGTCGGCGAGCAGGGCGTGCTGTCGTTCTGGACCCACATCGGCGGCATCGCGCAGGCGGCCAAGAAGGAGCTGACCGCCGAGCAGGCCGCGACCCTCGACCAGATCAAGGACACCAGGTTCGCCGGCGCGCTCCGCTTCGACAGCGCCTACGTCGAGCTCGCCGGCATCGTCAGCGGCGCCAAGGGCATGGCGCCCGAGGGCGAGCTGCCCCCGGCCAACCTGGGCAGCCTGCCGGCGACCACGGCCGGCGCCCTGTCGGTCTCCGGCCTCGACCAGGTCGTCACCAAGAACTGGGCCAACATCGAGAAGCAGGCCACGGCCACCGGCGCCACCGAGGTCCAGCAGATGCTCGCCCAGGTCAAGACCCGCTTCGGGCTGGAGCTGCCGGGCGACCTCGCGACGCTCTTCGGCAAGAACTTCACGTTCGCGGTCGACGGCGAGGGCCTGGACAGCAACCAGTTCAAGGGCGGCGTACGCATCGCCACCGACCCGGCCAAGGCCCAGGCGATCCTCGACAAGATCCAGCAGGCGATGACGGCCGGCGGGCAGGGCGCCCCGCAGCTCGCCAAGGTCGCCGGCGACGGCGTCTTCACCGTGGCGACGACGGACGACTACGCCAAGAAGCTGGCCGAGACGGGCACGCTGGGCGACTCGGAGACGTTCCAGACGGCGATCGCCGACCCGGACGAGGCCAACGCGGCGCTCTTCGTCGACCTCGACAAGATCGAGAACCTGTACCTCAACTCCATGCAGGGCGACGACAAGGCCAACGCGCAGGTGCTGAGGGCCGTCGGCATGAGCACGTCGATCACCGACAGCTCGGCGACGTTCTCGCTGCGGGTGCTGTTCAACTAGGCGCCCGGACGAGGTAGCCATACGCGGGACGAGGGCGGCCGGTCAGCGAACCGGCCGCCCTCCTGCTGCCCTCGTTCTCCTGGCCGTGCCCTCGCGGTCAGGCCCAGAGCTGGCCTTCGAGGCGGTCCTCCGCCTCCTCCAGCGTGCCTTCGTACGCGCCCGTGGACAGGTATTTCCAGCCGCCGTCGGCCACCACGAAGACGATGTCAGCGCGTTCGCCCGCCTTGACCGCCTTGCCGGCAACGCCCAGCGCCGCGTGCAGCGCCGCCCCGGTCGAGACCCCGGCGAATATGCCCTCGGAGGCCAGCAGCTCGCGGGTGCGCCGCAGCGCGTCGGCCGAACCGACCGAGAAGCGCGTGGTCAGCACGGACTCGTCGTAGAGCTCGGGGATGAAGCCCTCGTCAACGTTGCGCAGCCCGTAGACCAGCTCGCCGTAACGCGGCTCGGCGGCGACGATCTGCACGTCGGGCACGCGCTCGCGCAGGAACCGCCCGACCCCCATCAGCGTGCCCGTCGTGCCGAGCCCGGCCACGAAGTGCGTGACGGTGGGCAGGTCGTCCAGGATCTCCGGGCCCGTGGACTCGTAGTGGGAGCGCCAGTTGGCGGGGTTGCCGTACTGGTAGAGCATCACCCACGACGGGTTTTTCGCGGCCAGCTCCTTGGCCACGCGCACGGCCTCGTTGGAGCCGCCGGCGGCGGGTGAGGAGATGATCTCGGCTCCCCACATGCGCAGCAGCTGGCGGCGCTCCTCCGAGGTGTTCTCCGGCATCACGCAGATCAGGTGGTAGCCCTTGAGCTTGGCCGACATGGCCAGCGAGATGCCGGTGTTGCCGCTGGTGGGCTCGAGAATCGTGCAGCCGGGCGTGAGCCGCCCGTCCTTCTCGGCCTCCTGGATCATCCAGAGCGCCGGACGGTCCTTGATCGACCCGGTCGGGTTGCGGTCCTCGAGCTTGGCCCAGATCCGCACGTCGGCGGCGGGCGACAACCTCGGCAGCCCCACCAGAGGTGTGCGGCCGACCGAGTCGATCAATGAGTCGAAACGCATGTCATCCACCGGCGACGGCGGGAAGCACGGTCACCGTGTCGCCGTCGGACAGCGGCGTGCCCAGGCCGCCCAGGAAACGCACGTCCTCGTCGTTGAGGTAGACGTTGACGAAGCGGCGCAGGCTGCCCTGGTCGACCAGGCGGTCCTTGATGCCGGGGTGGCGCGACTCGAGATTGCTGATCAGCTCGTCGAGCGTGGCGCCCTCGGCGTCGACGGCCTTGGCGCCGTCGGTGTAATTGCGCAGGATGGTCGGAATGCGAACCTCGATGGCCATCGCGGTCAGTCTCCTCAGTCAGTCGTCGTCCCATCGGCAGCAACGCCGACGGCAGGGTGCGGATTCCGGGGAAGTTCCACCAGGAGATCCGCTCGCCGGACCGCCGTGCCCGTCAGGGCCGTGACGGCAGCCCGCGCAGCGGATCGCTCACGGACAGTCGTAGACGACGACAGCCGGGGTGTGCGCGAAGAGGAAGCTCTGCACCTGCCGGACCATCATGGGATGAACCTTACCTCTTCCTCGGTGATGACACCTTCGAGGATGCGGTAGGAGCGGAACTCCACCTCGGTGTCGTCCTTGGTGGAGACCAGGACGTAGTGGGCGTTCGGCTCGGAGGCGTAGGACACGTCGGTGCGCGACGGGTAGGCCTCGGTGGCGGTGTGGGAGTGGTAGATCACGACGGGCTCCTCGTCGCGCTCGTCCATCTCCTTCCAGACCCTGAACTGCTCCATCGAGTCGAAGCGGTAGAAGGTCGGCGAACGCTCGGCGTTCTCCATCGGGATGAACCGCTCGGGCACGCCGCCCCGGCCCGCGATGACGCCACACGCCTCGTCGGGGTGATCGGCGCGGGCATGCGCGACGATCTTGTCCGCGAGTTCCTGCGAGATCGACAGCATGCCCCGGAAGTTACCAGAGGGCCCGGACCAGGCTGTCCTGCAGGTAGGTCAGCCAGTCGTAGGTGACGTAGGCCGGGTAGCGGGGATCGTCTTCCGACATCATCGCGATCTCGTCGTGAACCTCCTCGGTCACGTCGAGCTTGATGCCGAGCGTCAGGCGCACGTCGTTGAGCGAGCGCAGCCACGCCTGGGCCTGCTCGGCCGTGAGCTCGGCGTGACCCGACGCGGCGGTGTCGAAGACGGTCTGCGCGTCGGCCCGCTTGCCGTCGCGCAGCGTCGCCTCGGTGTAGCGGCGGAACTCGGCGGAGTCCTTCTCGTCCTCGTACGCCGACGGGAACAACCTGGCCAGCACCGGATCGGACGGCACCGCCGTGTCACCGATCCCGAGCGCCCGCTCCAGCGGATCGTCGCTCGTCTGCCCCGGAGAGACGATGCCGAGCATCATCGACACGAGCGAGCGCAGCAGCGAGACCTCCGCGGCCTCGAAGACCGCGATGACGCCGCCGTTCTTGCCCGGCTTGAACCCCGAACTCACCCGTGCCGCCTCACTTGACCGAATCCGGCTGGACCGTCGCCCACAGGCCGTAGGAGTGGAGAATCTGCACATCGCGTTCCATCTCTTCACGCGTGCCACTGGACACGACGGCCTTGCCCTTGTGGTGGACGTCCAGCATGAGTTTCTCGGCCTTCTCCCTGGTATAGCCGAAGACCGTTTGGAAGACATAGGTCACGTAGGACATGAGGTTGACCGGGTCGTTCCAGACGATGGTCACCCAAGGCAGATCGGGTCGGACGTCCGATGACGGACGCTCAACGGCGATTGGAGCGGTGCTACCCACATCCCCGAGTCTGCCCTATCTGGGCCGTAGTCTTCGACTCGTGACAATGTCCATGAGCACTGCGTTGCTCACAGATCACTATGAGCTGACGATGCTGCAGGCGGCCCTGCGGAGCGGCGCGGCGCACAGGCGCGCCGTCTTCGAGGTGTTCGCCAGACACCTGCCAGGTGGGCGGCGTTACGGGGTTGTCGCCGGGACGGGACGTGTCCTGGACGAGCTTGAACGCTTCCGCTTCGGTGACGAAGAACTCACCTACCTGCGCGAGCGCCGGGTCGTCGATGAGTCCACTCTGGCGTTTCTCGCCGATTACCGGTTCTCGGGGAACATCTACGGCTATCGCGAGGGCGAACTCTACTTCCCCGCCTCCCCCATCATGATCGTGGAGGGCACCTTCGCCGAGGCCGTGCTCCTGGAGACGATCGCGCTGTCCATCCTCAACCACGACTGCGCCATCGCCTCCGCCGCGTCCCGCATGGTCAACGCCGCGGGCAAGCGCCCCCTCATCGAGATGGGCTCGCGCCGCACGCACGAAAGCGCCGCGGTGGCCTCCGCGCGGGCCGCGTACATCGCCGGGTTCGCCTCGACCTCCAACCTGATGGCCGGACGCGTGTACGGGGTCCCCACGGCCGGCACGGCGGCGCACGCGTTCACCCTGCTGCACGACTCGGAGCGCGACGCGTTCGAGGCCCAGATCGCCTCGCTCGGGCCGGAGACGACGCTGCTGGTCGACACGTACGACGTGGCCGAGGCGGTGCGCACGGCCGTCGACCTGGCCGGGCCCAAGCTCGGTGCGGTCCGCATCGACTCCGGCGACCTGGCGGCGGCCGCGCAGGAGGTGCGCGAGCAACTGGACGCGCTCGGGGCGTTCAACACCCGCATCCTCGTCACCTCCGACCTCGACGAGTACGCCATCGCCGCCCTCGCCGCCGCCCCGGTGGACGGCTACGGCGTCGGCACCTCCCTCGTGACCGGGTCGGGAGTGCCCACGGCGGCGCTGGTGTACAAGCTGGTGGCGCGGGAGACGGCCACCGGCAAGCTGGAGGCCGTGGCCAAACGCTCGGTGGGCAAGCCGTCGCGCGGGGGCCGCAAGGAGGCGTACCGGCTCCTCGACGAGACGGGCCACTGCGACACCGAGCTGATCACGACCGGCGGACTCGCCCCAGAAGGCGGCATCCCCCTGCTGCACGAGCTGGTACGCGACGGCGAGGTCGTCGGCGGGGAGCCCCTGTCGGCAGCCCGCGAACGCCACGCCAAGGCCGTCACCACACTCCCCCTGGACGCCCTCCACCTCGGCAGAGGCTATGCGGCGATCCCCACCGAATTCGCCTGACGTATCGTGGCGCATATGGGCAGCGCGCTGATCATCGTCGACGTGCAGAATGACTTCTGCGAGGGCGGCAGCCTGGCCGTCACCGGCGGCTCGCAGGTGGCGGGGGCGATCACCCGTCACGTGGCCGACCACCCCTACGACCACGTGGTGGCCACCCGCGACCACCACATCTCGCCCGGCGAGCACTTCTCCGACACCCCCGACTACGCCTCCACCTGGCCCGCCCACTGCGTCGCCGGCACGCCCGGCGCCGACTTCCACCGGGCCCTCGACCTGTCGGAAGTGGACGAGGTGTTCAGCAAGGGCGCCTACGACGCGGCGTACAGCGGGTTCGAGGGCGCCTCGCGCGACGGGGTGCCGCTGCTGGAGTGGCTCGAGGAACGCGGGGTGCGCCAGGTCGACGTGGCGGGCATCGCCACCGACCACTGCGTGCGCGCCACCGCACTCGACGCGCTCGGACATGGGCTGGAGGTGCGGGTGCTGCTCGACCTCACGGCCGGCGTGGCACCGGCGACCACGGAGGCGGCGCTGGCGGAGATGAAGGCCGCCGGCGCCGCCCTGCGCGGGACGCCCGTGCTGGGCTGATCAGTTGGCGTCGGCGGGGAGCACCGTGAAGGCGTCGCCCCAGAGCGGCTTCATCGCCCGGAAGTGCCGCTGATCGAGCGTCAGCACCCTGGTCGTCTGATAGCGCGCGGCCAGCAGCGCGACGG
Source organism: Nonomuraea deserti (assembly GCF_004348685.1). Classification (GTDB taxonomy): domain Bacteria; phylum Actinomycetota; class Actinomycetes; order Streptosporangiales; family Streptosporangiaceae; genus Nonomuraea; species Nonomuraea deserti. The sequence goes on along the minus strand of NZ_SMKO01000016.1, from coordinate 14,461 downwards.
ACGCGTCCGTCAGCCCCACCGCCATGTCGCCGTAGCGGTTGACCAGGTCCGCAGCCCGCTCGACGTCGTGTCGCGTCATGGGGATGAGGTCATAGGTCCCCCTCCCGACTTCCCGCAGGTAGTCGAGCTCGGCGTGCAGACCGACCTTGTTGAGGAGCATGTAGTCCAGCTCTCCGAGGACGAACGGCGACAGCACGATGCTCCCCCTCTCGTTCTCGAGCACCTTCTTGGCGGCCAGATGCTCCTTAGCGGCCTTGTCGATGGCGGCGAGTGCACCACTCGTGTCGAGGATGAGCATCAGTCGAGCCCATCCCTTCCGAACCCTTGCGCCAGGATGTCATCGACGCTTCCGGCAAAGCTCGGGTCGCCGCTGTCGAACAGCGGGAGTCGGGGACGGGGTCGTTCGCCGACGACCTCCTCGGCGAGGGCGCGTGTGACCGCTTCGCGGATGTAGTCCCCTTCGGACATCTCGTGCGCGCGGGCCGCCTCGGCGACCCGGCTCAGGACGTCCTCGGGCAGGTACAGGCTCACTTCAGGCACCTTTCCACGGTAACCCGGCGCCCCTGCGGCACCGGCGATCACGAAGGGTACTCACGCGGTGACGCCACGGTCATGTGAAGGTCAACGCCTGCCGGGAGCGATCTCATACGGGGAGTAAGAGATCTTCACCCGGGCGACAGATTCTCAGTCCCGGGTCAGCCGCAGGGCGTCGTCGGTGTGGTCGAAGACCTCGAAGGCGTGCCGGAGCCCGGTGATCGACAGCACCCGCTCCATCACCCCCTGCACCCCTCCGAGCAGCAGCCGGGTGTCCCTGGCCTCGCAGCGCTGCAGGACCTCGACGAGCTCGTTCATGCCCATCGAGTCGCAGAACCAGACCGCGCTCAGATCCATGACCAGGAACGGTTTCGGGGGCAGCTCCCACACGCGCTGCAGGTGCTCTCTCAGCACCGGCAGCCCGTTGACGTCGAGCTCGCCTTCGAGTCTGATGATGACGGCGTTTCGAGAGAGGCCGGAAGTGACGATCAGCGTCGACCTACCGGTGGCCTCAGACGACATGGGCGAAGTCCTTCTGCATATGCCAAGACAGCAATCGTGGTTGTTGCCGCTTGAGTCGAGCTTCTAACAGAAGGTCACTGCTCTGTGTCCAAACACACAGAGTCACTCAGCGTGATCGCGCCCGCGGCGGCGCGGTCGGCACGCGCGCAGCGCAGGGGCGCGGTGCGCCGCGCGCGGTGACGGCCTCAGATCGCTCCGAAGGTGATGAGGTAGGCGAGGGCGAGGACGGAGAGGACCACGAGCAGGGCGCTCGTACCGCTGATCACCATGACCAGGCGCGTACGCTTGATCAGCCCGCGGATCGCGGCCAGCGTCAGCGTGATCATGGTCGCCAGCATGAAGAGGGACATGGTCCGGGTGTCGGATGACATGGGCGTGGCCACCGAGAGGTGGAGGGCTAGTGTCGTCATGAAGGTTTCCCTGGTGCGGAGACGCGCTCTGACAAGAAATCCGGGATCGCGGGCACCCTTCGCTGTCGCCTCAGGGGTGCCTGCGCTCGTTTTCCGCGTGGGATGCCGCTCTTGGCCTGGTGCGGCTCACGGGACTCGGGCCGCGATACCACCTCCACCTTTATTCAGTAAACTTCAGCTTTCATTCACTGAATCTCTACACGCAGAGATTTACCCACTCTCAACCCGCACATTCACTCCCGCCAGCCACGGACCTGTGGCTAGACTGGTGCTCCTTGTGCGATCCGTTCGCGCACGCAGCCTGATCGTGGCGCCCTAGCTGCGACTTCTTCACCAACTTCGCCGCCGGGGCCTATATTCACTGAAGTTCACTTGAATGAGGCTTGGCATGAGCGGCGACGAATCCGCGCGGACCGCGCTGGCGCGCCGGCTGCGCGAGCTCCGCGACAGCCGATGGCCCGGCCTGCGGGTCACCCAGGCGCAGTTGCGCGACGCGTTCGGGGTCAGCGTCCCGCTGATCTCGTCGTGGGAGTCGACCCACCTGATCAAGATCCCGCCCCTGCACCGCCTCGAGAAGTACGCCGCGTTCTTCGCCACCCGGCGATCGCTGGCCAACGGGCACGCCCGCGTGCTGCCGCTGTCGGACATGACGGCCGACGAGCTGGCGGAGCACCGCGCACTGCTCGACGAGCTCACCCGGCTGCGCAAGAACGCGCTGCGCTTCCAGGGCGCCGAGAGCTCCGACCCGGCGCCGGACGCCCTTCATGAGGGGCCGTGGCACTTCCCCGACGGCGAGCCGATCACGATCATCTGCTCGCAGATCCCCCAAGACGAGCGGGAGAAGATCACCTACGCGGACCCGTCGAGCCCCGACTACATCGAGCTCTACAAATACTCCGACCTTGACTCCCTGTTCGAGCTGTGGGGCCATGTCAGAGCCTCCAACCCGCACAGCCTCGTGACGCTGCGCGCGACGGAGGACCTTCGCGCCGACGACCTCACCACCCACGTGGTGCTCCTGGGCGGCGTCGACTACAACGAGGTCACCGCGTACATGCTCTCGCGGATCGAGCTCCCGGTGCGGCAGGTGCCCGACTGGGAGGGCGAGAGGGGGCCGTACTTCGAGGTCGACGAGGGCGGCGACACGCACAGGCACTACACCGTCACCAGCGGCTCAGGCGACGACCTACGGCTCACCGAGGACGTCGGCTTCTTCTACCGTGGCGTCAATCCGGACAACACCAGCCACACCTTGACCATCTGCAACGGCATGCACTCGCGAGGCGTGTACGGCGTTGTGCGGGCGCTCACGGACGCACGCTTCCGCGACCGGAACACCGCCTATCTGCGTGACCGGTTCCGCGAGGCCGAGGCGTACAGCATCCTCACGAGGGTCAGGGTGCAGGGCCGCGTCGCCGTCACACCTGACTGGACGGTCGCCTCGTACCGGCTACACGAATGGCCGGGTCCCGTCCATGGAACATGAGACAGCACAGGTCGGCACGGAACACCATCACGGCTCCCACAGGCACCTGGTCGACCTGTACCGCGAGCACCCGGAGTCCGGGACCGTCGACGCGATCGTCGTACCGACGATCCGGCATCCGAGCTGGCTCGGCCACGCGATCCGCCTGGCCGTCGCACTGGACTGCCCGCTGGTGACCCTGCACAGCCGCAGGTGGAGCCGGCCGGACGAAGCGGCGGCGCTCCTGCTGCCGACCGGCGTGGCCTACGTCGTGATCGACGTCGACGACCCGGCCCGGCTCAACCTGCCGGACTTCGCGACCTCCGTCCTGGTGAAGGGCACGCCGTTCCACCGCGCGACCGATCTCAGCGCCAAGCGCAACACCGGGCTGCTCCTCTCCCGCCTGATGGGCTGGCAGCGTGTCGTCTTCCTGGACGACGACATCGTGGTCGGAGGGCACAAGGAGGTCGCGGCGGCGGCGGCGCTGCTCGACGGCTATGACGCCGTGGGCATGCACATCGGCGGTTATCCGGACAACTCTGTGGTGTGCCACGCGCATCGGCTGACCGGCGGCGATCAGGACTCGTTCGTGGGCGGCGGCGCCCTCGCCGTCGAGACCACCCGCAGGCCGTCGTTCTTCCCGAACATCTACAACGAGGACTGGTTCTACCTGCTGGGCGAGACGTCGCTGCGCCGGCTCGCGGTGACGGGCATGGTGACCCAGCGCGCGTACAACCCGTTCGACCGGCCCGTCCGCGCCCGTGACCAGGAGCTCGGCGACGTGCTGGCGGAGGGCGTCTACTGGCTCCTCGACGGCGACGGGGCGAGCTGGGAGGCCGCGACCCGGCCGGCGCACTGGACCGGTTTCCTGGCCAGGCGCAGGGCGTTCATCGAGGACGTGCTGCGCCGCGTCAGGCTGCGGCCCGGCTCCACCGACCGCACCGCCATGGAGGAGTCACTGCTCGCCGCGCTCGGCCGGCTCAAGCTGATCACCCCGGATTTCTGCGTCTCCTACCTGCGGGCCTGGAAGGCGGACCGCCATCGCTGGGCCGGCCACCTGGCCGGGATCCCGCAGCTCGAATCAGGCGTGGCGGACGCCATGAAATGGGTGGTCAAACCGGGAGCCAAGCCGTTGCGCTGGTGGGCATCCCGGTAAACGCCTGTTGATTCAGCGGAGCGGCATCCGGGAATCTGTGGTCCGTGGGGGCCCCTGAAATTCGCAAAGCCATCCATACCGACCTCCCTGCCATGGTCCGGTCCCTCGGCCAGGAGGCCTATTTCGCCGACCGGCTGGGCAAGCAGGACACCGGCCACGGACTCCTGCTCGTCGCCTGGGACGGGCAGGAGCCCGTGGGCGACGTGTACGTCTGGCTGGCCCCCGCGGAGGAGCCCGAGTTACGCGCCCATCTACCGGGCGTGGCCCTGCTCACCCACCTGGAGGTCGTGCCCTGGCGGCGCAAGCAGGGCATCGGCACCGAGCTGTTGTGGGCGGCCGAGGACCGGCTCTCCGCCCTGGGCCACGAACGGGTCGCCCTGGGCGTCGGGCTGGAGAACGAGGACGCGCAGCGGCTCTACCTGCGCCGCGGATACACCGAATGGCCGTACGGGCAGGTCGCCACGACAGAGGTCGTCTACCACCCGGACGGCCGGCACGAGCTCCGGCCCGAGCGCTGCCGCATCATGGTCAGGCGCCTCGCCCCCGTCAGCTGAGCCGCCCGCCAGAGGGGAACGACCGTCGGGTGGAGGCGGCGTCGCCACCACAACGGGAGGTCATCTCATCGATCGAGCGACGAGCCGGCCGGCCGGTGCGCCTAGCGCCGCTGGGTGGCCCAGCGGCGGATGGTGGCGATGCGCTCCTGGATCTGCTCGGCGGTCGCCTGGGCGATCGGCGGGCCGCCGCAGGCGCGGCGCAGTTCGGAGTGGATGACCCCGTGCGGCTGGCCCGTGCGGTGGTTCCACGCGCCGACCAGGCCGTTGAGCTCGCGCCGCAGCTCGGCGATCTGCTCGTGCGGCGCCAGGGTCTGCCGCGGCTCGTCGGCGGTCTGCTTGCGCCTGGCGGCCTGCTGGTCGGACTGGCGCTTGCGCAGGAGCGTGGCCACCTGGTCGGGCTCGAGCAGGCCGGGCAGGCCGATGAAGTCTTCCTCCTCGGCCGAGCCGAGCTCGGCCCCCGTGCCGAACTCACCCCCGTCGAACAGCACCCGGTCGAACATGGCCGACGTCTGCATCGTCTCGAACGGCAGCTCGTCGCCCAGGACGTCGGGGCTGTCCTTCTCGCGGTTGGCCTGTTCGAGGAGGGTGTCGTCGAGGCCGTCCTCCGGCGGCCGCTTGTTGAGGACGTGGTCGCGCTCGGCCTCCATCTCGTTGGCCAGGCCCATGAGCGTGGGGACCGACGGGAGGAAGACGGACGCCGTCTCGCCGCGCTTGCGGGCGCGGACGAACCGGCCCACGGCCTGGGCGAAGAAGAGCGGGGTCGAGGTCGAGGTGGCGTAGACGCCCACGCACAGGCGGGGGATGTCGACGCCCTCGGACACCATGCGCACGGCCACCAGCCAGCGGTCCTCGGACGCGGCGAACTGCTTGATCTTCTTCGACGCGCCGGGGTCGTCGGAGAGGACCACGGTGGCGCCCTCGCCGCTGATGTTGCGCAGGTGGCGGGCGTAGGCGCGGGCGGTCTCGTGATCGGTGGCGATGACCAGACCGCCGGCGTCGGGCACGCCCCTGCGCACCTCGGTGAGACGGCGGTCGGCGGCCTGCATGACCTGGCGGATCCAGTCGCCCTTCGGGTCGAGCGCGGCCCGCCACGCCTGGGAGAGCTGGTCCTTGGTGAGCGGGGTGCCCAGGGTCGCGGCGATCTCGTCGCCGGCCCGCGTGCGCCACTTCATCTCGCCGGAGTAGGCCAGGAAGATGACCGGCCGCACGACCCCGTCGTCGAGGGCGGGGCCGTAGCCGTAGGAGTAGTCGGCGACGCTGCGTTTGAAGCCCTCAGCGTCCTCCTCGTAGGCGACGAACGGGATGGGGTTGTCGTCGGACCTGAACGGGGTGCCGGTGAGCTGGAGCCGCCGTGTGGCGGGCTCGAACGCCTCGCGCACGCCGTCACCCCACGACTTGGCGTCGCCCGCGTGGTGGATCTCGTCGAAGATCACCAGGGTCTTGCGCGCCTCGGTGCGCGCCCGGTGCAGCGCCGGGTGCATGGCGACCTGCGCGTAGGTCACCGCGACCCCGGTGTAGTCGCGCGACGTGGCGCCCTGGCTGTTCTTGAACTCGGGGTCGATGTTGATGCCCACCCGCCCGGCCGCGTCGGCCCACTGGCGCTTGAGGTGCTCGGTGGGCGTCACGACGGTGACGGCTCTGATCACCCCGTTGGCGAGCAGTTCGCTGGCGATGCGCAGGGCGTAGGTCGTCTTGCCCGCGCCCGGGGTCGCCACGGTGAGGAAGTCGCGCGGCTCGCGCCTGAAGTAGAGGTCGAACGCCTCCTGCTGCCACGCGCGCAGCTTGGGGGCGGTGCCCCATGCGGCTCGGTCGGGATAGGAAGGCGAAAGGTGGGACGCGGCGAAGGTGCTCACCGCATCACCTCTGGGGTTGGTGTGCTTCGCTTTCTCACAGTGACCCTAGAGTAATCGGGCCCACCGACAAGACGTGCCGTGAGCCGATGATTCTGGCCAAGGTGATCCTCACGTGTTAGAGGGGCGACGGGTTCTCATCCCGGCCGGAGACTCGTCATGACCGTGTCGAGTTCCTGCCTGCGATCGGTGTCGGCGGGCTGCAGCAGCCCGACGAGCAGGACGGCCCTGGCGCCGCGAGTGAGCAGCATCACTCGCAGGAAAGCCGGCCGGTTGACCACGTCCCGATATTCCGCCCGGAGTGCCCGGGTGTGGCCACCCGGAAGCCGCTTGTCCTCGACGACGGTCACGCGGTCCCCTTTGAGCAGGAGCCTGGAGTAGAGCTCCGCCGCCTCCTTGGCGGCCTTTCCCACGTCCTTCACCTGCGGCATCGGCCTGGCCATCACGAGTGCTCCGGCGTCGTTTCTGATGACCGAGGTGAACCCGGTCACGGGCGGCACCGGCCCTTCCCGCCACCCCTGCGGCAGCGCCACCGACACCCCCGCCAGGGAGTCGCTCAGCCGGCCCGTCTCCGCCGGCGGCGCGGTGAACCGCAGCACCACGACGGCCACCACCACGATCAATCCCGCCCCGGCCGGCAGCGCCACCAGCACGCCCGCCCACCGGCGCCACCTCCTGCCTCCCACCCGCCCGCGCGCTCCCGGGTCGGCCGGGGAGCCGTAGAGGCGGGCCGACGGGGGCAGGGACTCGCCATCCGGCGACGGACCGCTCCCACGGCCACGGCCGCCGAGCCCGTCGTCCTGGCCGTTGTAGGGGGCCCGGCGGATCCGCGGGTTCCACGGCCCCTCCTCGTCCTCCGGGTCAGGGCCGAGGTCCAGCGGATGGGACCGTTCCCGCCGTCCCCGCGACGGCCCGTCATCACGCCCTGGGAAGTCTCCCCAGCCCGTCTCGTGCGGGACCTCGGAAACGGACCCCCAGCCGATCCCGCGTCCGGTCTCGGAAACGGACTCCCAGCCCGTCTCGTGTCCGGTCTCGGAAGCAGACCCCCAGCCCGTCTCCTGTCCAGGCTCGGAAGCGGACCCCCAGCCCGTCTCCCGAACAGGCTCGGAGACCGACCCCCGGTTACTCTCCGGCGCGGGGTCCGCGGGCTCACGGGCGCGTTCCTTGTCGACGTTGGTGTCCCTGACGCTCGCGAAGGGGTTCCTGCCCCGCCGCGGCCTCCCGTCGGGGTGCGCGCCCCACACGGGCTTGCTGTCCTCGGGGAAGCTGCGGTCCTCAGGAGAGGTGCGGTCAGGAGGGGCGCCGTCCTCAGGAGGAGTACGGTCCTCAGGAGGGGTACGGCGATGCCGGGCACCCGTCTGCGGGGGCCAGACACGGTGATCACCCTCCATGACACCTCCTTGTCCCGCTGTCCTATCACTCCTCGCGACGAGGATCAGGCGATCCGTTGCCGGTGTGACAGGTGAGGCGGAATTCAGCGGGTGCGGCCGGCGAGCACGGTGCCGCTCAGCGCGATGGCGGCCATGAGGATCGAGATGACGACGAACCCGGTGGCGATCTCGGTGGAGGAGTGCCCGATCACGTTGACCAGCGCGCCACCGACGCCGACCGAGAGCGCCGAGCCCAGCATGTCCGTCACCGACAGCGACGCCGAGTTGGCCCCTTGCTCGTTGACCGGCGACTGCTTCAGCGCCGTGATGCTGACCGTGGTCATGCCGAACCCCATCCCGAAGCCGGCGATGATCCAGGCTGGCACGGCGATCCATCCGCTCATCCCGGGCAGGACGGCCAGCAGGCAGAGCAGGATCGCGACGGCGATGCACGCCGTGCCCAGCCGGATCCGTAGGTGCGCCTGCCCTTCCTTCCTGCTCTGCAGGTAGGAGCCAGTGGACCAGCCCAGCGCCCCCGTGGTCAGCGCGATGCCCGCGCTCGACAGGTCGAAGCCCTTCACCTCCTGCAACGCCAGCGGGATGAAGGAGTTGACGCCGAAGAAGGAGGCCGAGAAGAAGCCGCGCATCATCACGGTGGTGGGCAGTCCACGCCCGAACCGCAGCGCCCGGGGAGGCAGCAGCCGGAACAGCCCGTACGCCAGGGACGCCAGCCCGGCCGCCGTCTCCAGGGCTCCCGTGACGGGATGCAGGTGCAGCCGGTCGACGCCGTGCAGCAGCACCCCCGCACCGGCGGCCGCGGCGGTGGCGGCCAGCGTCATGGCCACCGGCCTCGACCTCGGCCCGCGGGACGGCGCCTCGCCCGGCGAGGACGGCTGCCGCAGCGCCGGGACGAGCATCACCAGCGCGGGCACCACCAGCGGGATGATCCCGTAGAAGACGAAGCGCCAGCCCCAGTTCTCCGCCACGAATCCGGCCACGGCCGGGCCCACCATGGCGGGCACCACCCAGGCCGCGGAGAGGGCGGCGAACGCCTTGGGCCGCGACTCCACGGGATAGACCCGGGCGATCATCACGTACAGCGCCACGATGGTGACTCCCGCCCCCAGCCCCTGCACGACCCGCGCCACGAGGAACATCGTCGCCGACGACGACGCCCCGGCCAGCGCCATCCCGATGACGAACAGCACCACTCCCGTCACGAACGGGAGGGGGTAGCCGCGCCGGTCCGACCAGAGGCCGGCCACCACGTTGGCGAACAGGCTGGCGATCAGGAAGGCCGAGAAGCTGATGCCGTACAGGTCGAGCGCGTCGAGTTCGTCGGCGATGGCAGGCATGGCGACGCCGACCGACATGCCCTCGAAAGCGACCAACGTGACCACGAGGAGGATGCCGAGGGTCGCGGTGCGGTAGCGCGGGCCGAAGATCCGCGGCGGCTGGTAGGGAGTGTCGAGTGCCTTTGGTGCTGTCACCAGGACATCGTAGTCAGCGTCGGATCGCGCCCGGCGCCGCCTGCCGGTATGCCGCCCACATCTCGTGCATCCGCTTGGCCTGGCCCTGAGTGAACTCCGACATGCAGCGGTCGTGGGCGTAGTCCATGAAGTTGTGCACGGGGTCGAGGCCCGCCTTCGCGCAGGAGTCGGCGCGCTCGGGACAGCCCTTGGTCGGCTTGGCCTGGGCGGGGGTGTCGTCGATGCCGTCGCCGGGCTCCTTGCAGCCGTTCTCGAAGGTGTGGAACAGCCCGAGCCAGTGGCCGATCTCGTGGACGCCGGTGAAGCCGCGGTTGTAGTTGGTCATCGCGCCCCCGGGCAGGCCGCGCCAGTCGATGACCACGCCGTCGAGCACGGGTGCGTCGGTGTACCAGTAGGGGTAGCTGGCGAAGCCCAGCATGTGCTCGCTGAGCTGGGCGATGTAGAGGTTGAGCGTGCCGGGACCGCCCTGGTGCAGCGCGCTCTTCATGGCGCGCTCGTTACCGACCGGGTCGCCGAACCAGGCGGCGTTCTCCCTGACCGTGATGGCGTCGAGCCGGAACTGCACGCCGGTGTCCACGCCGCCGAAGCGGCCGGCGTACGCGGAGTTGAGCACGTCGATCTGCGCTTCGACCGCCTGGTCGGAGACCTGGCGGTCAGGCCGCGTGATGACGTGCACCACGGTGGGCACTGTGAACTGGGTCGGCGGCGTGACGCCGGCCAGGCGGCGGGCGAGCTCGGACCGGACCTTGGCCACGTCTCCCGGCTGGGGCGAGCGCGGCCAGGGCTCCTCCGGCGCATGGCGGCCGCAACCGGCCGCGTGGGCGGCGCCGGCCCCCAGCGGCGGGGCGAACCAGACCGCCAGCAGGCATGCCAACGAGGCGGCCGTCGCACGCCGAGCCATAAAACCTCCACTACGGAATGAACCGATATGGCTACAGACCGTAGCTGTTTTACGGAGGATTACCGCTCAGCAACACTCACTGCTTGTCGTCGCCCTCGCCGCCACCGGAGGGAAGGCCCTCGTAGATCTCTTTGCACTCCGGGCAAACCGGGTATTTCTTGGGGTCACGGCTGGGCACCCAGATTTTGCCGCACAGGGCGCGGATGGGCGTGCCCGTCACCATGCTCTCGGTGATCTTGTGTTTGTCCGCGTAGTGGGCGAAGCGCTCGTGATCGCCGTCGCCGTGCGAGGTCCGCGGCGTGGTCTCCTGCTCTGGGAGGATCTTCGTGCTGCTCACCCCACAGAGTTTATGCCCGCTCACGACCGCGTCCTCCACCCAGCGGTACGGCCCCCGCCGCGAAGGCGAGGGCCGCCGGCGCGGGCGGCGGGCAGGTCAGCCCACCCGGTCAGCCCACATGGTCAGCCCAACCGGTCAGCCCACATGGACCTGCACGCCCTCGGCCTTGCGCCCGGCCTTGACGAACAGCGTCAGCAGGGCGGTCAGCACGGCGATGCCGGTGCTCACCAGGAAGGCGAGGTGCATGCCGTCCATGAAGGAGTGGTGCACGGCGTCGACGATCGGCTGCGGCACCCCGGGAGGGGCCGCGCCGAAGGCGGCCGCCTTCTCCAGCCCGGTCATCTGCGCGGGCGGGATCGCCTGCGCAGCGGGACCGAGGTAGCCGGGCAGCGTGCCGGAGATCTCGGCGGCCATCACGGCGCCCAGGATCGCGGTGCCCAGCGCGCCGCCGACCTGCATGGCCGACTGCTGGACGCCGCCCGCGACACCGCTCAGCTCGAGCGGCGCGTTGCCCACGATGATCTCCGTGGCGCCCACGAAGACCGGCGACATGCCGAAGGCCAGCAGCACGAACGGGATGGCGCTCGCGAGGAACGACGCGTCGATGCTGAGCTGGGACATGAGGAACATGGCGAACGCGGTGATCAGCAGGCCGGCCGCCATCGTGATCTTCGGACCGAGCCTGCCGATCGCCATGCCCGCCAGCGGTGAGGCGACGATCATGCCGGCGCTCATCGGCAACATGCGCAGGCCGGCCTCCAGCGGGGTCAGACCGTGCACACCCTGGAAGAAGAAGCCCAGGAAGAACATCGCGCCGAACATCGCGAACGCCACCATCATCATCAGCACGGTGCCGATGGAGATCGAGACGTTCCTGAACAGCGACAGCGGGACCAGCGGCTGCCTGCCGATCTTCTGCGCCCTGTTCTGCCAGAAGATGAACGCGGCGATCAGCACCGCGAACGCGCCCAGGAAGGTCAGCGTCGTGCTGTCGCCCCAGCCCCAGTCGGGGGCCTTGATGATCGTCCACACCAGCGAGAACATCGCGCCCGACAGCAGCAGCACGCCGAGCCAGTCGATCCGCGCCATCGTCTGCGCGCGGTTGTCCTTGATCAGGAAGACGCCCATGACGAGGGCGATGATCCCGACCGGCGCGTTGATGAAGAAGACCGACTCCCAGCTCACGTTCTCGACCAGCACACCGCCCACGATCGGCCCTGCGGCGCTGGACAGGCCGATGATGCCGCCCCAGGCTCCCATCGCCTGGTTGAGCTTCTCCCCCGGGAACGCTCCACGCAGCAGCGCCAGGGCGGCGGGCTGGAGCAGCGCGCCGAAAAGGCCCTGCAGCACCCGCAGACCGATGAGCGCGCCGACGGGCGAGAGGCCGGGAATGATGTCGGCCAGTTCGGCGCTGAGACCGATGCCCACGGACGTGATCGCGAAGCCGGCGACACCGATGAGAAAGACGCGCTTGTGCCCGAACAGGTCGCCGAGCTTGCCCGCGGTGATCAGGAACACCGCCAGCGCCAGCAGATAGCCGCTGGTCACCCACTGCAGGTCCGACAGCGAAGCCTTCAGGTCGGCCTGGATGACCGGGTTGGCGATGCCCACCACCGTGCCGTCGAGCATCACCATGATGACGCCCAGGCTGACCGCCAGCAGCACCAGCCACGGATTGCCGCCGGCCCCCGTCCGGGCCGGGCCGGGCGACGACGGCGCGTGGACCGCCTTCGCGTTAGCCATGACACCCCCTTGAATGACAAACAGCCCCACGTAGGGACATAGATATCGCAAGCCTCAGCAATCTATGTCAGCTGGTGACTTCTGACAACCGACTTTCAGATGGCGGAGTATGACTTGTGGCACACTATGACAGAAAGGTTTCGAGGGAGTGACCGCTGTGAGTCTGCGTGAACGCAAGAAGGAGAGGACGCGCCTGGCGATCCTCGACGCGGCGCTCGACCTGTTTCTCGAACAAGGATACGAGTCGACCACCGTCGAGCAGATCGCGGGGGCCGTCGAGATCTCCCCCCGCACCTTCTTCCGCTACTTCACCAGCAAGGACCACCTGGTGCTGTGGTTCCACGACCACGGCGAGCAGCTCATGGTGGAGACCCTGCGCCTTCGCCCGCAGGGCGAGCCGCCGTTCACGGCGCTCATGCACGCGGTGCGAGCGGTGCTGAGCGACATGGAAGGCTCAACGGAGGACGAGCACCAGAGGTTCCTCAAACTCCGCCGGATCCTCGACGAGAATCCGCAGCTGATCGGCCAGTCGGTGGCCAGGGGCGCCGGCACCGAGCGCCGCCTCGCAGAGCTGGTCGCCGCCCACAGGGGTGTCGACGCCGACACCGACCAGCTCTCCCATCTGATCGTCGCGTTCGCGATGTCGGCGATGCGCGTCGGCTTCGAGTGCCCGCGCCGCGACGGCTCGGTGCCGGAGATCACCGGCCGCATGGCGGAGACGATCGAGCTGGCCGAGCGCTCGCTGCGGCCGGGGTGGGACCTCTGAGGCGCGAGCTCCGGCTGCGGGCTCAGTTCATCGTCGGATCGTCCGGGCAGGTCGCCACGAAGGCCAGCTCGCCGTGCTGGCGCCGCAGCACGTGCCGCCAGAGCGAGCCCGGATCGGCGTAGAAGGTGTCGCCGACCTCCGAGTCGACGACATACCAGGCACCTTCGGCGATCTCGCTCTCCAGCTGGCCCGACGTCCACCCCGCGTACCCCGCGAAGATGCGCATCTGCGCGATCTCCCCCTGCAGGATCTCGGGCGGCGCGTCCAGATCGACCGTGCCCAGCCGGGAGACGGCGGGGGTGCCGGCGTGCAGCCTGCGCCAGCCGAGCGGCTCCTCGCCGCTCGGGACCGCCGCCAGCGCGAGCGCGCTGTCGGTCTGCACGGGCCCGCCCTCGAAGAGCACCGGAGGCCCCGTCACCAGCGGATCCCACACGGGCAGCACCTGCGTCACCGAGATGTCGCTCGGCCTGTTGAGCACCACGCCCAGAGTGCCCCCGTCGTGGTCGTGTTCGAGGATCAGCACGACGCTACGCCGGAAGTTGGGGTCGTCGAGGAGCGGCGTCGCCACCAACAACCCGCCGACGTAGATCGCTTCCGCCATACATCCATCATGGCGTGTATCCGGGGGCGTGCGCTCCCCTCGTGAGTCGATGTTACTTTTCGTGGCTACTTGGGCACCTTACGTAGCAAAGATCACACTCCGGGGGGAGCGCATGCGTATCGGTACTCGTGTCGTCCTGGCCACGCTGCCCATGACCGTGGCACTGCTCCTCCCGGCCACCGCCTGGGCCTGGCCGCGGCTGGATCCGGGAGACCCGTTCACGATGACGGTCGACGACGTGGCATGCCGCTCCGGCCGGGCGACCGTCACGCTCCGCAACGTGACCCGCCAGCTCGCACGGTACGACCTGCGGGCCGACGGCAGGACCGTGGCGAGCGGCTCGATCCCGGCGCGCAAGACGGTCGTCAAGCACGTCCGGGTAGGGAAGGGCAGCCGCGCCGAGATCGAGGCGTACTCGGTCGCGGAGCACCACCCCGACACGCTGATCGACTCGACCGACATCGAGAACGACTGCCCCTGGGGCCACCACCTCGACCGCCTCCCCTTCACAGGTCCACCCGTGGACCTCATGGCCAAGCTGGCCACGGCGGGCGGACTGGTGATCATGGGAGGCGTTCTGTGGTGGTACGGCTCGATCTGGCCGCGCTCGGCCCCGTGAACCCGGACGGCCCCCGCTAGATCGCTGATGTGAAATTCGGTGATCGGCTGCGGGCGTGACGAAGGGCGTCCATGGTCGGTGTGTGAAGACTGACTTGGACGCCCTTCTGACCGCACTCTATGTGCATCTGGACGATCACGTGA
>NZ_SMKO01000169.1 GCF_004348685.1 Nonomuraea deserti | reverse complement strand
GGCGTGGTGCATGCCCAGCTCGGCGGCCTCCTCGCGCACCGCGTCGAGCAGGTCGCGAGCCGTGCCGGCGTCGCCGGGCGCGGCCCTCGCCAGGAGGGTCTCGGCCAGGTGGGCGCGGGCGAGGATGGACCATGGCCGCGCCCGCATCAGGTCGGCGGAGCGCCATGCTGCCGTGAACCCCTCGACGGCGGCGCCCCACCGCCCCTCCGCGGCGTCGACCATGGCCAGCCAGAGATCGTAGGGCCCGCTGATGTCCCAGCCGAACAGCGACACGGCCCATCGCCCCCTGTGCGGCTCCAGCGCGGCCCTGGCCTGCGCGCACAGCGCGGGATCGCAGGTGGCCGCGGCGATCTGCGCCTGGAAGCGCAGCCACAGCGGCCTGGCCATGCGCTGGCGCGGCTCGCCGTCGGCGTAGTGGCGAAGCGCCAGGTCGAGGTCGCCGGCCTGCAGGGCGGTCAGCGCCTCCAGCACCGCGACGCACGGGTGCTCGCCGCCTCTGAGGTCGCGGAGCACGCGCTGCTGCTCCGCGACGCGGCCCTGCAGCGACAGGAGCGCCCAGAGGTGGTGGTTGAGCATGGACGCGAAGTGCTCGTGGTGGGACACCGCCCGGATCTCGGGCAGCAGCGCCTCGGCTTCGGCGAAGCGGCCGGCGAGGGCCGCGATGATGGCGGTGTCGATGTCGGCGGTCATGGCGAGGTTGGACTGCCCGCTGCGCCGGCTCCGCGCGGCGTAGTCGTGGAAATGGTCGAGGTAGCGGGGGTCGCCCTGCTCGATCATGGCGACCCAGCGCAGCGCGGTGGCGAAGTGCTCGAGCTCGGGGTCGTTGGTGCGCCGGGCCACGCCGATCAGCTCGCCGGTCAGCGCCACCCGCTCTCCCGCCGTGCCGGGGCCCCAGATGATGTCGTGCTGGGCCCACAGGCTGAACGTCAGCGCCTCGTCGTCGCCGCCCTGCCTGGCGTGGGAGGCGAGGTGGAAGACCAGGTCGAGGGCGAGCCGCTCGTCGGGGACCGAGCCGCCGACGAGCCTGGCGTGTGCCGCTCTGAGCAGGTCGAGGGCCTGGTCGAGGCCGTAGTGGGAGTGGAACGTGAGCGCGACGCGGGCGGGCAGCTCGGGGTCGTCGAGGTCGCGGGCGAGGGCGGCGGCCTCGTCGAAGAGCCGCCGGGCCGCGTCGCGCTCGCCGAGGTGGGCGAGCTCTTTGCCCAGGTCGAGGGCGATCATGGTGCGCCTGCGCGGATCGGCCGCGGCGCTCAGGTCATAGGCCCGGCGCAGGTGGCCGAGCTGCTCCTCGCCCGCCAGCCGGCTCCTCGCGTCGCGGGCGGCGGCGAGCGTGAGGTCGATCGCCCGCTCCGCGTCGACGCGGTCGCCGGCGAGCCAGGCGTGCCTCGCCCGGTCGCTCGGGAGCAGCCTGCCCGCCAGGCCGGGCGCGCCGTCGAGGGCGGCGACGACCGCGCCGTGCAGGTCGCGCGGGTCTTCGAGCGAGTCGTAGAGCGTCTCGCGCACCAGGTCGTGGGCGAACGCGAACACGCCGCCGCCCTTGGTCACCACGAGCCTGGCCACGACGGCCAGCTCCAGCAGCCGGTCAATGTGGGCCACGGGGGCGGCGGCGACGGCGGCGAGCACCTGGCGGTGGAACTCGTTACCGAGCACGGCCGCGGCGGGCAGCAGCTCGGACACGGGCCGGGGCAGCAGCGACAGCCGGCGCAGCAGCGCGTCGCGCACGCCTGGCGCGACGGCGCCGACCGAGCCGCCGCTGCGCCACAGCCGGGCGGTCTGCTCGATGAAGAACGGGTTGCCGCCGGTGCGCAGGTGGACCTCCGCGGCGAGGTCGGCCGGCGGCTCGTGGCCGGCGGTGCGGGCCATGAGCGACTGGACACCCGCCAGGTCGAGCCCGGTCAGCGTGATGGTGGTGGCCCTGGCGACGAGCGGCGACAGCAGGTCGCGCAGCGGATGGTCGACCGGCTCGACCTCGGCGTCGCGGTAGGTGCCGATCAGCAGCAGCCGCTCGAACCACGTCTGCTGCGCCGCGAACTCCAGCAGCCGCAGCGAGGCCGGGTCGGCCACGTGGAGGTCGTCGATGACGATCACCACAGGGCGCCGCTGGGTCAGCGCGACCAGGGCGGAGGTGACCGCGTCGTAGAGCCGGAAGCCGTCAGGGGTCTCGCTGCCCGGCGCCTCGCCGAGCAGCGCGGCCAGGCTGCCGCCGGCGGCCTCCTCGGCCGCCGCCCACTCCTGCGGCTCGGCGACCCGCCGCAGCGCCCTGATGACCTGGACCCACGGCCAGTAGCCGGGCGCGCTCGCGGAATCCCAGCAGGCGCCGCCGACGACCAGCGCCCCCTGGCGTCTGGCCTCGCCCGCCGCGCTGGTGACGAGCGTGGTCTTGCCGATGCCCGCCTCGCCGGTGACCAGCACCAGGCCGCCGTGGCTGCCGATCGCCCTGGAGATCTCGGCACGCAGCAGCGCGGCGGGGTGCTCCCTGCCGATCAGCTCGTGCGCCGTGACGTCCTGGGACATGACGCTTGCACGGTATCCGGCCGGGCCGACATTTTCCTATGGCCGGTGAAGGGCCGCCTACCAGGTGACCTCCAGCGCAGTCATGCCGTACACGACGCTGAAGGAGCGGAAGTTCGTGCCCGAGTCGGCGACGCGCAGCTCGGGGAAGCGCTGGAGCAGGGCGGGGAAGGCGATGCGCATCTCCATGCGGGCCAGCGGGGCGCCGAGGCAGTGGTGCACGCCGTGGCCGAAGGCGAGGTGGCCGGGGGCGCCGCGCGTGATGTCGAACGTGTCGGCGTCGGACATGAGCTCGGGGTCGCGGTTGGCGGCGGGCAGCGAGCAGATCACCAGCTGGCCCGGCCCGATGGTCTGGCCGCCGATCCGGACCTCGGTCGTCGTGATCTTGGTGGTCCCGGAGTGCACGATGCTGAGCCAGCGCAGCAGCTCCTCGACGGCGGCGTCGATGCGCTCGGGCTCCTTGCGCAGCAGCTCGAGCTGATCGGGATGGCGCAGCAGGGCGAGCGTGCCGAGGGAGAGCATGTTGGAGGTGGTCTCGTGCCCGGCGAACAGCAGCAGGCCGCCGATGCCGACGAGCTCGTCGGTCGTCAGGTCGTCGGGGTGCTCGCGGACCAGCATGCCGAGCAGTTCGTCGCCGGGGTCGGCCTGGATGCGGGCGACCAGCTGCTCCATGTAGGCGCGCTGCTCGAACTGCATGCGCAGCCGCTCCTCGCCCGGCACCGTCATGTCCAGCATCCTGCTGGTGCGGTGCTGGAAGGTCTCGCGGTCCTCGTACGGGACGCCGAGCAGCTCGCAGATCACCAGCGACGGGATCGGCAGCGCGAACGACGACACCAGGTCGGCGGGCGCGCCGGCGGCCTCCATGGCGTCGAGGTGGTCGTCCACGATGCGCTTGATCCGCGGTTCGAGCCGGCGCATGCGGCGGATGGTGAACTCGGCGGTGAGCATCCTGCGCAGCCGGGTGTGCTCGGGCGGGTCGACGCCGAGCAGGTTGCCCGCGCGCACCTTGGCCCGCTGCTCCTCGGTCATCTTCGGCGAGCCGGGCAGCCGTGCGATGCCCTGCGGGGCGATCTTGAACCGCTCGGAGTCGCCCAGCACCTCGCGTACGTCCGCGTAGCGGGTCACGAGCCAGGCTTCGTCGCCGAACGTCGTCGTGATGCGCTTGACCCGCTCGTCGTCGCGCGCGGCCGTCAGCTCCGGCGCGGGATCGAACTCCACCCGCCGCATGTGCAGCGGAACCGTCGAGGACTCGCCCATGAAACCCCCTGGATAGTCGCGGTATCGCGAGAACCGTAACAACCCCCGCGGGCGCCCTCCAGAGCGATCTTACGCATATACGTAAATGTTCTCCCCACGTCCGGCGGTGAAATATGTGTTTCACACCTAAGATCCCTTTTGCCCTCAAGTGACGGTCAGGCGATGGCCGATGTTTTTCCTGGTAAGCGATGATTCGTCCGCGTCCCGGAATCTTCCCTCCGTACGAGCCGGTCTCCGGCTGAGCCGCACCCATGACAGGAGAGCACCGCAGATGACAGAGCACGTCCGTCCGCAGGGCAAAGACGTCTGGCCGCTGATCCACGCCGAGCGGGCGGCCCTCGCGGCGGACCTGGCGGATCTGACCGACGAGCAGTGGGCGACGCCGTCGTTGTGTGCCGGGCTGACCGTGCGCGAGGTGCTCGCCCATCTCACGTCCGGGGCGAGCCTCACGGCCCTGCGGTGGCTGGCGGGCGTGATCCGCTGCAGGTTCGACTTCGACAAGCAGGTGGCCATGCGGCTGGCCGAGCACCTGGGCGCGACCCCGAAGGACACGCTCGACGGCTTCCGGCGCGCCGTCACGAGCACGACCTCGCCGCCGCTCCCCGCCATCGCGATGCTCGGCGAGACGGTCGTGCACGGGGAGGACATCCGGCGGCCGCTGGGCATCCGCCGCGACCACCCGATCGGTACGCTCACCCCCCTCGCGCGCTACTACCAGGGCTCCGATCTCGTCGTGCTCGCCAAGGGGCGGATCGGCGGCCTGCGGCTGGCCGCGACCGACGGTCCCTTCGCGACCGGCTCGGGCCCGCTCGTCTCCGGCACCACGCTGGCGCTGGTGATGGCGATGACCGGCCGCGGCGCCCACTGCGACGAACTCGACGGCGACGGCGTCGCGACCCTGCGCGAGCGCTGCGGCCCCGCGTGAGCCCGCGCCCGGGTGACCGTGGACGGGTCAGCCCAGCGCCGCGCCGATCGCCGTCATGATCGGGATGGACAGCCCCGTGGTCAGCAGCACGGCGCTGCGGGCGAGCCGCCGCCCGGTGTCGTACGTGACCGCGTACACGTAGATGTTCTGCGCCGTGGGCAGCGCGGCGAACAGGGTGGCCGCCAGCAGGTCACCGCCCTCCAGCCCGAGGGCGAGGCGGGCGGTCAGGTAGGCGATGCCCGGCTGGACGAACGCCTTGAGCAGGATCACCAGGAAGACCTCCTTCCCGACGCCGCCGCCCTCGGGGGCCGCGGGCGCGCGCTGGGAGCCGTACAGGCTGAGGCCGTAGGCGAGCAGCGCGACGGGCACGGCCGCGCCGCCGAGCAGCTCGATCGGGCGCATGAAGGTGACCGGCAGCGAGGTCCCGGTCAGCGCGAACGCCAGCCCGAGCAGCGAGGCGACGGTGAGGGGGTTGCGCAGCGGGAGCAGCAGCACCGCCCGGGCCGACCTGGCCCCCTTGTCGAGGACGAGGAAGGAGACCGGGGTGAGCACGAGGATCTGGAAGAGCAGGATGGGCGCGACGAGCGCGCCGTCGCCGAGCACGTAGATCGAGATGGGGATGCCCAGGTTTCCCGCGTTGACGTAGGACGCGGCGAGCGCGCCGATCGTCGACTCGCGCCGGTCCCTGCGCCAGACCGCCCGCGCCACCAGCACGTACGCGAGCTGCACGCATGCCACGGCGACGATCTGGGTCAGCAGCACCGGCGAGAACAGCGAGCCCAGATCCGCCCGCGACACGGTGACGAACATCAGCGCGGGCGTGGCCACGAAGAACGCCAGCCGCGACAGGACCAGTTCGTCGCTGGCCCGCAGGAGCCCGCCCCAGCCGACGAGGTAACCGAGCACGGCAACGGACACCAGAGCGACGAACGCCGCGACAACCCCCGACAAGCCTTAACCTCCGAAACTGGACATCAGGAGAGTATCCGGACCGCTCCCGGCAATGGTGACCGGCCGGAGGTCTACGCTGTGCGCATGCGCGTAGTGGTGATCGGCGGCAGCGGGCACATCGGCACATATCTCATTCCCCGGCTCGTCGACGCGGGCCACGACGTGGTCGCCGTGAGCCGGGGCAAACGGGAGCCCTACACGCCGCACGCCGCCTGGCGGCGGGTCGAGCAGGTCACCGCCGACCGGACGGCGGAGGAGGCCGACGGCTCGTTCGGAGGGCGCGTCGCGGAGCTCGGCGGCGACGTCGTCATCGACCTGATCTGCTTCACGGAGGCGAGCGCCAGGCACCTCGCGCAGGCGCTGGCCGGGCGGGTGCGGCAGTTCCTGCACTGCGGGACGATCTGGGTGCACGGCCCCAGCACGCGGGTGCCGACGACCGAGGACCGGCCGCGCCGGCCGATCGCCGAGTACGGCCGGCAGAAGGCCGCCATCGAGGCCTATCTGCTCGACCGTGCGCACCGTGACGGTTTCCCCGCCACGGTCATCCATCCCGGCCACATCACCGGACCGGGATGGGTGCCGGTCAACCCGGCGGGCAACGTCAACCCGGCCGTCTTCCAGACGCTGGCCGACGGCGGCGAGCTGGCGCTGCCCAACCTGGGCATGGAGACCGTCCAGCACGTGCACGCCGACGACGTGGCGCGGCTGTTCATGGACGCCATGGCGAGCCCTGCCGCCGCCAGGGGCGAGAGCTTCCACTCCGTGGCCGCCACCGCCGTGACGTTGCGCGGCTACGCCGAGGCGGTGGCGGGCTGGTTCGGGCGGGAGGCGCGCCTGACGTACCTTCCGTGGGAGCAGTGGCGCGGCACGGTGACGGAGGACGACGCCCGGGTGACGTACGACCACATCGCGCACAGCCCGCACTGCAGCATGGAGAAGGCCGCGCGGCTGCTGGGCCATCGGCCCCGCCACACCGCGCTCGAGGCCGTCTCCGAGGCGGTCGACCGGCTGGTCGCGGCGGGCAGGATCGTCGCCGCGACCTGACGGGTCAGCTGGTCAAGGGCCCGAACTCCTTGCGCGTGTCGATCACCTCGCCGAACAGCTCCCACCGCTCGCCCTTGAACTCCATGAGCTGCATCGACTCGATCGGGAACCCGTCGCCCTGCGCGGTGTTCATCGTCACGCCGGGCAGCAGCATGTCGACCGCGATCCCCTTCATGTTGCGCACGGAGTCACGCAGCCCCTCGCGGGTCGGGCAGGCGGCCGCCTCCATGGCCTTGTGAAAGCTGCTGGCCACGGCCCAGCCGAAGGTGTGGTACGGCACGTTCGGGTCGGCGGCCGGCGCGTACTGCTCCATCTTCTGCTTGTAGAGCTTCATCTCCGCGTCGTCCTGCCACGTCGGGTCGTTCGGGTCCTTGTAGTACGTGCTGGACACGACGCCCTGGACGTTCTCGAAGCCGACGGGCTTGAGCACGGTGATCGAGGCGGCGACGTTGTTGACGATGTGCAGCGGGTTCCACTTGGTGTTCTTGGCGTCGGCGGCCAGCGCCTGCGAGCCGAACTTGGGCGTCGTGACGTTCAGGAACACGTCGGCCTTCGACTGGGCGAGGTTGCGCATCTGCGGGTCGACGCTCGGGTCGGTCACCTCGTAGCTCTGCTCGGCCACGACCTTGACCTGGGTGCCCTCGATGGCCCGCTTGAAGCCGCCGAGCAGGTCCTCGCCGAAGTCGTCGTTCTGGTAGAGGACGGCGACCTTGGCGTCCGGCTTCTCCTGCTTGAGGTATTGGGCGTAGACGCGGGCCTCGGAGATGTAGTTGGGCTGCCAGCCGATGGTCCACGGGTGCTGGGTGTCGGCGCCCCACTTGGACGCGCCCGTGGCGACGAAGATCTGCGGCACCTTGCGCTGGTTGGCGTAGTCCCAGGTCGCCGTGGTCGACGGCGTGCCGAGCGTCTGGAACAGGGCGAACACCTGCTCCTGCTCGACCAGCCTGCGGGCCTCCTCGACGGCCTTCGGCGGCTGGTAGCCGTCGTCGCGGACGACGAACTCGACCTTGCGCCCGCCGATGCCGTTCTTCTCGGCGTTGATGTAGTCGAAATACGCCTTGATGCCCTTGGGGATGTCCCCGTAGGCGGAGGCGGGGCCGGACAGCGGGTAGATGCCGCCCAGCTTGATGCTCGTGTCGGTGATGCCGGTCGTCTGCTGCCCCTGGCACTGGCCGCCCGACGTGGCCGTGCCGGTGGCACCGCCCTGGTCCCGTCCCCCGCATGCGGCGACGGCGAGCACGAGCAGCGCCGTACAGCCGATCGCAGATACTCGCATCCCTCTTACTCCTTCCGGGGAATCTTCCTGATCAAGCGCCCGGCCAGCCCGGCCAGCCCCGTCGGGGCGACGTACATCACCGCGATGATCAGCAGGCCGAAGATGACGCCGGGCGCGGCGTCGTTGATGTCCTGCGCGAGGCCGGGCACGAACATCACGAACAAGCCCCCGAGCACGGGCCCCGACAGCGAGCCGAGCCCGCCGACGACCAGGCCGGCCAGCAGCGTGATCGACAGGTTGACGGTGAACGAGTCGGGCGAGACGAACCCGATCACCCACGTGTAGACGCAGCCGGCCGTCCCGGCGAACATGGCGCTCCAGGCGAAGGCGAGCGTCTTGTGGACCGACAGCCGCACGCCCATGACCTCGGCCGCGCCCTCGTTGTCCCTGATGGCGTGCAGCGCCCGGCCGACGCGCGAGCGCAGCAGGCCGGCGCAGAGCAGGAACGCGGCGACGGCGACGGCCAGGGTGAGGAAGTACAGCCACTGGTCCTCGGCCAGCCCGCTCCACGCGGGCGGCGCGGGCTTGGCGAGGGTCAGCCCCATCGAGCCGCCGGTCAGGTCCTCGAACCGTTTGAGCAGGGGGACGAGGAAGATCGCGATGGCGAGCGTCACGAGCGCCAGATAGAGGCCGCGCAGCCGCATGGCCGGCACCCCGAACGCCAGGCCGAGCAGGAACGCCGCCCCGGCCGCGACGGGCAGGGTCAGCGGGTACGGCAGGGCCCAGTGTTCGAGCAGGATGGCGGCGGTGTACGCGCCGACGGCGAAGAACGCGCCGTGGCCGAGCGAGATCTGCCCGGCGTGTCCGACCAGCAGGTTCAGCCCGAGCAGCGCTACCGCGTAGATCAGCACCATCGTGAGCTGGAAGACGTGGAACGGCACCAGCTGGAACGGCGCGTAGCAGGCGGCCGCGGCGAGCAGCGCGGCCGCGCCCCACCGCCAGCGCGCCGACCGCCACCACTCCGCGGGCGGCGGCGCGGGAGGCGGGGGCGGCGCCGCGGTCCGCGCCTGGGCCGCGTTCGTCTCCGTGGGATTGCTCATGCCCGCTCCACCACCGCTCGCCCGAACAGGCCCTGGGGCCGCAGCAGCAGGACGCCGAGGATGATCACCAGCGGCACGCCCACCTTGAGGTCGGATCCGATGAACCCGACGTACGCCCCGGCGAGCGTCTCCGCGACGCCGACGATCAGACCGCCCGCGACCGCGCCCATCGGGCTGTCGAACCCGCCGAGCGTCGCCGCCGCGAACGCGTAGATGAGGACGCCGCCCATCATGTTGGGCTCGAGGAACAGCAGCGGCGCCACGAGCACCCCCGACACCGCGCCGACGGTCGAGGCGAGCCCCCACCCGAGCGCGAGCGTCCAGCCCACCCGGATGCCGACCAGCCGCGCGGACTCGGGGTTGGTGGCCACCGCCCGCATCCCCAGCCCGATCTTGGTGTGCCGGAAGAGCACGTACAGCAGCCCCATGACGACGCCCACGACGGCCAGCACGCCGAGCGTGGAGAAGCTCACGCTGATCCCGCCCGCCTCCAGCGCGCCGGCGGGGAACGGGTTCGGGAAGTCCTTGATGAGGAACGTCCAGATCCATCCGGCGGCGGCGTTGACGAAGATGAACAGTCCCACGGTGACGATCACCAGGGTCAGTTCGGG
This sequence comes from Nonomuraea deserti, assembly GCF_004348685.1. Taxonomy (GTDB): domain Bacteria; phylum Actinomycetota; class Actinomycetes; order Streptosporangiales; family Streptosporangiaceae; genus Nonomuraea; species Nonomuraea deserti. The sequence continues at coordinate 13,813 of NZ_SMKO01000169.1, read as the reverse complement.
TGCGCCCTCGACGGGCCGGATGATCACCCGTTCGATGAGCATCCCGCCCGCGAACGACACCGCCAGCGTGGTCACCAGCGCCAGCCAGAACGGCAGCCCGGCGGCCGTGAGCTGCCAGGCGATGTAGGTGGAGAACATGGCCAGCTCGCCCTGGGCGAAGTTCACGATGCCGGTGAACTGGTAGATCAGCACGAGGGCCAGCGCCAGGCTGGCGTAGATGGCGCCCGCGCCGAGCCCCTGGACGAGCTGTTGCAGGAATCCGGCCATCGGCTACACCCGGTACCCGAGGTAGGACTGCGCGACCTGCTCGTCGGCCCTGATCTCCTCGGCCGTGCCCGACAGGACGATCCGCCCGGTCTCCAGGACGTGCGCCTGCTGGGCGATGCCGAGGGCGAGATGGGCGTTCTGCTCGACGACGACCACGGTGGTTCGCTCCTCTGCGTTGATGGCCTGGACGATGCGGAACAACTCCCGGGTGACCAGCGGGGCCAGGCCGAGCGACGGCTCGTCGAGCAGCAGCAGCCGGGGGCGCGACATCAGGGCCCGGCCGATGGCCAGCATCTGCTGCTCGCCCCCGCTGAGGCTGCCCGCGGCCTGCTTGAGCCGGGTCTTCAGCACCGGGAAATAGGTGTGGATGCGGTCGAGGTCGGCCTCCACGTCGGCCCCGCGCCTGCGGACGTAGGCCCCGAGCCGCAGGTTCTCCTCGACGGTGAGCGGCATGAACGTGCCGCGCCCTTCGGGGACGTGGGCGATGCCCTGCCGGGCGAGCGTGTCGGGCGAGCGCCCGGTCAGGTCGGCGCCGCCCAGCGTGACCGTGCCGCGCGCCCTGATCATGCCGGACAGCGCCCGGAGCAGCGTGGTCTTGCCCGCGCCGTTGGGCCCGAGTATCGCGCAGATCTCCCCTTGGCCGACGGTCAGGCTCACGCCGTGCAGCACGCGGGCGTCGCCGTATCCGGCCGTCAGCTCCTCCACCACCAGATCCGTCATGGCGCCGTCCCCAGGTAGGCCTCGATGACGCCGGGATCCCGCTGCACCTCGGCGGGCGGCCCTTCGGCGATCTTGCGGCCGAAGTCCAGGCAGACGATCCGCTCGCAGATCCCCATGACGAACCCCATGTGGTGCTCGACCACGATGACGGTCAGGTCGTGTTCGGCGCGGAGCGCGTTCAGCGTGGTCGCGAACTCCTCGACCTCGGCCGCGTTGAGGCCGTTCACCGGCTCGTCGAGGAGCAGCAGCCGGGGCCGGCCGACGAGCGCGCGGGCCAGCTCGACCCGCTTGAGCGTGCCGAACGGCAGCCCGGTCGCCGGATGCCCGGCGACCCCGGTCAGGCCGAGCCGCTCCAGCACCCCGTCCGCGTCGGCGAGCAGCGTGCGCTCCTCGCGGCGCACGCCCGGCAGGCGCAGCCCGGCCGACAGGAAGCCGGCCCGGCCCCGGTGGTGCGCGCCGACGAGCACGTTGTCGCGTACGGACAGGCGCGGGAACAGGCCCAGGTTCTGGAACGTCCTGGCGATGCCGAGCCCGGCGATCGCGTGCGGGGCCACGGCCGTCAGGTCGCCGCCCTCGTACGTGATCGTCCCCGAGCCGGGGGCGTACCGCCGGGTCAGGCAGTTGAACAGGGTGGTCTTGCCGGCGCCGTTCGGCCCGATGAGCCCCACCATCTCGCCGCGCCCCACGTCGAAGCCCACGCCGTCCAGCGCCGTGATGCCCCCGAAGCGAACGGTAAGATCGTGTACCTCCAGCATCCGGCCTCCTGGAGAACAATGTTCTGAAGTTGGGCTCAGCGTAGGATCCGGCCGTGAAGGGCCGCATTGGGCACGGTGACCCAAGATGTCTCAGGCGAGTTGTCCTCTGAGCACAGCGTGGGTCTCATACCGGTTACGACCCGTTGACCGCCCGCCGATGGCCATGGATCATCCCGGCATGTCCAGTGGTTCCAGCACGGAAACGCTCACTGGTGCGGAGGCGGTCCGCGCACAACGCGCGCGCATCCTTTCCGAACTGCTCGGCGACCTCCAGTCCCTGGCCGCCGCCGCGGTCGCCACCATGCGGGACGAGATCCCCGCCTACGCGGCGCAGGGCCCCGACTTCCACGCGGACGTGCGCGACCAGGTGGTCAAGCACTACCGCGCCAAGCTGGCCGTGCTGCTGGAGGAGCGCACGGTCACGTTCGAGGACATCGCCTTCACCCGGCGGGCGGCGATGCGCCGGGCCAGGGCGGGGGTGGCGCTGGCCGACTACATCAACGCGTTCCGGGTCGGGCAGCAGGTGTTCTGGCAGTCGGTGGTCGACCGGGCCGGGCACACGCCGGCCGGGCGCGAGGCGGCGCTGTCGCTGGCTTCCCCGCTGATGCGTTACTGCGACTTCGCCAGCACGCACGCGGCTAACGCGTACATGGAGTTCCAGCAGTACGCCGCCGCCGAGGCGGTCCGCGAGAGCCGTGACCTGCTGGAGACGCTGCTGGTGGGCGGCGTGCCGACGCGGGGCAGGGAGCTGGCCGCGGCGCAGGCGCACGGCCTGGCGGCGCACACGCCGCTGCTCGTCGTGATCGCGGTGCTGGTCGGGTCGCCGTCGGCGGTGACGACGGGCCCCGACCGGGGCGCCGACGCGCGCCACGCGGCCTGCGCGGCGATCGCCAGGACCGGCGGCAACGGCACCCGTACGCTGTCGGTCGTGCGCCAGTCGGAGATCGTGGCGATCCCCGTGCTCGGCCCCGGCGCCGATCCTGGAGGGTTGTGCGACCGGCTGCAGGAGGTGCTGGAGAGCCTGGCGGCCGAGGGCATCAGGCTGGCCATGGGCATCAGCACCGTGGCGGCGGGCCCTGCGCAGATCCCGCAGGCCTACCAGGAGGCCAGGGCGGTGCTGGACTTCGTGCCGGAGGAGGGCGGCGTGGCCGCGCTGCCGCGGATCACGCCGTTCCAGTATCTGGCGCTGAAGGCCGACGACACCGCCCGTCACCTGGTCGATCCGCGCATCACGGCGCTGCTGTCGGAGGACCGCGCGCGCGGCGGCGTGCTCACGGCCACGATCAGGGCGTTCGCCGCCGCCGACCTCAACCTGCGGGCCGCGGCCGAGCGGTTACAGATCCATCCCAACACCGCCCAATACCGCATGCGCCGGATCCAGGAGCGCACGGGACGGAGCCTGCGCTCCATCAACGATCTCGTCGACCTGCTCGTCGCGATCGCTCTCCAGGACTCTTTGCCGACCAATTCCGGCCGGGAAAGACTGGCCACCGCGACCAATGAGGGGCGTGGGAGAGCGGACGTACGGTCTTTCCATGAACCTCGCTGACCGGCTCCTCACCGCCGCCGAGCGGCTCGGTGGCAGAGCGGTTCTCACGCTGGACGAGGCGGAGCTCACCTATGGAGCGCTCGGAGAGCTGAGCGCCCGGCTCGCGGGGCTGTTGCGCTGCCGCGGGATCGGTCCCGGCGACCGGGTCGCGATCATGTTGCCGAACGTGCCCGAGTTCGGCGTGGTCTACTACGGGGTCCTGCGGGTCGGGGCCGTGGTGGTGCCGCTCGACCCGCTGCTGAAGCGGCGGGAGATCGCGGCTTACCTGGGCGACTGCGGGGCGCGGCTGCTGATCGCCTGGCACGCGTTCGCGGAGACGGCGGAGGCGGGGTCGGCGGGCACGAAGGCCGACTGCTTCTTCGTCGTCCCCGAGGAGTTCCGCAGGCTGCTGCGCCAGGTGGCGCCCGACCGCGACGTCGCCGCCACGCGGGACGACGACACCGCGGTCATCCACTACACCTCCGGCACCACCGGGCGGCCGAAGGGCATCGAGCTCTCCCACGCGAACCTGGCGGGCAACGCCGCGACCGTGGCCCGCATGCACGCGCTCGGCGTGGACGACGTGGTGCTCGGAGCGCTGCCGCTCTACCACACGTTCGGCCAGACCTGCTCGCTCAACGCGACCGTGCAGGCGGGCGCGCGGCTGACGCTGCTGCGCCGCTTCGAGGCGGGACGCGCGCTGGAGGTCATCAGGCGCGACGGCGTGACGGTCTTCCAGGGCGTGCCGACCATGTTCATCGCGCTGCTCGACCACCCGGGCGCCTCCGACCTGTCGATGTTGCGGGTCTGCGCGTCCGGCGGGGCGGCGCTGCCACTGGACGTGCTGCGGGCCTACGAGGCGCGGTTCGGCTGCGAAATCATCGAGGGGTACGGCCTCAGCGAGACCTCCCCGGTGGCCGCGACGAACCGCGGCGGCCACCACCGCAGGCCCGGCTCGATCGGCTGGCCCATCAGGGACGTCGAGATGAAGATCGTCGACGAGGACGGCGCCGAGACCCCGCCGGGCGAGATCGGCGAGGTCGTCGTCCGGGGCCCCAACGTGATGAAGGGCTACTGGAACGACCCCGCCGGCACGGCCGAGGCCATCCGCGACGGCTGGTTCCACACCGGCGACCTCGGCCGGGTCGACGAGGACGGCTACTTCTTCCTGGTCGACCGCCGCCGCGACGTGATCATCCGCGGCGGCTACACGGTCTACCCGCGCGAGGTCGAAGAGGTCCTGTACGAGCACCCTGCCGTGCGCCAGGCGGCCGTGTACGGCGTGCCGCACCCGGAGCTCGGCGAGGAGATCGAGGCGGCGGTCGCCCTGCGCGCACCGGTGACCCGCGAGGAACTGCGCGACTTCGTGAAGGAACGGGTGGCCGCCTACAAATACCCCCGGCGGTTGTCGTTCGTGGACGAGCTGCCGTTGAGCCCCACGGGCAAGATCCTCAAGCGCGCGCTCACCCGCACCCCGCTAGGCCGATGAAGGACGCGGCTCGTTGACGCAGCGCAGCACCGGATAGGAGGTCAGCGCCGCCGGGTCCAGGTCGCGTTCGGTGGTGACGTGGAAGGTGACGCTCTCCCCCGGCAGGAGCGTGACCAGCTGGTCGTCCACGGCCGCCGCCGGGTCGAGCCGGTCGGGGAAGAGCGCCAGCTCGCGCAGGATGGTCGCGGCGGTGACGGTGACCGCCACGCCGCCCGGCTCCGGCTCGACCGTGGCGGTGAACTCGGCCGGCGGGTAGCCGGCGGCCGGATCCTCGGCGAACACGAAAACGGCGCGCTCGCCGCCGAGCTCCGCGGTGAGCAGCCCGGCGGCCGGGTCCTCGGGCGGTGTGACGCGCAGCGTGGCGCGAGGGGGCACCGCGACGGGCACGGCGACGGGCTCCCCGCGCGCCGCGAGCACCCTTCCCGCCAGGTCGCGCAGGGCCAGCCCCAGCGTGCCCGCCCACTCCTCGTCGGTGTCGTTGACCAGCACGATCTCGCCGTCCCGCCGGGTGATGAGCCGGTCGGCGTAGGCGCGGCGCAGGGCGTACCAGAGGGGCTTCCTGCGGCCCGCGCCGTCCACGGCGGCCCAGGACGTCACCGGCCAGCAGTCGTTGAGCTGCCACACCACGGTGCCCATGCAGTACGGCATGAGCGAGCGGAACCGCTCGATCCCGAACGCCATCGCGCGGGCCTGGTTGAGCTGCGTGTAATAGTGCCAGTCGTCGAAGTTGGCGGGCCGCGGCAGGTGGTCGCCGAGCCCGGACAGCAGCTTGGCGTTGCCGTCGACCGCCTTCTGGTGGTGCATGACGCCGGCCGAGCCGGGCGCGAGCGGCTCGTCGGAGACGGCGGCCCGCAGCGTGGCGTAGGCGGGCGGGCCCTGGTAGCCGAACTCGGCCACGAACCGCGGCCTGTAGGAGGCGTAGTGCGTGTAGTCGCGGCCCTGCCCCCACACGGTCCAGATGTGCACGGTGCCGGTCGAGGGGTCGCGCACGTCGCGGTCGGGCGTACCCGAGTAGGGGCTGCCCGGCCAGTACGGCCGCGTCGGGTCGAGCTCGGCCACGATGCCGGGCAGCAGGTCGTAGTAGAACCCGGCGCCCCAGCTCCGGCCGGCCAGCGGCTCGTGCCAGTCCCAGTGCTGGTGGCCCTCGATGTTCTCGTTGTTGCCGCACCACAACACCAGGCTGGGATGGGCGGCCAGCCTGGCGACGTTCTCCCGCGCCTCGGCCTCGACCTCGGAGCGGAACGGCTCCTCCTCGGGGTAGGCCGAGCAGGCGAACGTGAAGTCCTGCCAGACGAGCAGGCCCATGCGGTCGGCCAGGGTGTAGAAGTCCTCCGACTCGTAGACGCCGCCGCCCCACACCCGCAGCGCGTTGGCGCCGGTGGCGGCGGCCTGGTCGAAGCGCTCCGCGAGGCTCTCCATGGTCGTCCTGGCGGGGAAGCAGTCGTCGGGGATCCAGTTGAAGCCGCGCACGAAAACCGGCCGGCCGTTGACGATCAGGCGGAAGGCGTCCTCGTCGAGCTCGACCGTGCGGAAGCCGATCTCGCGCCGCCACCGGTCGGAGCCGGCGCGCACGGTGAGCGGGTAGAGGGGCTGGGCGCCGTGGCCGCGCGGCCACCACCGTTCGGCGCCGGGCACGTCGAGGCGGAGCACGGCCTGGCTCTCGCCCTGGGCCAGCTTGGCCTCGGCGCGCACGCCCGCCACGTCGGCGGTGACGGTGACCGGCGCGTCGCCGGTGCGGTCGACGCGTACGTGCACGTCCACGCCGTCGCCGCGCACGAGCGGGCGGACCTCGGCCAGGCGCGCGCCGGACCAGCAGTGCAGGCCGACGGGCCGCCAGATGCCGCTGGTCACCAGCGTGGGCCCCCAGTCCCAGCCGAAGTTGCAGGCCATCTTCCTGATGAACGCGTACGGCTCGTCATAGGGCCCTGGACGCTCGCCGTGCCGCGCGCGCTGCTCCTCGGCGTAGGCGTAGGGGGCGCGGAAGGACACCTGGAGCGTGTTGGCGCCGTCGCGCAGCAGGTCGCGCACGGCGAACCGGTAGGACCTGTGCATGTTGGCGGTGGCGCCGACCTCGTGGCCGTTGAGGCGTACGGTGGCGATCGTGTCGAGCCCTTCGCACACCAGGTCGGCCCGCTCGTGACCGCCGTCGCTCCAGTCGAAGGACGTCTCGTAGACCCAGTCCGTACGCCCGATCCAGCCCAGCCGCGTCTCGTTGTCGTCGAGGTAGGGGTCGTCGATCAGGCCCGCGGCGAGCAGGTCGATGTGCACGCTGCCCGGCACGGTTGCCGGCAGGGCGGCGGTTCCCACCGGGGAGTCGCCGTCCGGGCGGAGGGTCCAGCCGTCGTGCAGCGGACGGTACACGTGTTCTCCTGACGCTGGGAACTAAACCGAGTAAGCGAGCCAGACTCTACGTGGGCCCTCGATGACCGTCAACGCCGTCTCCCTCCATCTGCGGGGTGGCGATCCGGTCCGCTCATCACCCGCGACAGCAGGCCGCCCGGCCCGTACGATCGGTGAACCGTGAAAGTCACCCCCGGGAGGCCAGCCGTGAAGCGACCGACCATCGCGGACATCGCCAAGGAGGCGGGCGTGTCCAAGGGGGCCGTCTCCTACGCGCTGAACGGGCAGCCGGGCGTCTCGCCGCAGACCCGGCAGCGCATCCTGGCCATCGCCGACCGGCTCGGGTTCCGCGCCAACAGCGCCGCCCGCGCCCTCGCCGGCGCCTCCGCGAAGGTCGTGGGCCTGGCCCTGCCGCGCCCGCCGGCCACGCTCGGGGTCGAGCCGTTCTTCATGGAGCTGATCAGCGGCCTGGAGGCGGAGCTGTCCACCCGCTCCTACGCGCTGTTGCTCCAGATGGTGGCGCACCAGGAGGAGGAGATCGGCTTCTACCGCCGCTGGTGGAGCGAGAGCCGGGTCGGCGGCGTGCTCGTCTGCGACGTGCGGGTGCACGACGAGCGGGTGAGCGCGCTGCGCGAGCTGGGCCTGCCCGCCGTGGTCATCGGCCCGCCGTCGGCCGCGGGCGGGCTGGCCAGCATCTGGTCCGACGACGGGGTGTCCATGGTGGAGGCCGTGGAATATCTGGCTGCGCTCGGCCACCGCAGGATCGCGCGGGTCAGCGGCATCTCCGAGCTGGCGCACACCGCGATCCGCACCGAGGCGTTCGCCGGCGTCTGCGCGCGGCTCGGGGTGAGCGCGGTGACCGTGCCGACCGACTACAGCGCCGAGCACGGCGCCGAGGTCACCAGGCGGCTCCTCGGCGCGGACGACCGGCCCACCGCGCTGATCTACGACAACGACATCATGGCCATCGCGGGCCTGACCGTCGCCCAGGAGCTGGGTCTGACGGTGCCCGCCGACCTGTCCATCGTGGCCTGGGACGACTCGCCCATCTGCCACCTGCTGCACCCGCCGCTGACCGCGCTCACCCGCGACATCGGCGCCTACGGCGTGCACGCGGCCCGGCTGCTGCTGGCCGCCATGGACGACTCCGGCGCCGACGAAGGCACCGGCGACAGGCCCGGCGACGTGCACGACGAGCCGGCCCACCTCACTCCCCGGGGCAGCACCGCACCACCATCCCATTGACGGCGGGCCGCCCCGGGGCGGCACCGCGCCACCGTCCCGCTGACGGCGGGCCGCCCCTACCATGTCGGTAGACCAGCGGGTGGAGGTTTGATGGGGCGGCAGGCGACCATGAGCGACATCGCCCGCCGCGCCGGAGTCTCCCGGGTGGCCGTCTCCTACGCCATCAACGGCCGTCCCGGAGTGTCCGAGGCCGTGCGCGAGCGCATCCTGCGCATCGCCGCCGAGATCGGCTTCAACCCCAGCGTCCCCGCGCAGGCCCTGCACGGCGCGGCGGCGCACGCCATCGGGCTGACGGTGTCGCGCCCGTCCCCCGGCCTGTCCGTCGAGACCTTCCACCGCCGGCTCATCAGCGGCATCCAGGCCGAGCTGGCGGGCCGCGGGTTCGGGCTCGTGCTGCAGTTCGTCACCGGCCACGACGACGAGCTGGACGTCTACCGCCGCTGGCACGGTGAGCGCCGCGTCGACGGCGTCATCGTCTCCGACCTCACCCTCGACGACCCGCGCCCGGGCGCCCTGGCGTCCATGGGCCTGCCCTCCGTGATCCTCGGCGAGCCGAGCGGCCCCGACGGGCTGACGCACCTCTGGTCCGATCCGGCCGCCGGCGCCGAGCTGGTCGCCGGCCACCTCGCCGCGCTCGGCCACCGGCGGGTGGCGCGGGTGTGCGGGCCCGCCGGCCTGCTGCCCGCCGCGCGCCGGGCCGGGCTCTTCGCCGCCGCCTGCGAGCGGGCGGGCATGGCCTGCACGCTCATCCCCACCGACCGCACCGGCGAGGCGGGCGCGCAGGTGACCAGGCGCGTGCTCAGCTCGACGCCGCGGCCGACGGCCATCGTCTACGACAACGACGTGATGGCGGTCGCCGGGCTGAGCGTGGCCGGCGAGATGGGCCTGGCCGTGCCGGGCGAGCTGTCCCTCGTCGCGGGCGACGACTTCCCGCTCTGCCAGGCCGTACGGCCGGCGCTCACCGTGCTGAGCCGCGACGTGGACGCGCTCGGCGCGCAGGCCGTACGCCTGCTGTTCGAGCTGCTCGACGGCGGCGAGCCGCGCCACGTGCCGGCGCCGGCGACCGGGCTCGTGACGCGCGGCAGCACCGGCCCCGCCCCGCCCTGACCCTTGGCGTGGGGGTGCTCAGCCGTACATCCCGAGGACGTACGCGCCCGGCACCAGCGCGACGGTGAGGGCGACGGCCCACCATCGGGGAGCCGGCCCGTCCTTCAGCACGCCGACGCCGAGGGGCACCAGGGCGACGGCGAGCCCGGCCAGGGCGGCCAGCGAGATCGGATCGCTGGCGCCCTTCAGCACGCCCAGCGGCAGCGCGTGCCCGAGCGCCAGCGCGACGCAGCTGACGACGCCGTACGCGCCGGAGCCGAACGCCTTGGAACGGTGGGCGCCGACGGCGAGCACGATCCAGCCGGCCACGATGCAGACGCTGACCGCCTTGAAGACGTGGAACGCGCCGTACGTGTCCGCGATCGCCCGCTGCGCCGCCTCCAGCCCGAGCTCGTCCACCATCTGGAAGGCCAGGTGGCTCACTCCGGCGTGGAAGACCCGCCCGAACAGCCCGAGGACGACCAGCGTGGCCCCCCACCGGGCCCAGCCCGGGTGCGTGGCGGCGATCCGCCCGGCCAGCGCGGTGGCCGCCGGCCACAGCAGCACCACGCCGGCGGTGGACAGGGCGTAGGACACGGCCATCCGCCCCGGATCGGCGGCGTGGGCGGCGAGCTGGCCGGGGAAGAAGTCGTCCTCGCCGATCCGGGTGAGCGCTCCCGCGATGAGCAGCAGCGGCCCGAGCACCGCCCCTGTGCCCTCCACCCAGCGGCCGGGAACCATCCGTGTGATCGTCATGCCGACCAGTGAATCGGCGGCGCGGCCCGCGCACACGGGCGCTCGGGCGAGAACCGGTGGTGGTGCCCGCACTAGTCCCTTCGGTACGTGAGGCGGGTGACGCCGGGCGCCTCGACGGCGCGTACCCGCTCGAGTCGCACGCCCGCGCCCCGAGGTCGTCGAGGAGTGGGGAGCCGCGGCCGAGCAACGCGCGATGGCCCGCGGCGCTCTCCCTCCCTGGCGATCAGGTGAAGGGCCGGGCGATCTGGTCGAGGGTTTCGTTCATCACGTCGATGAGCATGCGGGACTCCTGCTCCTCGCTCCACAGGTTCGCGGCGACGCGCAGCCCCACCAGGAAGGCCGCCGCCATCACGCGGGGCGACATGCCGCTGTCCCGCTCGGCGAGCGCGTCCGACAGGTCGCGTTCGAGGGCGGCGTGGTTGGCGAGCTGGCGGGCCAGCAGCGACGGGTGTTGCCGGGCCAGCCGGGTGCGCTGCGCCCACTCCCGCTCGGGCTCGCCCATCTCCTGGTAGAGCTCCTCGGTCGCGCCACGCAGCGCCGGCCAGGCCCGGAGGGCGGGCGGCTGGGCGCGGACCTTCCGTACGAGGGTGCGGAAACGCTGCTCCTCCCCGTAGAGCACCGCGTCTTCCTTGCCCGCGAAGTAGTTGGAGAAGGTGCGGCGCGAGATGTTGGCCGCGTCAGCGATCGACTCGACGGTGACGTGGTCGAGCCCGTGCTCGACCACGAGCCGCAGCGCGGCCTCGTGCACGGCCTGCCGCGTCGCGGCCTTCTTGCGCTCGCGCAGCCCCACCGTGGTCTCCATGATGCGCTCACTCTACCGGCCGGGAATATATGCTCAATGAGAAAAGTTGCTCACTCGGCATCTATTTACCCGAGACCTTAGGGGAGGTCGCGCGTGAGCGCACCCACGGCTCCGGCTCCGGAACCGATGACGCACCGGCAGATCATGGAGGCCCTCAGCGGGCTGCTGCTCGTGTTGTTCGTCGCCATGATCAGCGCAACGATCGTGTCGGTGGCGCTGCCGCAGATCGTCGGCGCGCTCAAGGGCACCCAGTCGCAGTACACGTGGGTCGTGACCGCGTCGCTGCTCGCGTCCACGGCGTCCACGCCGATCTGGGGGAAGCTCGCCGACCTGTTCAGCAAGAAGCTGCTGCTCCAAGCCTCCATCGTGATCTTCATGGTCAGCTCACTGGCCTGCGGATTCGCCCAGGACACCGCCCAGCTGATCGCCTTCCGCGCGCTCCAGGGCCTGGGCATGGGCGCCCTCCAGGTGCTGGTGCAGGTCGTGATCGCGGCGATGATCAGCCCGAGGGACCGCGGCAAGTACAACGGCTACCTCGGCGGCGTCATGGCCGTCGCCACCGTGGCCGGACCGCTGCTCGGCGGCCTGATCGCCGACACCTCCTGGCTGGGCTGGCGGTGGTGCTTCTTCATCGCCGTGCCGTTCACCGTGATCGCCTTCTTCATGCTGCACAAGACGCTGCACGTCGTCTCCGTACGCCGCCCCGACGTCAAGATCGATTACGTGGGCGCCACCCTGATCGCCGCCGGCGTCAGCGTCCTGCTCATCTGGGTCACCTTCGTGGACAACTCGTTCGCGTGGCTCTCCTGGCAGACCGCCGCGATGGCCGGCGGCGGCGTGCTGCTGCTGGTCGCGGCCACCTGGGTCGAGTCGGTGGTCAAGGAGCCGGTCGTGCCGCTGCACGTCGTACGCCGGCGCACCCCCGCGCTGGCCATCGTCGCCAGCCTCGCGGTCGGCATGGCCATGTTCGGCGGCTCGGTCTTCCTCGGCCAGTATTTCCAGACCGGCCGCGGATACAGCCCGACCGAGGCGGGCCTGCTCACGATCCCGATGATGCTCGGCGTGCTGGTCTCCTCGACCATCAGCGGGCGCATGGTGTCCAGGAGCGGCAACGTCAAGCCGTACATCGTGGTCGGCTCGATCGTGCTCACCGGCGGATTCGTCGTGCTGTCCACGATCGACCACCAGACCCCGCTGCTCCTCATCGCCGCCGCGATGGTGCTGGTCGGCGCCGGGGTCGGCATGTCGATGCAGAACCTCGTCCTGGCGATCCAGAACACCGTCCCCCTCAGCGAGCTGGGGGCGGCTAGCGGCGCGATCACGTTCTTCCGCTCGCTCGGCGGCACCATCGGCGTGTCCGTGCTCGGCGCCGTCCTGGCCAACCGGGTCATGGCCGGCATCAACGAGGGCCTGGTCAAGGCGGGCATCGACCCGGCCAAGGCAGCCGGCGGGACGAGCACGCTCGACGTCCAGGCGCTGCCCGAGCCGTTCAGAACCATCGTGAGCACCGCTTACGGCGACGCCACCGGCCACATCTTCCTGTTCTCGGCGGCCATCGCCGTGGTCGGCGTGATCGCCGCCCTCCTCCTCAAGCCGGTCAAGCTCCGCGACAGCCTCGACCTGCCGGCCCCCGAGCAGCCGAAGGAGCCCGTCGCGCGGTAGGCACGCGCGTACGTGCTCGCGGGTCGCGCGGTGGCGGTGGCCCGGCCGGCCAGGCGAGGGGAGACAATCGGACTCGTGCGGTTCGGCATCCTGGGCCCGCTCGTGGTGCGTGCGCCGGACGGCGGCGAGGTCGCCGCCGGCGGTCCCCGCTCCCGTGCCCTGCTCGCGCTGCTGCTGCTCGACGCGGGCCGGCTCGTCAGCGTCGAGCGCCTCATCGACGGCCAGTACGGCGACCGGCCGCCCGCCGGCGCCGCCAACGCCGTCCAGGCGCAGGTCTCCCGCCTCAGGCGACGCCTGCCTGCCGGGCTGATCGAGTTCCACGGGTCCGGCTACCGGCTGGCGATCTCGCCCGACGACGTGGACGCCCACCGCTTCGAACGGCTCTCCAGGGAAGGACGGCGGCTGCTGGCCGCGGGCAGGCCATCCCCGGCCGCCGGCGTGCTCGGGGAGGCGCTGGACCTGTGGCGGGGACCGGCTCTGGCCGACGTGGCCGGCGCGCCGTTCGCCGCCCCTCAGGCGCTGCGGCTGGAGGAGCTGCGGCTCGCCGCCACGGAGGACCTGCTGGAGGCTGAGCTGGCCCTGCCCGAGGGCAACCCGGTGGCCGCGCTGCGCGAGCTCGTCACCGCACACCCGCTGCGCGAGCGGCCGCGCGGGCTGCTGATGCGGGCCCTGCACGCGGCCGGCCGGCAGGCGGAGGCGCTGGCGGTGTTCGACGACGTACGGCGGCTGCTGGCCCGCGAGCTGGGCGCTGATCCGTCACCCGAGCTGGCGGCTCTCCACCTGGAGATCCTGCGCGGGGAGCGGCACCGGGAGCGCACGGCACGCACCGGCCCGCCCGCGCAGCTGACCAGCTTCGTCGGGCGCGAGGACGAGCTGGCACGGCTGGCGGCCCTGCGCGCCACCCGCCTGGTCACCATCGTCGGCCCCGGCGGCACCGGCAAGACCCGCCTGGCCATCGAGGCGGCCACCCGCCGCACCGGCGACGTCTGCTTCGCCGACCTCTCCCTCGCGGACGTCCCGTCCCCCGCCCACGGCGAACCCACGGGCGTCCGGCGCGCGGGCCCGGAAACCCACCACGAGGTTTCGAGGGCGGGAACCCGTCACGAGGGCGCGCGGACTCATCACCAGAGGGTGGAGGCCCGTTACGGGGGTGGGGACGGGCG
>NZ_SMKO01000168.1 GCF_004348685.1 Nonomuraea deserti | reverse complement strand
GTGGGCAGGGCGTCCGGCGGGGGCGGCTCCTCGACGGGGACGTAGTCGTGGCGCATGCCGTGGTCGCCCAGCCAGTGCCGCAGCCCGCCCACCGCCGACGGATCGGCCGCCACCCGGGCCGCGTACTCCGACAACGCCACCTCCTCCCCGTCGTCGAACAGCAGCCGCGCGGGCCCCGACCAGGACAGCGTCCACTTGGCCTCGCCGAGCTGGATGAGGACGGCCTCGAGCGCCTGCCCGAGCACCCCGGCCAGCAGGGTGTCCGACGGGTTCCAGCCCAGCTCGCGCAGCTTGTACTCGAGCTCCGCCTGCCGCCCCCGCGCGATCGCCTCGAAGGCGGCGTCCAGGTACGGCCGTGACGCCCCCATCACCTGCTGCCCGGCCAGCGCCAGGTCGCGCAGGGCGTCAGCGTTGCGGGTGGTGTACATGCCGTGCGCGACGAGCTCCTCCCACGAGACCGCCCGTAGCGTCAGCAGCGCCTCGGGCGACCACATGGACTGCTCGACCGCCTGCACGGCCACGTTCGGGTCGCGCAGCAGGGTCAGGGCAGAGCGGGGGTCGGGCACCTGCTGCGGCTCCGGCAGGCGCTCGATGGCGGCCAGGCGGTCGGCCAGGCTCGGGTGGGAGTCGTACGGGGAGGCCTCCTCGGGCTGATCGCTCAGCCTGGCCAGCTCGGCCTGCCGTTCCGCGTCGCTCATGAAGGCGTGGAAGCCGCCGAACACCGACGCGGGCCGCGTGCCGCCCGCGCCCGTCATCGACAGGTACGCGTTGACGTACTGGTCCCAGCCGATCGCCGTGGTGTGGATCTTGTGCAGGGCGCCCGCCATGGCCTGCCGGCCGCCGATCGCGACGGCGAACTGGTCGGCCTCCAGCTCCTGCTTGCGGGAGACGGCCTGCGACACCCGCAGGTAGAGCTTGGCGTACCAGGTGAACAGGCGCTGGACGAACGGGTGGTTGCGCAGGCCCTGCACGGTGGCGATCAGCGAGACGCGCCCGCGGTAGACCGGCGCGCCCAGCCGCGTGTGGGCGCCGCTGTAGTGGCCGAGCTCGTGCCCGAGCACCGCGCGCAACTCGTCCACGGTGAGCGTCTGCAGCAGCGGCAGCCCGACGAACATGCGCCGCCGCGTCGCCTTCATGCCCAGGAACCGCGTGTCCTCCGAGACGGCCGCGTTCACCTCCGCCACCAGCCGGATCTCGTCGGGCGGCGCGGTGCGTACGCGCTGGGCGAGCTCCTCGACCGTCTGCCACAGCACCGGCTCGTCCTCGCGCGTGACCGGGACGCCGGGCTGCTCGCCGCCCCGGCGGCGGCTCACCATGATCAGGGCCCGGAGCAGCGCGAGCGCGGCCAGGGTCAGCACGGCCGCGAACTTGATGAGGTTGACGTGGAAGTCGACCACTAAGAGGACGTCGAAGAAGACCGCCGCGGCGAGGATCAGACCGACCAGAACGTAGAAGCCGGCGAGCAGGGTGAAAGCCAGCACCGCTCGGAACGCTGTCGTCATGGGGGAGGGCTCCCGGGGAAGGGGTACTCGCGAGGCTCGACACTAGCGGAGACGGGAAACTGGATAAAATCGCTGCACCAATGTCGTACTACGACGAACACGACCAGGACCGATGGGTTCCGGAACCTCCCGGCAATCCGGAACGCTCCGCGTTCGAGCGTGACCGGGCCCGCGTGCTGCACAGCGCGGCGCTGCGCAGGCTGGCCGCGAAGACGCAGGTCGTCGGTCCCGGCGAGACGTTCGGCGGGGGCCAGCACATCCCGCGCACCCGGCTGACCCACTCGCTCGAATGCGCCCAGGTGGGCAGGGAGATGGGCGCCACCCTCGGCGTCGACCCCGACCTCGTGGAGACCGCCTGCCTGGCGCACGACCTGGGGCACCCGCCGTTCGGGCACAACGGGGAGGTGGCGCTCAACGCGCTGGCGGAGTCGTGCGGCGGCTTCGAGGGCAACGCGCAGAGCCTGCGCCTGCTCACCAGGCTCGAGGCCAAGGTGCTCACCGAGGACGGCAGGAGCGCCGGTCTCAACCTGACCCGGGCGGCGCTGGACGCCTCGATCAAATACCCATGGACATGTGACAAGTCTCCCAAATTCGGCGTCTACGACGACGATCTTCCCGTGTTCGAGTGGATCAGGGAGGGCGCGCCTGCGGGGCGGGTGAGCTTCGAGGCGCAGATCATGGACTGGGCCGACGACGTCGCCTACTCCGTCCACGACCTCGAGGACGCCCTGCACCTCGGCCACGTCACCCCCGAAGCGCTCCTGTCGGCCGAGGAGCGCAGGCAGGTGTGCGAGATCACCCGCACCTGGTACGCCCCCGGCGCCGACCTGAACGAGCTGGAGGCCGTCTTCGCGAAACTGATCGCCGACCCGCTCTGGCCCCGCAGCTTCACGGGCACGCTCGCCGACCTGGCCGGTCTCAAAGCCCTCACCAGCGGTCTCATCGGCCGCTTCTGCCGCTCGGCGCAGGCCGCCACCAAGGAGGTGTACGGCATCCGCCACCGCGCCGACCTCGTCGTGCCGCCGGCCACGCGGCTGGAGTGCGCGCTGCTCAAAGGCGTCGTCGCCCACTACGTCATGACCACGAAGGACCACCACGCCAACCAGGCCAGGCAGCGCGACCTCATCACCGAACTGGCCGGCCTGATCACCCGCGGCGCGCCCGGCACGCTGGAGCCCGCCTTCCGGCCCGCGTACCAGGAGGCCCCGGACGACGCGGCCCGCGCCAGGGTCGTGATCGACCAGATCGCCTCGCTCACCGACACCTCGGCGGTGGCCTGGCACAGGAGGCTCACCCGGTGACAGGGCTTTCCCGATGAGCCAGGCCACCTGACCCAACCCGCTTCCCCCGGTGACCCCGGCGGGCGGATACTGCGGCCATGGCCACATTTGTGATCGCCGGCGCCGGGCTGGCAGGAGCCAAGGCCGCGCAGGCCCTGCGCGAGGAGGGCTTCGACGGCGAGATCGTGCTGATCGGCGCGGAGGCCGAGCGGCCCTACGAGAGACCGCCCCTGTCCAAGGACTACCTGAGCGGCAGGAGCGAACGAGACAAGATCTACGTCCACCCGCCGGAGTGGTACGCCGACAACGACGTCGACCTGCGGCTCGGCCGGCGGGTCACCCGCATCGAGCTCGGCCACCACCTGGTCAGGCTCAGTGACGGGTCGCGGCAGCCGTACGACAAGCTGCTCCTCGCGACCGGCGCCGTCCCCAGGCGCCTGCCGGGACCCGGCTACTACCTGCGCACCGTCCAGGACAGCGACGCGCTCAAGGAACGCTTCGCCGCCGGCGCCAAGGTGCTGGTCGTCGGCGCGTCCTGGATCGGGCTCGAGACCGCGGCCGCGGCCCGCACGGCCGGCTGTGAGGTCACCGTCGTCGAGCCCGAGCCCACCGCGCTCAACCGGGCGCTCGGCCCGGAACTGGGCGACCTGTTCGCCCGCCTGCACGCCCGCAAGGGCGTGCACCTGCGCTTCGGCACCGCCGCCGCGGAGATCACCGACACCGGCGTGCGGCTCAGCTCGGGCGAGCGGCTCACGGCCGACCTCGTCGTCGTCGGCATCGGCGCCGCCCCCGAGATCTGGCTCGCCCGCGACGCCGGCCTCGACGTCGGCCAGGGCATCCTCACGGACGCCGCCCTGCGCACCTCGCACCCCGACGTGTTCGCCGCCGGCGACGTGGCCGAGCACTTCCATCCCGTGTACGGCCGCCGCGTGCGCGTCGAGCACTGGGCCAACGCCCTGCACGGCGGCCCCGCCGCCGCGAGGTCGATGCTCGGCCAGGACGTCACCTACGACCCGATCCCGTACTTCTACACCGACCAGTACGAGCTCGGCATGGAGTTCTCCGGCGACGTCGAGGGTTACGACGAGATCGTCTACCGGGGCGACCCGGACAAGCTGGAGTTCATCGCCTACTGGCTGCGCGGCGGACGCGTGATCGCCGGGATGAACGTCAACACCTGGGACGTCGTGGACGACATCCAGGCCCTCATCAGGTCGGGCGCCGTCGTCGACCAGAAGGAGCTGCCTACGGGGTGACGCTGACCACGCCGCCGTCACCGTCGTCATCGACGGACGGCGGCTCGCTCCTGGCCGCCTGCGGCGTCGTCTTCGGCTTCTGCGGCTTCGACGCGCACAGCACGGTGCAGCGCGGCGTCTCCCCGAGCTTCCCGCGCAGTTCCAGCGTCTCCTCCCTGGGGGAGAGCGTACGGTTGCCCGTACGCCAGGCGTCGAGGTAGTCCCACGGCTTGACCATGCCCCTGCGCACCCACCAGAACTTCGGGCCGGTCTTCCACGAGATCGCGAAATACAGGTTGGTGGCGGTGTCCCGGGCGTTGCCCGACCTGCCCACCCGGCCGAGCAGCCGGCCGGCCTTGACGCGGACGCCCGGCTTGATGCCGTCGGCCACCGTGTCGAGGTGCCCGCCGAGATAGCGCACGCCGTCGTCGCCGATGATCGTGACGAACCTGCCCTCGCGGTCGGCGCCCGCGTCCGTGGACGGGCGCCACCTGTTCCTGGTGTTCACCTCGTCCACGACGCCCGCGACGGGCGCCACGAACGCGCACCCCTGCTGCGCCCAGATCGTCGTCTTGGGCAGCACGAGCAGCTTGCGCGAGTAGGTGACCTCGCAGCCCTTGACGGGGAACGTGTAGGTGTATTTCGACAACTTCGGCGGCGGCACCTTCACCGGGTCGTCACCCTCGGGCGGCTCCACGTCGGCCTGCTTCCCGGCGGTCGGCGTCGGCGTCGGGTCCGCGGGTGAGGCGGCCGTGCCTGCTCCGGTCGCGGGGCCGGAGGGTGCGGCGGAGCGCAGGGTGGCGCCGACGCCGGCCAGGCCGGCCGCCTGGCTGCAGGCGCCGGTCAGCAGCACGGCGCCCATGACGGCCGCCCATCGCGCGATATGCCCCGAATGCATGGTCTCCACCTGTGCCACCGTTTCCCGACAACCTTTACCTTTGTAGCCGACCAGGGGGCCGCGTACAGCGGCTTTCCTGCTTTAGCAACCCACAGGTAATGCCCCTCTTCCCCCAGCTGCACGCGTCGGGGTGCGCGCCGCGGGGGCGGGAACCGTCGGTGGGGCGGAATAGACTCACGGGCGTGGCTGGCCGGATCCGTGATGTCGACATCGCGCTCGTTCGTGAGCGCTCACCCATCGCCGACGTGATCGGCGAGCACATCCAGTTGCGCAACGCCGGAGGCGGCAACCTCAAGGGGCTGTGCCCGTTCCACGACGAGAAGAGCCCGTCGTTCAACGTCACCCCCGAGCGCGGGATGTTCTACTGCCTGGCGGCGGAGACCAGGGTCATGACCTGGGAGGGTGTGCGCCCCATCGCCGAGCTCGCGGGCGGGACACATCGGGTGCTCGCCTCCGACGGCACGTGGGTGGACGCGCCCTTCATGTCGTTCGGCGTCCAGCCGCTCATGAAGATCGTGTTGAGCCGCGACGGGCAGCGGAAGGAGATCTTCGCCACGCCCGAGCATCGCTGGTTCGTACGATCCGGGCGAAGGCAGGACAAGCGGGCCGAAGTCATAACCAGAGACCTGAAGCCGCGCCATCGGCTGGTCTCGGTGTTCCCGGGCACCCGCATCGAGCGCACTCCGTCGCCCTTCGGCATAGCGCACGGGATCACCTTCGGTGACGGCACGCGAGCGGCCACGGGGAGCAGGGCGACGCTCGACGCCATCAAGGACGCCCAGTTGCTCAAGTGGTTCCCTCTCAGCTACGTGACGGAAAGCGTAGGCGGGTCTTCGGGAGAGAGCAGGCAGCTCCTGGTCCATCACCTGCCGCGCTTCTTCAAGGAGCTTCCCTCGCTCGACGAGTCCGTGCCCTACCTGTACGGCTGGCTCGCGGGCTACCTGGCCGCTGACGGACATGTCGCCGAGGACGGCACGGTCATGCTGAACTGCGCGGACAAGGCGACCCTGGAATTCGTCCGAGCCGCCTGCACCCGGCTCGGGATCGGCACGTACGGGATCGCCGAGCAGGTCGGAGAGGGGTTTCCGGGAAGGGATTCCCGTTCGCTCTTCCGGGTGCACCTCATCAATGAGGATCTCACCGAAGACTTCTTCCTGATCGACGATCATCGGTTGAGGTTCACCGGCACGGCGAAGGCATTCGCCCGGCGAGAGTGGCTGGTGCAGTCGGTCGAGGAGACCGATCGAGTTGAGGAAGTCTTCTGCGCCACTGTCGACCATGGGCACGCGTTTGTCCTGGAAGACAATATATTGACCGGAAACTGCTTCGGTTGCACCGAAGGCGGCGACGTCATCACGTTCGTCGAGAAGATCGAGCATTTGTCCTTCGGCGAGGCGGTCGAGCGGCTGGCGCAGCGGGCAGGCATCCAGTTGCAGTACGAGCAGGGCGGCTACGTCCCGAGGCGCGACCACGGCGAGCGGGCCAGGCTGGTCGAGGCGCACCGCGCGGCGGCCGAGTTCTACGCCGACAAGCTGCTGGGCCCCGACGCGGCGGCCGGGCGGCGGTTCCTGTCGGAGCGGGGGTTCGAGCGGGCCGACGCGGAGACGTTCGGGGTGGGATACGCGCCGGCCGAGTGGGAGTCGCTCGTCCGCCATCTCATGGGGCGCGGGTTCTCCGCCGACGAGCTGGTCAAGGGCGGTTTGGCGAAGGAGGGGCGGCGGGGGCCGATCGACCGGTTCCGCGGGCGGTTGATCTGGCCCATCAGGGACGCCACGGGCGACGTGATCGGGTTCGGCGCACGAAAGTTGCTCGATTCCGACGATGGTCCGAAATATCTGAATACGCCTGACTCGCCGCTTTACAAGAAGAGCCAGGTGCTTTACGGCATCGATCTCGCGAAACGGGAGATCTCCAAGCGCTCCCAGGCGGTGATCGTCGAGGGCTACACCGATGTGATGGCATGCCATCTGGCCGGCGTGCCGACCGCCGTGGCCACCTGCGGCACCTCGTTCGGCGAGGAGCACATCAAGATCCTGCGGCGGTTCCTGCTCGACCAGGCCGAGTTCAGAGGTGAGGTGATCTTCACCTTCGACGGCGACGCGGCGGGGCAGAAGGCGGCGCTGCGGGCGTTCGCCGACGAGCAGAAGTTCGTCACCCAGACCTACGTGGCGGTGCAGGCCGACGGGCTCGACCCGTGCGATCTGCGGGTCAAGCAGGGCGACGCGGCTGTGCGCGATCTGATCGCGAGCAGGGAGCCGCTGTTCCAGTTCGCGATCAGGAGCACGATCTCGCGCTATGACCTGCGCAGCAACGAGGGCAAGATCGCCGCTCTCGACGCGGCCGCCCCGATCGTGGCCGGCATCAAGGACGTGGGGCTGCGCAAGCGCTACGCCATCGACCTCGACCGGTGGCTGGGTTTCATGGACGAGCGGTTCGTCATGCAGCGCATCTCCGAGGTGTCGGGCGCGCAGCAGGGCCGCGGCCGGCGGGTCCCCAAGGCGGCGCCCGTCGATCCCAGCGTGCGGGTCGAGGGCGAGCTGCTCAAGCTGGCCGTGCAGCGGCCGGCGTTGCTGGGGCCGCGTTTCGACGCGCTCGACGCGCAGGCGTTCACCACGCCCGACCACGCGATGCTGCACAGGGTGATCGCCGCCGCCGGGGGTGTCGCCGCGGCGGGGCACGGCGGGCGGGAGTGGGTCGACCGGTTGCTGGAGCACGCTCACGAGGAGGGGGCCAGGGCGCTGGTGACCCGGTTCGCGGTGGACGCGATCCAGACGGACGCGCACACCGAGGAGCGTTATGCCCGCGACATCATGGCGGCGGTCGAGGCCATGCCGGTCGATCGGGCCATCGCGCAGGTGAAGTCGCGGATCCAGCGGCTCAACCCGGTGGAGGAGCAGCAGGAGTACAACAAGCTGTTCGGGGAGCTGGTGGCGCTGGAACAGCAGCGCAGGGTCCTGCGCGACCGGCTCGCGGGCAGCTAGACCGCCCTGCGCGACCGGCTCGCGGGCAGCTAGACCGCCCCGCGCGACCGGCTCGCGGGCAGACCGCCCCGCGCGGCTCGCGGACAGGGCGGCCTGCGCGACCGGCTCGCGGGGAGCTGAGAGGGCGTCCGTGGCGCCTGTGCCGCCTGACGGGCCGGTGGCGACGAGCCGCGTGCCCCGCTCCGATCATGGAAATCCGGGCGTGTCACGGCTGTCGTTGATAACGGTTCGGCTGCGATCGCTGGCTGGACAACCGGGCGGTTGACCGGGGAATGTGGCGCGGTCCAAACGGCGGCGGAGCACAGCGGGTGGTGTGTCGGGGCAGCGAAAGAGGTGCGTCCGGCTGGCGGCGTCGCCGGGCGCGTGAATCCAGACCGCGTAATTGACTTTACTTTCCTGATCAAACTCGGCCCAAACCTTTAGGCGATCTCATTTCGGTAAGGACGGTGGCCTTACCTTCGGTGACAAAAATGGGTCTGCCATTTGATGGAACCAATACTGCAGACTGTCTCCCGTGGGTGCATCGGTGCTGCCAAGCGGACCGCCATCGGTAGATCAGGTGGCGGACCTCGTCGCGAAAGGAAGGGAGCGCGGGAGCGTAACCGTCGATGACGTCGCAGCCGCGCTTGACCGATCCGAGTTGCCGTCCGACGCGCTGGAACGCGTCGTGCGGATGCTCGCCGAGAATGGCGTGGAGGTCCTCGAGCCCCAGGGCGACGAGGAGCCTGCCCGCGCCGATGAGGAAGACGTAGGCAAGCGGGCGCCGACCAGCGATCTCGTCCGTATCTACCTACGGGAGATCGGCCGCGTGCCGTTGCTGACCGCCGAGGAGGAGGTGGAGCTCGCCAAGTCGATCGAAGCCGGTCTGTTCGCCGAGGACAGGCTGTCCAACGGGGTCTCGCGTCTGGCCTTCCCGGAGCTCAGGGAGCTCGTCTGGCAGGGCACCCGGGCCAAACAGCGGCTCATCGAAGCCAACCTCAGGCTCGTGGTGTCGATCGCCAAGCGGTACGTGGGCCGCGGCATGTTGTTCCTGGACCTGATCCAGGAGGGCAACCTCGGGCTCATCCGGGCGGTCGAGAAGTTCGACTACACGAAGGGTTACAAGTTCTCCACCTACGCGACCTGGTGGATCCGGCAGGCGATCACGCGGGCCATCGCCGACCAGGCGCGCACCATCCGCATTCCGGTGCACATGGTGGAGACGATCAACAAGCTGGTCCGAGTGCAGCGCCAGCTCCACCAGGACCTCGGCCGCGAGCCGATTCCCGAGGAGATCGCCAAGGAGATGGACCTCCCTGTCGATCGTGTGGTGGAGATCCAGCGCATCGCCCAGGAACCCGTATCGCTGCAGTCGCCGATCGGCGAGGAGGACTCCGACCTCGGTGACTTCATCGAGGACGCCGACGCGGTCGTGCCGATGGAGGCCGCGGCCTTCATCATGCTGCAGGACCAGCTCGACGACATCCTGGCCACGTTGTCCGACCGCGAGCAGCGCATCATCCAGCTCCGGTTCGGCCTGGCCGACGGGCATCCGCGCACGCTGGAGGAGGTGGGCAGGGAGTTCGGCGTCACGCGGGAGCGCATCCGGCAGATCGAGTCGAAGACCCTGGCCAAGCTCCGCCATCCGACGCGCGCCCAGATGTTGCGGGACTACCTGGACTGATCCAGGGGAACGGGCCCGGGCGAGCGTGCCCGGGCCCGTCCCATGCTCAGGAGCAGCCCTCGAACTGCGGCACGGCGATCGTGTCGAGGTCCAGCCCCGACTTGCCGAACCACTTCTTCAGCAGCTTCGCGGCGGTGCCGTCCTGGTACATGTCGGTGATCGCCCGGTTGACCGCCTCGCAGGCGGGCACGTCGCCCTTGGGCAGGCCGATGCCCGAGCGCTGCTCGTTGAACTGCGCGTTGGCCAGCCGCAGCCCCGAGCCGTCCTGCGCGGCCAGCCCCGCCAGGATGACGTCGTTGGTGGTGACCGCGTCCACCTGGTTGCTCTTCAGCGCCGCCAGGCACCGCCGGTAGTCGGGGAACGGCACGACCCGCGCCGCCACCTTCCGCTCCTCCACGACGCGCTTGGCCGCGTTCGCGCCCGTGACCTCGCAGATCCGGCGGCCCTCCAGGTCGCGCACGTTCTTGATCGTCTCGTCGGCCCGGATCAGGATGTCCTGGTACGAGATGTGGTACGGCCCGGCGAACAACACCTTCGCCTTGCGGTCCTGGCTGATCGTGTACGTCGCCACCACCATGTCGGCCCGCCCGTCGACCAGCACGTCATCGCGGGCGGCCGCCAGCGTGGGCAGGAAAATGAACTCCTTGTCCAGCTTGCCGGCGACGTAGCGGGCCACGTCGACGTCGAAGCCCTCGAACCGGCCGTCGGCCCTGCGGAACCCGACCAGCGGCAGGTCGGGGCGTACCCCGATGACGATCTCGTCCTTGTCCAGGATCGACTCCTGGTCGCTCATGCCGCAGCCGGTCACGAGGACCGCGGCCACGGCCAGCACCACTGCCAGCGCCCGTTTCACCGGTACTCCTTGAGTCGGGGCCACACTCCGGCGATCACCAGCAGGCCGATCGCGCCGATGGCGAAGGGAAGCAGCAGCCACAGGGTGTTCAGCGCGCTCTCGCCCCTGTCGATCGCGCGTTTGAAGACGCCCTGGTGCGTTTCCGCGAGTTCGAGCAGCGCCTCGTCGTAGGCGGTGAACGTGCTGGTGACCGGGCCGAGCCGTTCGGCGACCGCCTCGTTGGCCTGGCCGCCCAGCACCAGCCGGCGGAACTTCACGTCGGCGGCCTGGAAGTCGCGGTATGCCTCCATCGCGTCCAGGCCCTCCTTGCCGACGAGTTCGGGGCCGAGCAGCCCGAGGAAGTCCTTCGAGCCGGTGGTCACCTTGCGGTGGTAGGCGTCCAGGTTGCCCGCCTCGAAGTAGATGACCGACATCGACTTGTCGAGGTACGTGTGCTCGTAGGTGTCGGCCCGCTCCTTGTCGAGCAGGTAGCGGCTCTGGTCGCCCTGCATGCTGTTGCTGATCGCGCGCGCCTTGGCCAGGGTCAGCACCGAGTCGAAGCCGTCCGACTTGGCGGTGCGCAGCGCCTGCATGTCCTGGCCGAGCACGCCCACCCCGGACATCAGCGCGACCGCCGTGGTGAGCGTGGCGGCTACCAGCGCGGGCCCGAAGACCCGGCGGAACCGCCGCGCCAGGAAGATCTGCAGCCAGATCAGGCAGCCGATCGCGACCACCCCCGCGACCACCACCGCGTCGCGCACGAGGGGCACCGTGAACGCCTTCTCGTCGTAGGTGCGCCGTACGATCGTGCCGTTCTCCAAGGTCAGGTTGTACGCCTGCGGCAGCAGCACCTGGCGCATCAGGTCGGTGGCGTCGCGGTAGGCCCGCACCACCTCGTCGGGCGGCGGTCCAGGCGCGTGCCCGGACCGCTCGTCGAGCAGCAGCGCCTGCCCGGCGAGCCGCTCGTAGCGGCCGAGCCCGTCGAGCACCGACTGCACGGTCCGCCGCTCCGCCGGGTTGTCGCCGGACAACTCGAACGCCTTCAGCAGCGCCTGGTTGGCGACGGAACGCTGCTGCTCGTAGCGGGTGATCGCGGCCTCGCGCTCCCGGGGGTAGCCGTCGCCCATCACCAGGACGTTGGCCACCTGCGCGTCCATGTCGCTCAGCGCCAGGTAGAGCCCGGCGGTGGCGACGACCTGCGGGCCGGCGTCGCGGCCGATGACCTGCAGCCCGTCGCGGGCCGCCGAGCTGCCGACGGCGAGCGCCACGAACAGCAGCGCCAGCGAGGCGACGGTGATGCCGGAGATGACCCGGATGCGACCGGGTACGCCGCGCTCCACGGGTAACGGGCCGCCCGGCCGGGCCCGCACGAGGGTCACGGCGTGCCCTCCCTGATGGTGATCACGGTCCAGGCGCCCAGGTGGATGCGGTCGCCCGGGCCGATCCTGACCGGCACGTTGACCTGGAGCGGCCTGCCGTTCACCTGGGTGCCGTTGGACGAGCCCGGATCGACCAGCATCCACGAGTCGTCCGGCTGGGCCAGCAGCACGGCGTGCAGGTGGGAGACGCCCGGGTCCTCGGGCGGGCCGGTCAGGTCGATCTCGGGAGCCAGGTTCCTGGCCTTGCTGCGCCGCCCGATGCGGACCTGCTCGCCGTGCAGCCCGAACGAGCGTTCAGGACAGTACGGCGGGAACGCCACCGCGTCGGCGTCGGGGCCGCCCTCGGCGATGACCTTCTCGTAGTAGGCGCGGTCGGCGGCGGTGACGGCCTCCCACAGGGCCCCGGCCACGGGGAGCGGGACGGCGCCGGCGGCGCCGCTGTAGTCGTGGCCGCACACCTCGCAGAACTGTCCGGCCCGCGGCGTCTGGCAGACCGGGCAGCTCTCGGCGCCGGGGCTCTCCTGGGCCGGCGGCTGGGGCGCGGCGGGGGCCGGAGAGCCCTCCGCCATCTGCGTGCCGCACACGTCGCAGTAGTCGTCGGCGCCGGACGGGTGCCCTTGCGGACAGGTCGCCATCAGCTTTCTTCCCTGCGCAGGCGGCTGGTGCGGACGGAGCCGGTGTCCAGCTCGATCGTGTCCTCCTTGTCCACGTTCTTACGCAGCCGGGCCGTGCCGGTGGCCGGATCGACCTCGACCACCCGGTCGAGCAGCTTGGCGGTGTCCTCGCGCCCGGAGGCGCCGGCCAGGTCCCTCGCCTTGGCCAGGCGGGCCGTCGCGGTTTCGACGTCGCCCATCGCCCGGGCGCTGAGCCCGTCCTGGATGAGGTCGTGCAGCTCGGCCTGGCCGGTGTAGTGGGCGACGTTGCCGTTGATCTGGGTGGACAGCGCCAGGTCGTCGGTCCACTGGGCGAGCACGTTGCCGCTGGCCAGGACGTCCTGGGTGTCGGGGTGCACGAGCTTGACCCAGCCCGCCCTGATCTCCTGCCCGATCTGCCCGGGGGGCACCTCGACGCAAATATGGTATTTGCGCTCCTCGGCGCCCCAGGAGCCCGTCGGGTAGTCGCCGGTCAGCGGGTTGACGTCGGCGCGTTTGCCGGTCAGGTCGAGCAGCACCGGGTCGACCTGCTTGACGAACATCAGCCGCGCGGCCTGCGGCACCCACACGCGCAGCGACAGGTCGGCCACGGTCTTGCTCATCGACGCCTGCGTGAGCCGGCGGAAATACTCCGGCAGGTCCCCCTGGTCGCGCACGTAGTCGAACGTGCCGAGCATCGCCTCGGCCACCTTGCGCAGCTCGGCGGGCGCCCAGTCGGCGCCGATCCCCAGGCAGTCGCACACGAACTTGCCGCTCCACGCCGACAGCACCGAGGCGAACACGTCGGCGCGCTCGTTGTTCTGGCCGTCGGTCATGAGCAGCGCGTGTTTGATCGCCTGGGGGCGGGTGGACAGCAGGTGCCCGGCCAGCTTCAGCCACTCGCCCATGGCGGTGCCGCCGTACGAGAGCAACCTGTCGACGGCCTTGGCCGCCTCGGCCCTGGTGGCCGGATTCGCCTGGACCAGGCTCAGCGTTCTGCCACTCGGGTAGACGACCTTGGCGCTCCCCGTGCCGGAGACCACCGAGAAGTAGACGCCGTCACGCAAGGTCTGCACGGCCGTGACGGCGGCCTGCCTGGCCTCGCGGATCTTGGAGCCGCTCATCGAGCCCGACGTGTCCACGATGATCACTTCGGCGGCCTCCGCCGGGACGGCCTGCGTGGTGAGGCCGCCGGTCGAGCCGACCGTGAGGATGGCGTGCACCTCGCGCCCGTCAAGAGGAAGGTACTTGTTCTGGTCGATGGTCAACGTGAAAGCGGCCTGGTCACTCATGTGCTTCTCCTAAGGGGATCACGACAATGGTCACGTTGTCCTGGCCGCCGGAGTCCAGCGCGTGGCGCAACATCTCGCGTGCCAGGTCAAGCGGGGACCCCGCGCGTGGGAAGGCGTAGCCGTCCAGATAGCGCCAGAGGCCGTCGCTGCAGACGAGCAGGTGTCCGGGCCCGCGCGGGGTGAACGTTCGCACGTTGAGCGTGACGCCGACGGCGTCGGCGCCCAGCCAGGCGGTGATCTCGCCGGTCGGCACGGCATCGTCCGTGGTCAGCGGCGTCCCGTCGGGCATCCAGTACGCGCGGCTGTCGCCCGCCCAGCCGAGCGTCACGCGGCCCGGCTCGACCACGGCGGAGACGTACGTGCAGGCAGGCGCGTCGTGCACGGAGGTGGCGAGCTTGCTCACCGCCCGCCCGGCCAGGTCGAACGCCTCCTCCGACGACAGCCCCCTGGCCAGCGCGGCCGCCGCGGTCTCGACGGCGACCTCGGACGCCTCGTCGGCTCTGGGCGAGCTGCCCACGCCGTCGCAGACCACGGTCACGGTCGCGCCGCCGGAGGCCAGCAGGGCCATCGCGTCCTCGTTGCGGCTGCGGCGCAGCCCTCTGTCGGTGACGGCCGCCGCGCCGCCGACGAGCACGATCTCGGCGTGGTCCCTGTCGGTGGGCTGGCGCAGGCCGCACCGCTCGCAGTAGCCCTCGGGGTCGACCGCCGCGGCGTCGCAGAACGCGCACACCGGGGAGCCGAGGGCGTGGCCGCACGCCTCGCAGTAGACGTCGCCTTCGAGCACGGAGGCCTGGCACACGGGGCAGGCGGCGCCCGGTGCGTCGTGCTGGCCGGTCTGGGGATCTGTCACACCCACGTCCTCGGTCGTACGGCGTTGGCCTGGTCGATGAGCGCGTGGCGCTCCTGGCGGGAGCCGGCCGCCCCGGCGAGCCTGCGGAAGATGGACTCGATGCGCCTGCGCAGCCCCGGCCCGGTGAACGGCGCGCCCGCGAGCTGCCCATTCGCCGGCGGCTTGTTCGTCTCCAGCCAGGTCAGCGCCGCGCCGAGCAGCTCGGCGGTGAGCAGGTCGCGGCGGCGCGGATCGAGGTCGGCCTGGGCGGCCACGCGCTCGACCGCGCCCGTCAGGTCGGCGGCGGTGAGCCCGCTCAGGTCGGGCCTCCGCACCACCGACGCGGCCAGCGCCACCTGCGCCGCGACCCGGTAGAACGACGTGGCGGGCACCTCGTCGAGCACGCTCGTCCGGCCCGTCCTGGCCAGCCCGAACGCCGCGCTCACGCAGGAGTGGTCGGTCCGCCAGACGCACTCGTACCAGGTGGCGGCCGGCTTGCCGGCGTATTCCAGCGCGAAGGCCAGCGCCAGCTTCGGCGCCGGTTCTCCCGGCAGCTCCGACAGGCAGGCGTCGAACATGGACACGGCCACCTGCTCCTGGCGCAGGGCCAGCGCCAGCACCCCGCGGTACCAGGTGAGCCGCCAGTCGCCTGGCAGCTCCGCGGCCAGCTCGTCGAGCACGTCGCGCGCCTCGGCCGCGCCGCGCTCGGCCAGCAGCCTGGCGCGCATCAGCTTCGTCTCGGGGGTCTGCGGCATCGCGGCGAGCTGGTCGATCAGCGTCCCGCTGTCGCGGCCGAGCAGCCCGGCCAGCGATCCGGCGGCCGGGTCCGCCGGATCGACCAGCGGCACGGGTAAGGCCGTCGCGACCGCCGCGGGATCGAGCGGCTCGAACACCTCGTCGTGCGCGTCCGACAGCGCCGTTCCCACCGCCGTACGCTCCGGCCCGAACAACGTCGAGAGCGCCGGGTACGGCACCCCCTCCTCCATGGCGCTGATCTCCCGCAGCACCCCGACGAGCTGCTCCTCCATCTCCCATGCGCTCTGGAACCGGTCGGCGGGATCGGCGGCGGTCGCCTTGCGCAGCAGCCGGGTGAACGACGGATGCCCGCAGTCCACCGGCAGCGGGACCTCCACGCCGTCCTTGGCCGGGCTGAAGCCCGGGATCGCCAGGACGGCCAGGGTCCTGGCCACGGTGTAGAGGTCGGAGGCGACCGACGTCGGCCGGGTCTCCAGCTCGGGGGCGTGGTAGCCGACCGTGGCCCACGACGAGCCGGGCGGCGAGCCGATGGGCTGCACCGCGCCCAGGTCGATGAGCTTGAGCCGCTTGCCGACCCTTATGACGTTGGCGGGCTTGAGATCGCAGTAGGCCAGGCCGTGCTCGTGCAGGTAGCCGAACGCGTGCAGGATCTCTCTGCCGTACATGAGGGTCTCGCGCAGCGGCAGCGGGCCCTGGCGGCGCAGCTCGTGCAGGGACTGGCCGCCCACGTACTCCATGACGATGTAGCCGAGGCCGGCCGAGCGCTGGAAGTTGAAGATCTTGACGATGTTGGGGTGGTCGACGGTGGTGAGGAACTTCCGCTCGGCCTCGGCCGCCGCCAGCGCCTCGGCGTCGTTGGTGTTGAGCAGGCCCTTGAGCACGACCCACCGGCCGTCGAGGTTCTCGTCGGAGGCGAGGTAGATCCAGCCGAGCCCGCCGTGCGCCAGGCAGCCGAGCACGCGGTACTGGCCGGCCACCAGGTCGTCCTTGCCCAGCTTCGGGGTGAACGAGAACGCCGTACGGCAGTGCGGGCAGAACCCGTCCGTCAGGCCCGGCCGGCCGCTCCTGGAGCGGCCCACCGGTTTCCCGCACGCCGGGTTGGCGCAGCGCCGCTTGTTCTCCGGCACCTCGGGGTCGGCCATCACCGCCGTGGCCGGGTCGCGGTAGGGCACCGACGGCAGGTCCGCGATGGTGGCCAGCACGCCGGCCCGCGACCTGCCGCTGCTGCCCGTCGGCCCGCTCATCGACCTGCTCACCGGCTGGGTCACCACCGGAGCGGACTCGGGCCCGGAAGCGGATCCCTGCGCGGGCCCGGAAGCGGATCCCTGCGCGGGCCCGGAAGCGGATCCCTGCGCGGGCCCGGAAGCGGATCCCTGCGCGGGCCCGGAAGGGGACACAGGGGGCGCTGAAGAGGGCGCTGACCCGGGCGCCATCGCAGGCGCGGGCCGCGGCGGGCTCTCGGCGGTGCCGCACCAGTCGCAGTATCCCTCCTCGATCCTTCCCGTGCAGCCGGGCTGCGCGCAGCGGGTCATCGAATCTCCTTAAGCGTGGAGACCACGGGCTTCAGCCCTGGGGAGGAAACGCGGCACAGCGCCGCAAATCGAACAGACGCACGATTCTTACCCGATCTTGTTGTAAGATGTGATTCGTGGCGCAGATCGTGAAGCGGGCCTACAAGTACCGCTTCCACCCGACCCCCGAGCAGGCCGAAGAGCTTGCCCGGACGTTCGGCTGCGTCCGCCTCGTCTACAACAAAGCCCTGGAAGAACGCACCCGCGCCTACACTCTCGGAGGTCGTCGCGTCTCCTACGTGGACTCGTCGGCCAAGCTGACCGAGTGGAAGCGCAGCGGCGACCACGACTTCCTGTCGGAGGTGTCGTCGGTGCCGTTGCAGCAGGCGCTTCGCCACCTTCAGGCGGCATTCGCGAACTTCTTCGCCAAACGCGCCAAGTATCCGACCTTCAAGAACAAGAAGAAGGCGCGGGCGTCGGCTGAGTACACCCGGTCGGCGTTCCGGTGGCGCGACGGGCGGTTGACGCTGGCGAAGATGGACGCGCCGCTGACCATCGTGTGGTCGCGCCCGATTCCCGAGGGTGCGCAGCCGTCCACGGTCACGGTGTCGAAGGACGCGGCTGGGCGCTGGTTCGTGTCCCTGCTGGTCGAAGAGAAGATCAGCCCGCTGCCGCCTGTCGCGGCGCACGTGGGGATCGACGCCGGGATCACGGCGCTGGCGACCCTGTCGACCGGCGAGAAGATCGTCAACCCTCGTCACGAGCGTCGCGATCGGCGCAGGCTGGCCCAGGCGCAGCGGGCGCTCGCCCGCAAGGAGAAGGGTGGCAGCAACCGGGCCAAGGCCCGCCTGAAGGTGGCCCGCGTCCACGCCCGGATCACCGACCGTAGAAGGGATCACCTGCACAAGGTCACGACACGGCTTGTTCGCGAGAACCAAGTGATCGCCGTGGAAGACCTGACCGTCCGCAACATGGTCAAGAACCACTCGCTGGCGCGCGCCGTCTCCGACGCCTCCTGGCGCGAGTTTCGGTCGATGCTGGAGTACAAGGCGGCCTGGTACGGGCGCACGCTCGTGGCGGTGGACCGCTGGTTGCCCTCCTCCAGGCTGTGCTCGCGGTGCGGGACGCTGCAGGAGGAGATGCCGCTGAACGTCCGGGAGTGGACGTGCGCCTGCGGCGCGGTCCACGACCGGGACGTGAACGCGGCCAAGAACGTGCTCGCCGCCGGGCTGGCGGAGAGCTGAAACGCCTGTGGAGCTGGTGTAAGACCTCAAGGGCGCAAGCCCGGCGGGCGACTGGCGGTGAAGCAGGAAGACCAACCGGCGACGGTTGGAATCCCCCGGCTTCAGCCGTGGGGAGGAAGTCAACGGGCCTTCTCGAATCGGGTGGCGTTGAGGTAGAAGACGCTGAAGGCGAGCAGCAGGCCGAGCACGAGCAGGCCGACCGCGCCCGCACGACCGTAGTCGCCGCCGATGACCTGCTGGATGAGGAACGTCGTGATGATGTCGGTGCCGCCCGCGGGGCCGCCGCCGGTCATCGAGTAGATGAGGTCGGGGAAGTTCAGGATCCAGATGATGCGCAGCAGCACGATCAGGGCCAGCGTGGGCCGGATGTGCGGCAGCGTCACGTGCCAGAACTGCCGCAGTCGGGAGGCGCCGTCCACGGAGGCCGCCTCGTAGAGGTCGCGGGGCACCGACTGCAGCGCGGCCATGATCATGATGGCGAAGAACGTGACGCCGTACCAGATGTTGGCCACGATCACCGAGGTCATCGCCCAGCCGGGGGTGGCGAGGAAGCCGATGCGCTCGTCGATGACGCCCGCCTTGAGCAGCAGGTCGTTGATCACGCCGAACTGGCCGTTGAACATCCATCGCCACAGCAGCCCGATGAGGAACCCCGACATGGCCCACGGGAAGAACACCCACGCCTGGTAGAGGCCGCGGCCGCGGAAGTGCCTGCGCAGCAGCAGCGCGAGCCCGAAGCCGAGGAAGAACTGGAAGAACAGCGACACGACCACCCACGTGCCGGTGTTGCGCAGCGCCGTCCAGAACCGGTCCTCGGCCAGCACGGCCCGGAAGTTCTCCAGGCCGGTGAACGGCGTCGAGGTCAGGTCGTACAGGTTGTAGCGCTGGAAGGCGATCACCGCGCCGCGGATCATCGGGTAGTACGTGAACAGGGCCACGAACACCACGCCGGGCAGCAGGCACAGCAGGATGAACCGCGCCCTGCGGATCGTGAAGGTGCGTCCCGCGGCGGTGCGTGCCGTGCTCAAGAGACCTTCTTCGCCTGGTCCGTCCAGAAGGCGTCCCACGACTTGAGCACCTCGGCGACCGTCTTCTTGCCGGTGATCAGCGCCTGGATGTCACGGTCGGAGTCGACGGTGAACTGGCTCCAGCCCGGATAGTCCACCGGCCTGATCGTGATCACCTGCTTGGGGTCCTGCTGCGCCTCCAGGTACGCCTTCCACGCGCCCTGCGAGAACTGCGGGTCGTTCTGGGCCTGCTTGGAGATCGGGATGAGCGAGTTGCCCTTGGCGAAGGCGATGCTCTGCTCGGACTCCGACAGGAACTGCACCAGCTTGACCGCCTCCTTCGGGTGCTTGCTGAAGGAGGTCGCGCCCCACCCCGCGTAGCCGACGGGCTGGAAGGCGTAGCCGGTGGGGCCCTTGGGAATGGGGGCGGTGGACCAGGCCTTGACGCCGCTCTCCTCCACCGACTTGATCACCTCCGGGTCCTGGATGAGCATGCCGGTGACGCCCGACGTGAAGCCCTGCACCATCTCGGGGAAACCCCACGACACCGAGTCGGGCGGTGACGTCTCCTTGAAGATCTTGACGAAGAGCTCGAGTGCCTCGGCCGCCTCGGGAGTGGCGAAGATCGTGCGCTTGTCCTTCAGGAAGAAGGACTTCTCGGGGTCGAGGGCCTCGCCGTTGTACGCGCTGATCATCATGACCGCGTAGTCGGCGCCGCCCTTGCCGCCCCTGAACGAGTAGCCGAACCGGTCACCCGTGGTCATCTTCTTGCCGGCCTCGTAGAGCTCCTGCCACGTGGTCGGCGGCCGGCTCATGCCCCAGTCCGTACGGTAGAACAGCGTGCGCTGGTAGAAGCCGTACGGGATGAGATAGGGCTTGCCGCCGACCTCGACCGCCTTCTTCTGGGCCAGCTCGGTCAGGTCGGACCAGCCGGACCAGCCGGTGGTGGGCAGTTCGGCCAGCCAGCCGTTGTTGGAGAACGACTTGGCCGTGTGGTCGCGGACCTCCAGCACGTCCAGGTCCTTCTTGGTCTGCAGGATCTGCAGGATCTTCTGGTCGGCGCTGTCGAGCGGCGGCGAGATCAACTCCACCTCGATGCCGGGGTTCGCCTCCTCGAAGTCGGCGATCAGCTTCTTGATCAGTTTCGTGCGGTCGGGGCTGGTCAGGCTCTCGATCATGCGCAGCCGTACCTCTCCCGAGGACGAGCCGGAGCCGCAGCCCGCGAGCGCCAGCGTGACGGCGACCGCGGCCGCCAGGAGGGGGGTTTTCATGGCAGGTCTCCCGCGTGTTCTAGACAGCGCTGTCAGTCACGCTATGGTCAGCCGCGTTCAGCGGTCAATCGCCGGTGCCCGTCCACCGGCCCGTCCACCGGCCCGTCCGTCGGACCGCCCGTCGACCCTGACCGGCGGCCCTGCGGCCGAAACGCCCGCCGACAGGGGCCGCGTCTAGGTAAGCGATCCCTCCAGGGCCTGGCCGAGGTCCTTGATCAGCTCGTCGGCGGGTTCCAGGCCGACCGAGAGCCGGACGAGACCGACGGGGATGCCCATGGTGGCGCGTACGCTTTCCTCCGTGGAGAGCGCGGGTGCGTTCACCAGGCTCTCGAAGCCTCCCCACGACACACCAATCCTAAAATATCGCAGTTTGTCGAGGAAATTCGCGACCTCCTGAGGGGAGTCCGTGTTCAGCGCCAAGCTGAACAGGCTGGAGAACCCCGACATCTGGCGCAGCGCGGTCGCGTGCCCGGGATGCGACGGCAACCCCGGATGGTTCACCTCCCGCACCGCCGGATGCCCCTCCAGGAAGGCCGCCACCGCCAGCCCCCGCTCCTGGTGCGCCGCCATCCGCACGGGCAGCGTCCGCAGCCCTTTGATCACCTTGGCCGCGTCGTGCGGCGACATGGCGGCGCCGTAGAGCTGGTACTCGGTCAGCGCCAGCGGCCGGATCAGGCGCGACGGCCCCACCACGACGCCGCCCACCAGGTCGCTGTGCCCGCCGACGTACTTCGACAGCGAGTGCACCACCAGGTCGACGCCCATGGTCAGCGGCTTCTGGAAGATCGGCGTGGACCAGGTGTTGTCCATCACGCTCACCAGCCCGCGCTCCCGCGCCCACCCTGCCACCTCGGCGATGTCGACCACGGCGTAGGCCATGTACGACGGCGACTCGAAGTAGAGTAGGCGCGTGCTCGCCCTGATAGCGCTGTCACACCCCGCGAGGTCGTCCACGTGCGTATGCGTGACCCCGAACTTCTCCAGATAGCGCAGGAACTGAGTCGTCGGCCCGTAGACCGCGCCCAGCACCAGCACATGGTCGCCCGCCGACACCAGCGACGAGATCGTCGCCGCGATGGCCCCCATGCCCGAGCCGAGACACTTGGCCCGCTCTCCCCGCTCGAGCGCGGCCAGCTTACGCTGAGCGAGATCGACCGTCGGGTTGGTCCCCCGCCAGTAGACGTAGCGCTCGTCCTCGTTCCTGACCGCCTCGCCGAGCTCCTCCGCCGTCGCGAACGCGAACAACGAGTTCTCGAACACCGGCGGGTTGACCGCGCCCAGCATCCACGGCTCGTCCTCACCCAACCGGCCACAGATCCA
This sequence comes from Nonomuraea deserti, assembly GCF_004348685.1. Classification (GTDB taxonomy): domain Bacteria; phylum Actinomycetota; class Actinomycetes; order Streptosporangiales; family Streptosporangiaceae; genus Nonomuraea; species Nonomuraea deserti. The sequence goes on along the minus strand of NZ_SMKO01000168.1, from coordinate 1,874 downwards.
TTCGTCATCCATGGGGGCACACTATGACAGCGAGGGAACGGACTGAGGAGCCGAGCCCGCGAGCGAACACGCGCAAGCCGACCATGGCCGACGTGGCCAGGCACGCGGGCGTCAGCCTCAAGACCGTTTCCCGGGTCGTCAACCAGGAGCCGCACGTCAGGGCGTCGCTGCGGCAGCGGGTGCAGACCTCCATCAGCACGCTCGGCTACCGCCGCAACGAGGCCGCCGCCCGCCTGGCCAGGGGCGCGACCATGCTGACGCTGGGGCTGGTGATGGAGAACATCTCCAACGAGTTCTACTCCCGCCTGGCCGCCGCGGTCGAGGCCGCCTCGGCGGAGCACGAGGCGCTGGTGGTGTTCGGCTCGTACGAGGAGAGCCCCGACAAGGAGCGCATGCTCATCGAGTCCATGTACACGCGCGGCGTCGACTCCCTCATCGTCGTCCCGTCGGCGGCCGACCACGCCTGGCTGGCCGGGCACGCGAGCCTCACCACGGTCTTCGTCGACCGCGTGCCCTTAGGCCTGGAGGCGGCCGACGTCGTCATGCTCGACGACGTGCGCGGCGGCCGGGCGGCGACCGAGCACCTGCTCGCCGGCGGTCACCGCCGGATCGGCCTGATCTCCGACGACGACGGCGTCAGCTCCGTGCACGACCGCGCGACCGGCTACCGCCAGGCGCTGCGCGCCGCCGGGGTGCGGGCCGACGACGCGCTCGTGGTGCGGGGGGTGTTCGACCCGTGGCGGGTGTCGTACGAGGTCGGCAGGCTCCTCGACCTGGCCGACCCCCCGACGGCCTTGTTCGCCACCAACAACCGGGCCGCGATCGGCATCCTGCACGCGCTGCGCGAGCGGCCCGAGCGGCCCGCGTACGTGGGGTTCGACGACTTCGCGCTGGCCGGCGTCTTCAACCCGGGGGTGACGGTGGTCCGCTACGACGTCACCCGCCTGGCCCGCAGCGCCGTCGACCTCCTGCTGCACCCGTCCCAGGAGCCCCGGAGGGTCAAGGTGCCGGTGGAGCTGGTGGCGAGGGGTTCCGGCGAGGTCCCGCCCCCGTGACCGGCCTCGCCGCGCAGGGCGCCCCGCCGCCACCAGCCGGCCGCCGCCGCCCGCCTACGAGCCCGCGCGGAAGGCGGCGCGGAGGGTCTCGGCGAGCTCGTCGGCCAGGTCCGGGGTGGCCTCCACGATGCCGCTCCAGCGTTTCGTGAGGTCGGTGTCGAGCGTGATCGGGCGGCCGAAGACGTCGCTGACCCCGCCGCCCGCCGCCTCCGCCAGCACCACCGAGGCGGCGAGGTCCACCAGGCGGTGGGTGTCGGTGGCGGCGTCGGCGAACGCGTCGGTCGCGCCCTGGGCCACCAGCGCGCCCTCCAGGCAGCTCGTGGACAGGATGCGCACGCGGGCCGCCCGCCGGGCCACCTCCCACCAGGCCGCCGAGGCTCCGGGGTCGGCGGGGTGGGGGCGCAGGAGGGAGACGGCGGCGCCCGCGAGCCCGGTGCGGCCGGGCGTACGCAGCGGGGACGGCACGCCGCGCCGCGCCCACCAACTCCTGCCGGTCTCCAGCCAGACGGTTGACGAACTCCACCTTCTTGCCGGTGTTCTTCTCGATCAGGGAGATGATGTCCTCGTACTCGGCGGTGGGGTCGATGTTCTGCTCGACCGGCACGGCCGCGAAGCGCAGCGTGTCGCCGGTGCTGCCGCAGGCGGTGGAGCAGCCCGCCGCCGCGAGCGCGCCGAGCATGGCCAGGGCGGTCAGGGTTCGTTTCACAGGGAGTCTCCGAGCCTGTCGCGGGACCCTCGTACGAGCCGCCACGCTGGTCGCCGACTGTGATGAGCAGGTCAGACGCGTCTGACGGTGCACGAACCGGGGGGTTAACACCC
>NZ_SMKO01000167.1 GCF_004348685.1 Nonomuraea deserti | reverse complement strand
GCCGGGTGGCGGGTGGGGCGGCCGCCCGAGGCGTCGCGGTCCGGCGCCGGAACGCCGGCGCAGCAGGCCCCGAGGCGGGGCTGGCCGAGGGCCGCCATCGCGGTCTGCGCGGCGCTCACGGCGACCGCCGCCGTGCTGCTCACGGTGCTCGTCCCCACATTCGACGACCGGCGGGGTGCGCAGGCGGGACCCCGGTTGCCGGACACGTACCCGCCCGTGCTCACCCAGTCGCCGATCGGCGAGTCCACCCCGATCAGGGCCAGGAAAGAGACGCAGGAGCAGCGCGAGCCCACCTCGAAGCCGCCCCCCGTGACCCTTCCGGCCACCGTGCCGGTGCCGTCGCTGGTCGGCATGAGCAAGGGCGCGGCGGCCAAGGCCCTCAAGAAGGCCGGGCTGGCGCTGGGCGCGGTCACCGAGACCGACTCGCCGGAGAAGATCGGCCAGGTTCTCGGCAGCGAGCCCGCCTCCGGTGCTGAGGCGGCCAAGGGCAGCAAGGTCGCGCTCCAGGTGTCGAAGGGGGTGGCGGTGCCCGCGGTCACGGGCAAGCCGCGCCAGGCCGCCGAGGACGCCCTGACCGGCGCGGGCCTCGCGGTCGGGGCGATCAGCCACACCTGCTCCGACCAGCCCGGCGGCCGGGTGCTCGGCAGCGACCCCGAAGCGGGCAGCCGCGTCGCCGGCGGCACCCAGGTGGACCTCACCCTGTCCCGCCACGGCACGGCCGTGCCGCCCGTCGTCGGCCGGGCCAAGGCGGACGGGCGGGCGGCGCTGGAGGCCGCCGGCTTCAGGGTGCGGCAGCGCGGGCAGGTGGTGGAGGACGAGTCGCGGGTGGGCACGATCCTGCGCCAGAGCATCGAGGCGGGCAACTGCGCCAAGCCGGGAGCCACGGTCGTGATCATCGTCGGCGTGGCCGGCCAGTCAGGCCCTCCAGGCCCCGGCGATGAGCAGCCTACGCCGACCCCGAGCGGCCAGATCCCCGGCGAGTGACCGCTCCGCCTCCCCGCGCGGACGTAGGCGTGCCGCGCCGCTCCCCGGGCAGATGCAGCTCATGAAAAAGTTGTTCAAGTTCTTCGCCGCGAAGTGGCTGGCACGGACGCCGCTCGGACTCGCCGTACTGGGACTGGGCTGGTTCCTGGGCAGGCGCCGCAGGCAGCGACAGGAGGGAGCCCGGCACACGGACCGGTGACAGGTGACCGCTCATCGGTAGCGGCGGTTCCGCGACGTAGTGGATCCGTCGCCAAGAAGTGTGGACCGCCTGCTAAGGACATCGCGCAGGAATCGGGGCAGCCTGGTCGGCACCGCCAGGAGAGGCATGGCACGTAATTCCGGCCCAACTCGGACGGCGCGGTGCTCGCCGTGGCCGTAGCCGCTGGGATGGCTGATCTCCTGGTCGGCGTCCGCGTCGTTGGCCACGGAAGGAGTTGTCATGAAGGGACTCATGCGGCGGGCGGGTGAGCGGCTCGTCGGAGCGGTGTTGCCGAACGTCGAAGCGGGGGCGTGCGTGCCGGAACACGGCCAGTGCTGCAAGAAGGGCTACCGCTTCAACTGCCTGGGCAGCTGCGTCAACCAGTCGTCCACCTGCAAGTGAACGCGTAATCACCCCGGCGGGGGACGCTGCCGCGTGCCCCGCCGCCGTGTCCACCCGGAGGCTGAGGCTGCCGTGCTCGACCTGTTCGCCCGCGTGTTGCTCGCCGTCGTCTTCACCGCGGCGGTCGTGGGGAAGGCGCGTTCCCGGCAGGGGTTGGCCGGGTTCCGTGACGTGGTCGCGGCGGTCGGGCCGCGGTGGCTGCCCGCCGGTCCGGTCGCCGGCGTGGTCGTGGCGGGGGAGGCCGGCGCCGTGGTGCTGCTGGTCGTTCCCGGCATGCGGCCGGCCGGCTATGCCGTGGCCGCCGTGCTTCTCGTGGTGTTCTGCGCTGGGATCGCGCGTGCGGTCCTGGCCAGGCAGTCAGTGCGTTGTCAGTGCTTCGGCGCGGGTGGCGGCCTGCTCGGGCCGCGGCATCTGGTCCGTAACGGTCTGCTGGTGGCTGTCGCCGTGGCCGGTGCGTCCGCCGGTGGCGTGCCCGCGTCCGCTCAGGGCGTGCTGGTCGCCGTGGTCGCCGGAGCGTTCCTTGGTCTGCTCACGATCCGCTGGGAGGACGTCGCCTTCCTCCTCGTTCCCGCCAGGAGGAACCGTTGACCCTGCTCGCCACCGCTGTCGTGCTGCTCGCCGCCGTGGTCGCGGTGCATCTGCTGTTCACGTTCGGACTGGTCGCCAGGGTTCGGGAACTGCAGCAGAACGGCGGCGCCCATGTCCACAACACGCAGGTGCCGAGGCCCGGTACGGTCGTCGGCCCGTTCTCGGTGACCGGCGTGGACGGCGTCACGATCTCCGAGGCCGATCTGGCCGGCCCGGTCCAGGTGGGGTTCTTTCAGGTCGGTTGCGGGCCGTGCCGGATGTTGTCGGACGCGCTGGTCGCCGCTCCGCCGCAGGCGCGGCTCGTGTCCATGGTGCAAGGCGATCCGGATGCTCCTGAGGCGACGGAGCGGTTGGTCGCCAAGCTCGGCGTGCTGGGCCGGGTCGTGCTCATCGGGGTCGACGATCCCGTGCTGAGCGCGTTCGAGATCGTCGCGTTCCCGACGCTATTGCACACGCACAGCGGCGTGGTGACCGCGTCCGGCACCCGGCTCGACGACTTCGCGCAGGCCGCCGGCGCTCCGGCGAAGGTGGCATGACCCGCTCCGCCGCCCGTGCCGGCGTGGTGGCGCTCGCGTTGCCGTTCCGGTCCGTGCCGGTGACCGCCACCACCGCACTGGGGTTGACCGTGCTCGCGGGCGCCGCGCCCGCGAGCACGGCATGGCTGACGATGCTGCTGGTCAACGAGCTCACCGCGGGTACGGCGAGCACGGGCCGGGCGGTGTTCCTCGCCATCGCTTCGGCGCTCGCAGGAGGGCTGGCCATCGCTCTTCTCTATCTCGCCGGCCATCTCGGCGAGGTGGTCCGGCACCGGGTCACGCTGACCGTGGAGAGCCGGTTGTTCCAGCGGGTCGCCACCCTGCCGGGACTGCGGTACATCGAGGATCCCGCGTTCCACAACCGGTTGCGGCTCGCCGAGGAGGCCGCGCAGGAGGCGCCCGGCACGGTTTCGCGGTTCGCGCAGGAACTGGTCCACTCGGTGATGGTGCTCACCAGCTTCGCGGGTGTGCTGCTGGTGGTGTGGCCGCCGATGACCCTGCTGCTGCTCGCGTCCGTGCTGACCGCCGTGTTCGCCAGGCTGGCGACCGCGCGGCGCGAGGCGGCCACCGAGGAGGCATGGGTGGCCACCGACCGGCGGCGCCTGTTCTACCGGGCACTCCTCACCGATGTGCGTGCCGCCAAGGAGATCAGGCTGTTCGGCATCGGCACGCTGCTGCACACCAGGATGGTCGACTCGTTGGCCGCGGTCACGCACGCACGGCTGTCCGTGGCACGCCGCGGCGCACTGGTGCAGAGCGGGCTCGCGCTGCTCGGTGCCGCCGTCGCAGGGGTGGGCACGGTCGTGGTCGCCACGAAGGTCGCCACCGGCGGCTCGCCGGTCGGCGACCTGGTGCTGTTCCTCGGCGCGGTGGCCGGCGTGCAGACGGGGCTGTCCGGCGTGGTGCTCCAGCTGGGCGAGGCCGGCCGCGCGGCGCGGTTGTTCGGGCACTACCTCGCTGTCCTGGACACCGGTGACGACCTGCCGGACGGCACGGGCGCGCTGCGTCCGGGGGCGGCCGTCGAGCTGCGGGATGTGTGGTTCCGCTATGGCGAGGACGGTCCGTGGGTGCTGCGCGGGGTGACCCTGACCATTCCCGCCGGGGCTGCCGTGGGACTGGCCGGTGTCAACGGGGCGGGCAAGAGCACGCTGGTGAAACTGCTGTGCCGGTTCTACGACCCGCAGCGCGGCACGATCACCTGGGGTGGCGTGGACCTCCGCGAGCTGGACGTCGCGGCCCTGCGCGCGCGGATCGGCGTGGTGTTCCAGGATTTCATGACCTACGACCTGACCGCGGCCGAGAACATCGGCATCGGGCAGGTCCGGAGTCTCGGAGACCGGTCGCGGATCGTCGCGGCCGCGCGGGCGGCGGGCGCGGACGACACGGTGGCGGCCCTGCCCAGCGGCTACGACACCGTACTGTCTCGGACGCACACCGACGACGACGGTGAGCGGGCCGGCGTGACGCTGTCAGGGGGGCAGTGGCAGCGGATGGCCCTGGCCCGCTGCCTGATGCGCGCCGACGCCGAGCTGATCGTGCTCGACGAGCCCACCTCGGGGCTGGACGCCGAGGGCGAGCACCGTGTGCACAGCACCCTGCGCCGGCACGCGCAGGGCCGTACCCGGCTGCTGATCTCCCACCGCATGTCCGCGCTGCGCGGCGCCGACCTGATCGTCACCCTCGTCGACGGCCGGATCTCCGAGCGGGGCAGCCACGACGAGCTGATGGACGCGGACGGCGAGTACGCCCGGCTGTTCCGCCTCCAGGCCGGCGGCTACCAGGACGCGAGGGTGTGATGATCGGCTGGATCAGGGTGACCGTGCGCGGCCACAGCATGTCGCCCACCCTGGGGAACGGCCAGCGCCTGCTCGCGCGGCGCTTACGCCGCGACCCCCGGCGCAACGACATCATCGTCTTCCGGGTCGCGGACGATCAACTGCCGCACCGGATCAAGCGGGTCGCCGCCATCGCCGGCGACCCGCTGCCCGACTGGCTCGCCCCCTCGATGCCGGACGTGCCCCACGTGCCGGCCGGCCATGTCGCGGTGGCCGGGGACAACCCGCGCTCACAGGACTCCCGCCAGCTGGGCCTGGTCCACCGCCGCGACATCGTCGGCACCGTCTCCCGGTTCCCGCGCGGTGGCGTGGTCACTTGAGCGCTCCCGCCGTCAGCCCTGCGACGATGCGGCGCTGGAAGAACAGCACCGGGACACCAGTGGGATCGTCACCAGCACGCCCGCCGCCATCTGCGTGCCGAACGGGGTGTCGAACTTGGCCGCGCCGGTGAACTGGGCGATCCGGACCGTGGCCGTCTGGCGGGACTGGTCGTTGACCATGGTGACGGCGATGATGAACTCGTTCCAGGTCGCGATGAAGGCCAGGATCGCCGTGGTGAAGACTCCCGGCGCCGCCAGGGGGAGCATGACGCGGCGGAAGGCGGCGAAGGCGGTGCAGCCGTCGATCATGGCGGCCTGCTCCAGCTCGTACGGCAGCTGCCGGAAGAACGTCGTCAGGTTCCAGATGGTCAGCGGCAGGGCGAAGGACATCGACGGGACGATCATCGCCTGGTAGGTGTTGATCCAGCCGATCGTGGTGAACAGCTCGAGCAGCGGCACGATCAGCAGGGCGCCGGGGAACATGGAGACGGCGATCACGAGGGCCAGGATGACGTTCTTGCCGCGGAAGGCCAGCCGGGCCAGCGCGTACGCGGCCATGGTGCCGATCAGGAGGGTGACCGCCGTGGTGGTGCCCGCGACGACGAGGCTGTTGACCAGCGACCGGCCGAAGCCCATGTCCGCGGCGAAGACCGCGTCGTAGCTCTCCAGCGACCACGGGGCGGGCAGCGGTGACTTGTCGTGGATGTCGGCGGTGCGGCGGAAGCTCGACACCACCATCCAGTAGAACGGCACCAGGCAGTACAGCGCGATGCCGATCATCCCGGCCCTACGCCACATCGCGGGCCTCCCTCCGGCGCGATCGCACGTCGCTCAGCAGGTCGGCTCCGAGCAGCTTGACGAACACGAACGCGATCACCGCGATGTAGCAGAACAACGCCGTCCCGTACGCCGACGCGGGCCCGTAGTGCACACGAGTCGCCTCGTCCCAGATGAGTCCCGACAGCGTCTCCACCGACTGCTTGCGCGGCCCGACCAGCACGTACGGCAGGTCGAAGACGCGCAGCGCGTCCATCAACCGGAACAACACGGCCACCAGCAGGGCGGGTCTGACCAGGGGCAGCGTGATCCGCCAGAACGTCTGCCAGGGGGTGGAGCCGTCGACCTTGGCGGCCTCGTACACGTCGGACGGGATGATCTGCAGCCCGGCCAGCACGAGCAGGCCGACGAAGGGTGCGGTCTTCCAGGTGTCGGCGATGACCACGGCGAGTTTGGCCCAGGGGCCGTCGGCGGTCCAGAGGATGTCGGTGCCGAGCAGGGTGTTGGCCACCCCGTCCGCCTGGAAGATCCACTTCCACATCAGGCCCGCGACCGCCGTCGGGACCGCCCACGGGATGAGGATGCTGGCCCGCAGGAACGCCCGCCCCCTGAAGGCCCGCCGCATGACCAGTGCCATGGCCACCCCGAGCACCACCTCCAGCGCCACCGTCACCACGGTGAACAGGGTGGTGTTGAACGCGGCGTTCATGAAGCGCTGCTCCACCACGCCCGCGTAGTTGGCGAGCCCGGCGAACCACTCGCCCTCCACCACGAACCCGTCCGCGTCGAGCCGCTGCCCGCTCTCGTAGAACGACTCGCGCATGGCCGCGACCAGCGGGTAGAGGACGACGAGCGCCAGCACGACCATGGTGGGCGAGAGCATGGCCGCGGCCGTCCACGACTGGCCGCGCGGGGCCGGGCGCACCCTCACGCGAGCAGCGGGCCGAGGGCCGACTGCAGCTCGGTCAGCGCCTGGTCGACGGGCTTGGCGCCGGTGACGATGGCGTACGCGGACTCCTGGACGGCGGCGGTCACGTCGCCGTACCTGACGGCCGCGGGGCGTGGGACGGCGGCGAGGATGCCTTCCTTGAGCGCCGGCAGGTACGGGTACTTCTTGACAAGTCCGGGGTCCTCGTAGATCGCGGCCCGCGCCACCGGCATCGAGCTGGTCTGCGCGAACGCCTTGATCTGCGCGGCGCTGGTCATGAACGCGACGAAGTCCCTGGCGGTCTGCTTGTGCTTGGAGTAGGCGGAGACGGCCAGGTTGTTGCCGCCCAGCGTGCCCGCGCCCGGGCCGTTCAGCCCGGGGATGGGCGCGACGTCGAACTTGTCCACGACCTTGCTGGAGCCGTCGGTCTTCTGCGCGGCCTCGTAGCCGTAGGCCCAGTTGCGGTAGAAGAGCAACTTGCCCCCCTGGAAGGCGACCCGTCCTTATTCCTCCTTGTACGTGATCGCCTCCTTCGGGATCATGCCGCTGTCGAACCCGTCGGCGAGGAACCGCGCGGCCTGCTTCGCCGCCTCGCTGGTGACCTGGGGCTTGCCGGAGGCGTCGAGCAGCCGGCCGCCGGCAGAGGAGACGGCCTCGGCGAAGTTCACGGTCAGGCCCTCGTACTTGTCGAACTGGCCGGCGTAGCAGCTCATGCCCTTCTGCTCGGGCAGGACGTCCGCGCAGATCCTCTTCATCTCGTCCCAGGTCTTGGGCGGCTCCTTGACCAGGTCGGTGCGGTAGTAGAGCAGGCCGGTGCCGGTGAACAGCGGCATCGCATAGAGCTTGTCGCGATATTTCGCCGTTTCGATGGTGGTGGGGAGGAAGCCGGTCGTGTCCAGCGTCAGCTCGTCCACCCACCGGTTCGCGGCGAACTCGCTGGTCCACACCGCGTCGATGAGGATGACGTCGCCGGTGTCCGACTTGGTCTGCGCGCTCTGGATGAGCTTGCGGCGCTGCTCGTCGGCGCTCTCCGGGAGCAGCACGACGGTCGCCTTCTCGTCGGGGTGCGCGGCGTTCCAGGCGTCGACGATCTTCTGCACCGACTCGGCCTCGAACTTGCCGCCGAGGAACGTGATCGGCCCGCGCCCGCCGCCTTGCTGCGCGGCCGGCGCGCTCGCGGGGGTCGTCGAGCCGCAGCCGGCCAGTCCCGCGCCGAGCGCCAGCGCGGCGGCGATATGGATTGCCTTCATCGGGGGGTTCCTTCCAGGGATACGGTCTCGCCGCGCAGCCGCGACCGCTCGGCCGCCCAGGCGATGAGGTGGCTGTGCAGGCTCTCGCCGGGCGAGGAGAGGATCGGGGCGCGGTCTCTCCTGGCCACCGCGGTCAGGAACGCCTCGACCAGCGCCTGGTCTCCGCCGCCGTGGCCGCCCCTCGCCGTCGCGTCGCCGGTGGGACGGGTGTCGACGGTCTCGGAGCGCCCGGTGACGAAGTCGGTCACGGTCAGGCGGTCGCCGTCGCCCTCGATGGAGCCGCGGGTGCCGAAGATCCGGGTCTGGCGGTGGAGCGCGGGCGTGAACGCCGTCATCGTGAACGACGCGGTCGCGCCGCCCTCGAACTCCAGGTTCACGACCTGGTGGTCGACCACGTCGTTGTCGCAGGCGTACACGCACCTGCCGTACGGGCCGGTCCTGAGCGCCTCCAGCACCCCCTGCTCGGAGACGTCGTCGGTGAGCACGGACAGGGGCCACTCGTCCGTGCCCGCCAGCGGCAGGTAGATGCGCCGGGCGGAGTACGGGCAGCCGGGTTCGGCCCGGCAGTCGAGGCACCGGTCGGCGGCGCCCTCCGGCCGGTTCTCCGGGCGGAAGTGCTTGAGGCCGCCGAACGACGAGACGCGGGTGACCTGCCTGCCGGTGAGATGCACCAGCCAGTCGAGGTCGTGGCACGACTTGGCGAGCAGCATGAACGTGGACTCGTCGGCCCGCCGCCAGTTGCCCCGCACGTACGAGTGCGCCTGGTGCCACCAGCCGACCGGCTCCAGGTGCTGGATGTTGACGATCTCGCCGATCCGGCCCCCGTCGAGCAGCTGCTTCAGCACCCTGGTGTACGGCGTGTAGCGCAGCACGTGGCAGACGGCGAACACCGCGCCGGAGCGCTCGGCGGCTTCGACGATCGCGTGGCAGTCGTCCTCGGAGACCGCCATGGGCTTCTCCAGCAGGATGTCGTAGCCCAGCTCGGCGAAGCGCACGGCCGGCTCGACGTGCTCGCGGTCCTGGGTGGCGATGACGACCGCGTCCGCCTGGCGGGGCAGCGCGGCCAGCTCGCGCCAGCCGGCGTACGGGACCGCGTCGGGGAACCTGCCGCGGCGGCGGGCGAGCGGATCGGCCACCGCGACCACGCGCGCCCGGCCGGTCCCGACGGCGTGGTCGGCGTAGGAGGTGCCCCGCGAGCCCGCGCCGACGATGGCGAGCGTGATCATCAATCTCCTCTACTTATGTAACCAATTCACGTATGTCGGCTGATGCTAGGATCCGGGCTGGTAGCCGTCAATAGGGAAGTTATGGGGAAAGGTCTCATAAGTGACCGAGCTCCGGCCGGGTGACGCGTCGCTGCTGCGCAAGGTGAACACCCAGGCCACGCTCAGGGCCCTGCGCCGCGAGGGCGTGGCCACGCTGACGCAGCTCGGCCGCATCACCGGGCTGTCCAGGCAGACGGTCGAGGCGGTCCTCGACGAGCTGGGCGAGCGCGGCTACGTCAGGGAGGTGCCGCCCGACGAGGGCGCGATGGGGCGGCCCGCGCGGCGGTTCGGGTTCCGCGCGGACGCCGGCTACGTGGTGGGCGTGGAGGTCGGCGGCGACACCATCGTGGCCGCGCTGGCCGATCTCGGTGGCGAGGTGATCGCCTGGGAGCGGGCCGAGGTCGACAGTGACGCCGCCGCCCACGAACGCCTGGACGCCGCCCGCCGCACCTCCCTGGCCTGCGTGGACGGCGCGGGCGTGGCCCGCACCCGCGTGTGGGCCGTGGCGGCGGGCACCTCGGGCATCGTCGACCGCACCGGGCGCGTGTCGTTGTCGATCACGTTGCCCGGCTGGACGGGCGTCGACCTGGCGGGCCTGGCCAGGCGCTGGTTCGGCTGCACCGCGCTGGCGGCCAACGACGCCAACCTCGCCGCGCTCGCCGAGCACTGGCGCGGCAGCGCCCGGCACGCCTCCGACGTCGTGTACGTCATGATGGGCCGCCGGGTGGGCGCGGGCATCCTGATCGGCGGCCGGCTGCACCCGGGGCGCGGCGGGGCCGCGGGCGAGATCGGCACGCTGCGCCAGGTCGGCTGGGAGGACGCCGCCCGCGAGCTGGTCAAGGACGCCTCGGCGGCCGGGGTGTTCGAGGCGGCGCTGCGCGGCGACCGCGACGCCCGGCGCCGGGTCGACCGTTACGCCGAGACCCTCGCCATCGGCGCCTCGGCGCTCGCGCTGGCCATCGACCCCGACCTGCTGGTGCTGGGCGGTGGCTACGCGCGGGTCGGCGACGTGCTGCTCGAGCCGGTCAGGCGGCACCTGGCCGAGCTGTGCGTGAGCGTGCCGGAGGTGGTGGCGTCCACCTTCGGTGACGAAGGGGTGGCGCTGGGCGCGGTACGTCTCGCGCTCTCCCACGTCGAGCGCGAGATCCTCGGCCTCTAGCCGCCTCGTGGGTCCTGCCAGATCGCTCTGGCCGACTCCAGCATGGCCGCCCTTACCTGATCCTCCGGCAGGTCCATGGTCTTGACCGTGCCCCACTGCAGCGCGCCGAGCAGCGCCCAGCCCTTGAGCCGGGTCTCGGCGCCAGGGTCCTCGCCCACGAGCTTGGTGAAGATCTCGTCCCGGTACGTCCTGATCACCGCGCGCTCCGAGCCGGGCGAGACGGGTGAGACGGAGTCGTCGCCGGCCAGGTCCTCCATGAACAGGCGGATCACCGAGCGGTAGCGCACCGCGAACCCGACCAGGGCCTCGACGAAGTCGTCCCGGCTCTCGTGGCCGGCGTCGAGCAGCGCCAGCATGTCGTCGGCCGCCGGCGAGAGGATTTCGGCCGCCAGGCGGTCCTTGGGGTGGAAATGGTAGGCGACCGCGGTCTTGGTCAGCCCCACGGCGGCGGCGATGTCGGCCAGCGACGTGGCCGCGTAACCGCGCTCGGCGAACAGCTCGCGGGCGGCGGCCAGGATCCGGGTGCGGGTGTCGTCGGCTGTGGTCATCGTCTCATTTCCCTGGGGGAGACAGCCTTCCCAATATTTCGCGCTTTATCGTATGTCCTGTACGACCGTACTGGACGGCCGTCGAGTGGGGGCTTTGCGATGACGCGGTTGCTGGGACGGCTGGGCGGCTGGTGCGCGCGCCACGGACGGATCGTGCTGGTCCTCTGGGTGGTCGCGGCGGCCGCGCTGATGGGCGGCAGCCTCGTGTTCGCCGCTCCCACCAGCAACGACGCGAGCATCCCCGGCACCGACGCGCAGCGCGCGCACGACCTGATGAAGACCGGCTTCGGGCCCGGCTACGCCGCGGGCGGCACGGTGCAGCTCGTCGTCTACTCCGCCGACGGCCCTCTCACCGAGGACGCGCGCAAGCGCGCCGTGGAGCGGGCCGTCGACCGACTGCGGACCATGCCGCACGTCGTGCAGGTGGACTCGCCGTACCGCGTGGGCGGCATCGCCTCCAACCTGCGGATCGGGCTCATCGGCATCCGCATGGAGGGCCACGACAGCGACAGGATCGCCCAACTCGCTCAGAGCCTGTCCAAGGCCGCGGACCCGGCGCGGGCCGCCGGGCTCGAGGTGGTGCCGGCGGACAACTCCACCCCCGCCGACAAGGAGATCAAGACCGGGCCCAGCGAGATCATCGGGGTTCTCTGCGCGATGCTCGTGCTGGTGTTCGCGTTCGGGACGCTGGTGGCCGCGCTGATCCCGATCTTCACCGCGCTGGTCAGCGTGGCCTCGGGGCTCGGCGTGATCGGGCTGCTCGGCTGGGTGGTCGACATGCCCAAGCAGGCCGGCATCATGGCCACGATGATCGGGCTCGGCGTAGGCATCGACTACGCGCTCTTCCTGCTGTCCCGCCACCGCCGGCTGCTGGCCGGCGGGGTGCCGGTCGTGGAGTCCGTACGCCGCACCGTGGCGAGCTCGGGCGGAGCCGTCGTGTTCGCCGGCGGCACGGTGATCATCGCGTTGAGCGCGCTGATGCTGGCCGGATTCCCGCTGCTGGCCACGCTCGGCTGGGTCACCGGCATCTCCGTCGTCGCCGCCGTGCTGACCTCCGTCACGCTCGTCCCCGCCCTGCTCGGGATGCTCGGCCACCGCGTCAACGCGCTGAAGGTGCCGTTCCTGCGCGGCGCCGACGGGTCCGGCGCCGGATGGGCCGGGCTCGGCTCGTGGGTCGCCCGCCGCCCGTGGCGGGTGCTGTTCGCCAGCGTGCTCGTGCTGGGGGCGCTGGCCGCGCCCGCGCTGGCGCTCAAGCTCGGACCCCTCGACGAGGGATACGGCACCCAGGGCTCGGAATCGCGGCGGGCGTACGAGCTGATGGCCACCGGCTTCGGGCCCGGCGCCAACGGGCCGCTGATCGTGGTCGCCGAGCTGCCCTCCGAGGTCGCCGATTCGGGCGACCCGATCGTCGACCACGTCACCCGAGCGGTCGACGACGTCGAGGGCACCGCCCACGTGAGCGAGCCCAAGGTCAACACCTCGGGCCGGTCGGTCCTGCTCCAGGTCGTCACCGACCACGCCCCGAGCGACGCCCGGGCCGCCGAGGTGGTCAGGGACATCAGGGACATCGCGCTGCCGGGCGTGCAGGTGCACGTCGGCGGGGAGGTCGCGGGGCTCACCGACGCGGGAGACCGCATGGCCGAGCGCACCCCGCTGGTCATCGGCGTGGTCGTGCTGCTGAGCGCCCTGCTCCTGCTGCTCGCCTTCCGCGCGCCCATCGTCGCGATCAAGGCGGCGGTGATGAACCTGGTCTCGCTGGGGGCCGCGTTCGGAGCGCTGGCGCTGGTGTTCTCCATCGGGGTGGGCAGCGGGCTCGTGGGCATGGACCCGCCGGCCAGTTCGTCGTACGTGCAGACCATCTTCTTCTCGGTGCCGATCGAGAGCTACGTGCCGTTGATGCTGTTCGCGGTGCTGTTCGGGCTGTCCATGGACTACGAGGTGTTCCTGCTGACGGCGGTGCGGCAGGCGTACCAGCGGCACCGGGGCAACGCGCGGTCGGTGGCGCAGGGGCTCGGGTCGACGGGCCGCGTCATCACGTCGGCCGCCCTCATCATGGTGGCCGTGTTCGTGGCGTTCATCGCGTACCCGGACCCGATGGTCAAGACGTTCGGAGTCGGGCTGGCGGTGGCCATCGCGGTGGACGCCACCATCATCAGGGGCTTCCTCGTGCCCGCCACCATGGTGCTGCTCGGGCGGCTCAACTGGTGGTGCCCGCGCTGGCTCGACCGCATCCTGCCGAACCTGTCGGTGGAGGGCCACGAGGAGGACGAGACCCCGGCACCGCCGCGCCCCGTACCCGTCAAGGCGGGCGTGTAGGGGCGCCCCGTCAGTCGGAGTCGGTCAGGTTGCAGGCGGGAACCCAGCCGACGACGCCGGTCGCCACATTGCGGCCGTGGTGCCACAGGGTGCTTTCGAAGAAGTCGCAGCGGTAGAGGCCGTGCTCCTCCGATCGGTCCGACTCGAACCCCTGACCGGCGTAACCGACGCCGGCGCGTCCCGAGCCGGCCCTGGGCTCGCTCCAGATGACCACGCCCAGGGCGCCGAAGTCGAGGACGTCCCCGGCCACGGCGGACTGGGTCTGCATCCCCGTCATGACCAGCCCCGTGAGCGCCCCGGCCATGGTGACGTTCCTGATGTGCACCGTCTCTCCTCCCCGTGGTGTCGGTAACACACAGTAGGAGATCGGTCACACATCGTTCCAGTGGTTCGCCTCACGTCGCCGGCCCCCAGAGGCACCGAGCCGGTCAGGGTCCTGCTGAGGCGGCTTCTCGCGGAGCGGCGTCAGACCATGTACTGGTCGTGGCGCAGGTACAGCTCCGTCCACTCCTCCGGGCTCAGCTGCCGGCCGGTGGTGGCGATGCCGGCGAGCTCCTCGAAGTACGCCTCCCGGGGGGCGCCCGGCGTGAACAAGATCAGCATCGAGGCCGGTTCGCCCGACTCGTTCTTGAAAGCGTGCACACCGCCCTCGGGCAGGAAGAGGAAGTCGCCCGGCTTGCCGTCGGCCCACTTCTCGCCGTTGTAGAGGCGGATCGTGCCCGACAGCACGTAGAACGACTCGGTCATGGTCCGGTGGAAGTGCGGGTCGGGGCCGCCCGGGCGCGGGCCCATCTCCCACCGGTAGAGGCCGTACGCGCCGTTCGTGGAGCCGCCCGTCGCGAGGTAGTGCACCTGCGTGCCTCCCACACCCATGGACAGGTCAGGCTCCCGGCCGGCCAGCTGGAAAGTGCCGCTGTGCTCACCGGTCTCGCCGAAGTAGCGGGGCTCGGGATAGGACATACCGCCTCCTCTGATCTTTGGAGGAAGTCTAGGAAATCCGGCCGGAAGCCGACGCCCACGCTTCACGTGGGAGGCGCGCGACGGCGGGACCGGCCAGGGTGACCGCGACCTCGCCGTCGCGCAACTCCAGCTGCACCCGCCCGCGGGTGACGACGCCGAACGCGTCGCACCACTCCGCCGCGACCACCCCGACACGCGCGCCACCGCGCAGTACGAGCGTCCACACCGGGACTACTCCGTGCCGTCCGCCGGCAGGCGCTCCGGCAGCCCGAGCCGCGGGAACTGGTCGTCGTGGAACGTGACGATCTCGGTGATCGCCCCGCCGGTGACGCGCAGGACGTCGATCGTCAGCGGCAGGTACGCGCCCTCCCGCTGGCGCCAGTGGTAGAAGGCGACGGCGGGCTGCCGGTTCACGGAGGCGGGGACGGCGCGCAGGCCCTTCATGCCATCGAAGCCGCTCTCGACCCAGTCGTTCACCACCGCGTCGCGGCCGACGTACAGGCCCGGCGTGGGCGGCATCGAGCAGCGGACGTCGTCCCGCAGCAGCGCGGCGAGCCGGTCGACGTCCGTGGCCACGCTGGCGTCGGTATAGCGGCGCACCAGCTCGCGCGTACCGGCGTCCTCCTCGCCGCCGGTCCAGTCCTGCCGCTCGGCGGGCAGGTGCTCCCGCATGCCGGCGCGGGCCCGCTGCAGCGCGCTGTTGACGGAGTTGACGGAGTCCCCGAGGAGTTCCGCGACGTCCTTGGCCGGCCAGCCGAGCACGTCCCGCAGGATTAGCACGGCCCGCGGGCGCGGCGCGAGGTGCTGGACCGCGACCAGGTACGCCAGCTCGATCGTCTCCCGCGCGACGGCGACGGTCTCCGGCTCGTCCGCGTCGGCCGCGGGCAGCTCGTCGAGCAGCCGGTCCGGGTAGGGCTGCAGCCACAGCACCTCGCCGCCGGTCGCGGGCTCCGGGCGGCACTTGGCGAGCAGGTCCAGGCAGGCGTTGGTGGCGATCCGGTACAGCCAGGCCCGGAACGTCGACCGCCCCTCGAAGGTCTCCCGCCGCCGCCAGGCACGGAGGAACGTCTCCTGCACGGTGTCCTCGGCGTCCTCGAACGACCCGAGCATCCGGTAGCAGTGCACGTGCAGCTCCCGCCGGTGCCGCTCCGCCAGCCCCGAGAACCCCCTCTCGTCGACCTCGCCCAGCCCGCTCCCGCCCTGACCGCTCACGCCCTGCTCCTCCAGCCGCGTGTCCGCACTCATCGCGTCATCCTTCCGCCTCGTCGTGTCCCGTCGTAGGTGTGACGGCTGCGGGCGCGACAACTCATCACCAGGGTCGGTCGGCATGGCTGATCCAGGGACGGATCCGGTGGCGGAGCACGACGTGCGGTACGCCGTGGGCGCGGCGCAGGTTCGAGACGAAGGCGTGGCCGGCGATCACGACTGGCGCGGTCCGGTCAGTTCGTAGGCCGCGCATCGGTCTCAGCGCTTGAGGCGACCGTGACCAGCTTCGATCGGGTTGTTCGCACACTATTGGGCGTCGATGCCCCGATGATCTCGCAGCCATGCCTGTAGAGAACCGGCCATCGGCTGCGGTTCGCGGTAGTGTCTGGATCAGGGTCTCTGAGCGGCGTCGTCGCTTTTCGGTCCCTTTGTCGTGTGCGAAGTCGGAGGTGATCACGGTGCACCCGGTCTAGCGACGGCCCCGACCCGGGGCGTCACGGAGCCGAAAGGTGACCGTATGAGCAAGACCGACAAGACCCGGCCCTGGTGGGTGCGGATGGCTGACGCGCCACCGATGACCTGCGTGCCCGTTCATGATCATCGGTTCGGGCCGTGCACGCTGCCGGACGAGATCACCGCCGACAGCGCGAACTGGCGCCGTGGCGGTTGTTACTGGGGCGCCCCCGGCTACCACGTGCTCGTCCGCGAAACCAGAGGTGGGAACCGGGAGTGGTACTACTTCCGTCGCGGGGAGCGCCGCCGCAGCCGTCACCAGGCGCGCCGTGAGCTGCGTGCCTATCGCGCCCGTCACGACGAGGACTGAGACGCGGCGAGGCCCGGCTGTCAGCGGGCACCGCCGGTTTCCCGTCCGGCCGGTACGGAAGGGGAAAGCCCTGGCTCCGCGTCCGAGCGTCAGCGAGGCCCTTTCGGGGTGGGTGTCGGACGGGTAACCGCCTGGCCGGGCGAGGACCGCGGTTCTAGAAAGTGATGACCGTGCGGGCGACGGTGCCCTGGCGGACGTGGTTCACGGCGTCGTTGATCTGGTCGAGGGGCAGGCGTTCCGTGATGAGGCCGTCGAGGTCGAGGCGGCCCCGGAGGTACTGCGCTGCCAGCATGGGCAGGTCGCGGTGCGGTGCGGCGTCGCCACCCTGGGTGCCCATGAGGCGGCGGGAGGCGAACAGCAGGCCGGTGTCCACCTCCGCGGGCCGGCCTTGTGGCGGGCTGCCGACCATGACCGTCGTCCCGCCGGGCCGGGTGGCGGCGAACGCCCGGGAAAGCACGCCGGGCGCGCCGGTCGCGTCGAAGGCGTAGTCGACGCCGACTTTCACCAGCTCGCCCACCTGCCGGGGCAGGTCCGCGGCGAGGAGGGTGTGGGTGGCGCCGAAGCGTTCGGCCAGCTTGAGCTTCGGTTCGGCCGTGTCGGCGGCGACGATCGTGGTCGCGCCCGCGAGCACCGCCCCCTGGATGACGTTGAGTCCGACGCCGCCGCAGCCCACGACGAGGACGCTGGCGCCAGGAGGCACCTTGGCGACGTTCGTCACGGCGCCGACGCCGGTGACGACGCCGCAGGCCAGCAGGCACATGGCGGCGAAGGGGGCGTCCGCGGCGATCCGTACGCACATGGACTCGGAGACGACGGTGTACTCGGCGAACGAGCCGATGCCGATGAAGCGGCGGGTCTCCTGCCCGTCGAGGGTGACGCGCGGCGGGCCGCCCATGATGGTGGGGAGCCTGGCGGGGCCCGAGCACAGGTGGAACAAGCCCGCGCCGCACGGGCGGCACCGGCCGCAGGGGCCGTTCATGGCGATGATGACGTGGTCGCCCGGCTTCACGGTGGTCACGCCCGTGCCGACGCTCTCCACCACTCCGGCGCTCTCGTGTCCGAGGATGAACGGTGGCCGGCTCGCCACGGGGCTCTTGCCGTCGATGGCCTTGAGGTCGGAGCCGCAGACGCCGGACGCCATGATCCGCACGCGCGCCTCACCGGGGCCGGGGTCGGCGATCTCGACCTCGCGGATCTCCATGGGGGCGTGGAACCTGGTCAGGACGGCCGCGCGCATCAGCATGCGCCAAACGGTAACCCGGCGCCGAGATGGTGAGCAAGCGGTTGCTCGGGAGCCCGTTGACACCCCTCCCAGGCGAATTTACGCTCGGCGCAAAACCAAGCGAGCGCTAGGCCAAATCGCTAGGAGGCCATCATGGTACGGCTGGGCACGATGGCACTCACCACGACCGTGGCGCTGGCGATCACCGGATGCGCCGCCCAGCAGCAGGCCCCGGGCAGCCAAGGCGGGGCCGCGCCGGGCGTGACCGCCACCAGCGTCAGGATCGGCGGCGTGCTGACCAAGACCAGCGCCAGCGGCTACTCGACCAAGGACGCCGAGATCGGGGCCAGGGCCAGGTTCGAGCGGGCCAACGCGGAGGGCGGCGTGCACGGGCGCACCATCGAGTTCCTCGGCGCGGAGGACGACGGGCAGGACGCGGCCAAGGGCGACGCCGCGGCCAAGAAGCTCGTGCAGAAGGAGCGGGTGTTCGCCCTGGTCCCGGTCCACGCCCCCAACTTCGGCGGCGCCGCCTTCCTGGAGCGGGAGGGCGTGCCGTGGTTCGGCTGGGCGACGGGCCCGCAGTGGTGCGGCACGAGGACCGGCTTCGGCTACAACGGCTGCCTGGCGCCCAAGCAGGGAGCCGGCTCCCAGACGTGGTGGGGCCGGCAGATGGCCGACCTGCTCGGCGGATCCGAGGGCAAGAGCGTCTACGTGCAGACCTCCGACTCCAGCGGCAGCAAGTACGGAGGCACCACGATCTCCCAGTCGTTCACCGCCGCCGGGTTCGAGCTGGCCGGCGTGAACTCCGGGCTCCCGGCCGCCGCGCCGCCGCCCGACTGGCTCCCGTACGTCGACAAGATCATGACGTCGGACGGCGGCGAGCCTCCGGACGTCGTGGTCTCCGTGATCGCGGGCACCAAGTTCAACGTCGGCCTCTACGCGGCGCTCAAGCGGGCCGGATACGAGGGCGTGCTCACCGACGCGACCAGCTACGACACCGCCATCCTCGGCGACCCGGCCAGCGCGCAGGCGCTGGAGGGCGTGGTCGCGGCGCCGATGTTCGAGCCGTTCGAGTCGAGCGCCCTCGAGATCGCCCAGCTCAAGCGGGACGTCGAGCGGGTCTCCCCGGGCGCCGCGCTCACCCAGCACCTGGCGATCGGCTACTGGTCCGCCGACATCTTCCTCGACATGCTGGCCAAGGCCGGCAAGGACCTGACCAGGGAGAGGTTCCTGGCCACGGCCAACGGCTCGTACGCCTACGAGAATCCCGGCTTCGGGAAGATCCAGTTCCCCAAGGACCACGACGAGCCGAACGGCTGCGGCGCCCTGGTCAAGCTGGTGGACGGCGCCTTCCAGGTGGCCAAGAACATGAAGTGCTTCGACAACGTGCCGCTCACATGATCGCCGGTTACGTCCTCAGCGGCCTGGTCACCGGCGCCATTTTCGCGATCATGGGATCGGGCCTGACGCTGTCGTACGCGGCGACCGGGGTGTTCAACTTCGCCCACGGCGCCATCGGGTTCCTGTCGGCCCTGCTGTTCTACGAGCTCAACCTGGCCGCGGGCCTGCCCGCCTGGCTGTCGGCGCTGGTGTCGGTCGTGGTGTTCGCTCCCGCGCTCGGCTACGTGCTGCACAAGGCCATGTTCGAAGGGCTGGCGCAGGCGGGGGAGACCGCGCAGATCGTCGCCACGATCGGGCTCACCATCGCGCTGCCCGCGCTGGGCCTGCTGGTGGTGGACCTGGCCGGGCTGCCGCCGGCCGACGCGACGGCGCTGCCGCGCGGCGTCGGGCCGCATCCGGCGCGGGCGCTCGACGTGGCCGGCGTCCACCTGGACAGCGACCAGGTCATCACGTTCGGCTTCTCGGCGGTGGCGGCGGCCGGGTTGTGGGTGTTCACGCGGCACACGCCGTACGGGCTGCGGATGCGCGCCTGCGTCGACCGCCGCCGCCTGGCCACGCTCAGGGGCATCGACGCCGGCGCCACGTCGGCGCTCGCCTGGATGCTCGGCTCCGGCCTGGCCGGGCTCGCCGGGGTGCTGGCCGTTTCCGTGCTCGGGCTGGACGCGACCGCGTACACGGTGCTGCTGTTCGCCTCGGCCACGGCCGCGGTGTTCGGGCGGCTGCGCTCGATCCCCTGGACGTTCGCGGCCGGGCTGGCGCTCGGCGTGGTCCAGAACCTCGTCGCCGGCTACACCGACTTCCTCGAAGAGGTCACCGGGCTGCGCACGGCCGTGCCGGTGATCCTGCTGTTCGCCGGGCTCGTGCTGCTCAACAGGTCGCGCGAGCGGGTGGCGGGCAGCGAGGCCGAGGACGCGCCGCCGCCGCCCGACCACCTGGCGGGGCTGCCGCCGTGGCGGCGCCGGCTGCCGTGGGCGCTGGGCCTGGCCGCGCTGGTGGCGTTCACGTTCACCGGGCCCGACTACTACGTGGGGGTGGCCGCGCAGGGCCTCGTGCTGGCGTTGATCTTCTGCTCGTTCGTGGTGGTGACCGGCATCGGCGGCATGGTCAACCTGGCCCAGGCCGCCTTCGCCTCGATGGCGGCGCTGACCTGCGGGTGGGCGTTCACGTCCGGGCTGCCGTTCGCCGTGGCGATCCTGCTGGGCGTGCTCGCGGCGGCCGCCGTCGGGATGCTGGTGGCGCTGCCCGCGCTGCGGCTCGGCGGGCGGGTGCTGACGCTGGCCACGCTCGCCATGGCGCTGCTGGCCGACCAGGTGCTGTTCCAGGTGGACGCGTTCAGCAACGGCACGATCGGGTGGTCGTTGCCGGCGCTCGGGTTCGGCTTCGCCGACACCTCGGATCCGCGGGTGCGGGTGGTGGTGCTGCTCCTGCTGATCGGCGCGGTGGCGCTGCTCGTGCGGAACCTGGAGCGGTCGGCGTCCGGGCGGGCGATCCTGGCCGTGCGCTCCGCTCCCGCGGCGGCGGCGACGTCGGGGCTGTCGGGGCCCCGTACCAAGATCACACTTTTCGTGCTGGCGTCGGCGATCGCCGGGCTCGGCGGGGTGCTGTACGCGATCTCGAAGGGCTCGATCACCGCCACCGACCTGCCCGCCTTCGCCGGGTTCGTCTGGCTGGCCGTGGTCGTGCTCCAGGGCGTGCGCAGGATCGGCGGCGCGGTGCTGGGCGGGCTCGTCGCCGTCGTCGTGCCCGAACTGCTGGCCACGTGGGACGTGTCCGCGCACGTCGGGGCCATCCTGTTCGGCGCCGGCGGGATGATCCTGGCCAGGCATCCCGACGGGGTGCTCACGCAGCTCGCCGAAATCCGACACCGCCGGCGGAGCCGGCGCGCGGAGCCCGCGCAGCTCGCGGAGCTCGCGGAGCCCGAGCCGGCCCGCCCGGCCGCGCCGGCGACCTCGGAACTGACGTACTTCACGCTGGAGGGCGTGGTCGCCGGCTACCAGGACTGCACCGTGCTGCGCGGCGTCGACCTCGACGTCAACCCCGGCGAGGTGGTCGCGCTCCTCGGTGCGAACGGCGCCGGCAAGTCCACCACCTGCGCCGTCGCCGCCGGCGACCTTCCCGTCACCGCCGGCCGGATCCTGCTGGACGGCGAGGACATCACCGCCTGGCCCGCCCACCGCCGGGCACGGGCCGGCATCCTGCTCGTGCCCGAGGGCCGGGGCGTCTTCCCCGGGCTCACCGTGGAGGAGAACCTGCGCACCTGGCTGCCCGACCCCGGCCCCGTCTACCAGCGCATGCCCCACCTGATCGCCCGCCGTACCGTGCTCGCCGGGGCGCTGTCAGGGGGCGAGCAGCAGCTGCTCACGCTCGCGGGCGCGCTGCTGCGGCCGCCGCGGGTGCTGATCGCCGACGAGCCGTCGCTGGGCCTCGCGCCCGGGTTGGTGCGGCAGGTGTTCGACGTGTTCGCCGAGCTGCGCGAGCGCGGGGTGGCGCTGCTGCTGGTGGAGGAGAAGGCCACGGAGGCGCTGGCGATCGCCGACCGGGTCGCGTTCATGCGGCTGGGCCGCGTCACGTGGGCGGGGCCGAGGTCCGAGGTCGACAGCGAGCGGCTGACCGCCGCCTACCTGGGGGTGAGCTGATGCTGGCCGTCGAGGGGGTGTCCGTGGCGTTCGGCGGGGTCAGGGCGCTGGACCGGGTGTCCTTCGAGGTCGGCGCGGGCCTCGTGTGCGGCGTGATCGGGCCGAACGGGGCGGGCAAGACGACGCTGTTCGACGTGGTGTCCGGGCTGCGCAGGCCGAGCGAGGGACGCGTCAGGCTGGCCGGCCGTGACCTGACCGGCGTGTCGCCGGTCAGGCGGGCCAGGGCCGGGCTGCGCCGTACGTTCCAGCGCACCCAGGTCTTCGGTCGGCTCACCGTGGCCGACAACGTGCTGGCCGCGCTCGACTGGCACGGCGGAGGCGGCGGGATCGCCGCCGACCTGGCCGGATGGCCGGGCCGCCGGAGGCGCGAACGTGAGCGCCGCGAACGCGTCGCCGAGGTGCTGGAGCTGTGCGGGCTCACCCCGCTGCGCGACGCGTACGTCGCCGCGCTCCCCGTCGGCCGGCGCCGGCTCGTCGAGCTGGCCAGGGCGCTGGCCGACCGGCCCGAGCTGCTGCTGCTCGACGAGCCCACCTCCGGGCTGGACGGCGGGCAGACGGCCCGCCTGGGCGAGGTCGTCAGGGCGCTGGAGACGACCGTGCTGCTGGTCGAGCACGACATGGGGTTCGTCATGGACGTCTGCGACCGGATCATCGTGCTGGACCTCGGCAAGGTGATCGCCGTCGGCACGCCCGCCGAGATCAGGCAGGACCCGGTCGTCAGGGCCGCCTACTTGGGCTGAGCGCGGCGCTCGGTGAAGGACAGGATGCGCCTCCAGGCGTCCTGGCACGCCTCGGCCCACTCGCCGTACGAGCGGTCGAAGAACGAGTGCGGCGCGCCGTCGTAGACGTGCGTCTCGTGCTCCGTGCCCACCTGGTCGAGGGCGGCCTCGTACGCCTCGAACTCCTCCGGCGTCGAGACCGTGTCGGCCCCGCCCCTGAGCAGGAGGAGCGGCGCCCCGGGTCCTGACCGCGGCAGGTCGATGAAGCGCAGCGCGCCGTAGAAGCCGATGCCGCCGGCCAGGCCGTTGCCCTCGGCGGCCAGCCGCCACGACTGGGAGCCGCCCATGCAGAAGCCCACCGTGAACACCGGCCCCCTGCCCGACAGCGCCTCCGTCGCCGCCCTCGCGTCGGCTCTGATCCCCTCGCTGGTGAGCTGGTTGACGTGCGTCATGAAGTCGAAGTCGTCGCCGCGGTCGCCGCGGCCCGCCGTACGGCCGAAGTAGTCGATCGCGATCGTGGAGAACCCCGCCTCGGCGAAGCGCACGGCGAGGTCGCGGTAGAAGGGGTGCAGGCCGCGCACGTCGGGGAGGATCACCACGCAGCGACCGTTCGGCTCGGCGGGCTCGGCCTCGTAGGCGAGGAAACTGTTGCCGTCGGCGGCGGTCAGCTCGATCTGCTCATGCGAGGCCACCTCCCCCTGGACGGGCGGGGCGGGCGGTCTGCTGTCCGTGGAATGGCACATGCCGGACAGCATGCCCGGGGCGTCCGCGGATATCCACGTGCTCGGAGGGGCGCGGCGGCGATGTTCGCGCAGGGCGGAGCGGTCGCTCCGCCAACGGTGGTAGCAGGCGCCGGCCGCGGGTCTGTCGCCGCCTGTTCTGCCGCGCCGAAACCCGAGCCAGCGATACTGCCCCTCCTTCGTTTTCCTGGGTGACGAGCAAGGGCTGCGGATCGGACTCGGATATCCAGCTCGTCTCCTGCGTCCTGCAGTAGTAGCTCCACGATCTCGCCGGGATCGCGCGGCCAATCGTGACCGGGCGCCGGTTGTGCGACACGGGCGCGGGCTCCGATCATGGAAGTACCCCGCACTGTCCCGCGGAAGGGGAAGGTCATGGCGTTCCACCCCAATCTCGACCCCGAGCTGCGTGCCGGCCTCGAGGAGTCGGCCCTGCCGGAGATCGACCTGTCCACGCTGTCGTACGAGGACCTCACCCGGCACCGGTCACAGATCAACGAGATGCTGGCGGTGGCGCCGGTCCCGGAGACCGACGTGGTGATCGAGGACCGGCACGTCCCCGGGCCCTCGGGCGCTCCCGACATCCGGCTGCGGATCTACCGGCCGCCCGGGGGAGGGGAGGGGCGGCCGGCGCTCTACTGGATCCACGGCGGCGGCATGATCATCGGTAAGCCGGAGATGGACGACGCGTCGATGGTCGGCTTCGTCGAGGAGCTCGGCGTCGTCGCGGTCTCCGTCGACTACCGGCTCGCGCCCGAGCACCCGCACCCCGCACCGGTCGAGGACTGCTACGCCGGGCTGGCATGGACCGCCAAGAGCGCGGCCGAGCTCGGCATCGACCCCGGCCGGCTGGCGGTGGGCGGGGCCAGCG
>NZ_SMKO01000166.1 GCF_004348685.1 Nonomuraea deserti | reverse complement strand
GAGGGCGGGCCGTGGGGCGACCTGATGTCCGTGGCGGCCAAGGCACGGGAGTGCGCCGGACTCGTGATCGACGGTTACGTCCGTGACGGTGCGGTCATCCGCGAGCACGACTTCGACGTCTTCGCTCGCGGGTTGTCGGTCAAGGGCACGTCCAAAGAGAATCTCGGGCTCGTCAACCATCCGGTGAGCTGCGGCGGCGTCATCGTCGAGCCCGGAGATCTGATTCTCGGCGACGACGACGGCGTCTGCGTCGTCCCGAAGGCGGATGCGGCGTACGTGCTGGAGCGGGCCACCATCCGGCTTCAGGAAGAGCAGCGCTCCAGAGCCCGATTCGCCCAGGGCGAAACCCTCTGGAGCACTGCCGGGTTCCAGGAGACAGCCGTGGCCAAGGGGCTGCGCGAAGAGCCCGTCAGCGGAGCGAACCAGTGACCGGCCGGACGACGAGCGCGGTCGCGTTCGGCGCGTCGGCGGCGGCACGGCGCGCGACCGACCCCGAACGTGACGCCGTCCTCTCCGTCCCGGTGCGTCCCGGCCTGGTCGCGCTGCAGAAGGGCGATCCCTGCTTCGCGACACCTGAGCACATCAGCACCGCTCAACGGGAGGCGGTCGCCCAGGGATACACGCACTACCCGGAGCTGCGCGGCGACCCCGAACTGCGGCGCACGATCGCCGACCAGATCTCCGTCGGGGCCGCGCGAACCTACTCCACGGACGAAGTGTTGGTCACCGCCGGAGCGACCCAGGCGGTCTTCTGCGCGTTGACGGCGTTCCTCGACCCGGCCGACGAGGTCCTGCTCTTCGACCCGGCCTTCTCGCTCTACGCCCCGGTCGTGCGGCAGGCGGGCGCACGCCCCGTCAGCGTCGGCACCACGCCCGACTTCCGGATCGACCCCGACCGGTTGCGGGCCGCGGTCACCGGCCGGACGAAGATGATCGTGGTCAACAATCCGGCCAATCCGACCGGGGTGGTCCTGTCGGCGGCCGAGGTGCAGAGCCTGGCCGAGATCGCCGTCGAATCGCGGCTGCTGGTGCTGACCGACGAGGTCTATGACCACATTCTCTTCGGTCACCGGCACATCAGGCTGATCGACGTCCCGGAGTTGGCCGATCAGGTCCTCTACGTCAACAGCTTCTCCAAGACCTACGCCATGACCGGCTGGCGGCTGGGCTACGTGGCCGCGCCACGGCAGCTGCTCGATCCGATCGCCACGATTCACATCAACGTCATGTCGCAGGTGCACTGGCCCACCCAGCGCGCGGGCATCGTGGCGCTGACGGGTTCGCAGGACTGCGTCCGGACCATGTGGGAGGGCTACGACCTGCGGCGCACCACCTTGCTCGACGCGTTGGCGCGCGTACCGGGCAGCCGGGTCATCGATCCCGCGGGCGCCTTCTACGCGTTCCTCCGGTTCGATCCGGCGCTCGGCCTCACGTCGGCGCAGGTGACCGCCCAACTGCTCGACGACGGCGTGGCGGTGCGCAGTGGCACGGAGTACGGCCGGGCCGGGGAAGGCTGGTTGCGGCTGACGTTCGCCGCGGATCTGCCGGACATCGAGCGGGGCGCCGAGATCGTCCGTACGACGCTCGAACGACTCGCGCGAGAGGCTCCGACGATCGCCGGGCGGCAACGGTGACCACGGTTCAAGATCTCACGCATACGTTCCGCCCGGGCTTCCCGGTCGTGGGGTACGAATCTCCGCACCGGGCGGCGGTTGCGCGACTGGACACGGATGGGTTCCGCGGCAACGCCTGGTCGCTGATCGAGCACAGCGGAACGCACGTCGACGCGCCGTCGCACTTCGCGCCGGACGGCCGCGACGTGTCCGAACTTCGCCCGGAGGATCTCGTCGTCCCGATCGCCGTGATCGACATCGCCGACCGCGTGGCCGCCGATCCGGACAGCGCGGTCATCGTGGCGGACCTCCTGCGCCACGAGCGCGAGCATGGACCGCTGCCGGATGGCGCCGCCGTCTTCATGCACTCGAGCTGGGACGCCCGCGCCGGTGACGCGGAGGCCTTTCACGGCATTGTCCCGGGTGGCGGCCGGCGGTCACCGGGTTTCGCCCCGGAGACCGTGGACTGGCTCATCGAGCATCGGAACATCGCCTGCATCGGCGTAGACTCGCCGAGCATCGACGTGGGATCGGCGACGGATTTCCCGGTCCACCGCCGATGGCTGGGTGCCGCGCGGTATGCCGTCGAAGGCCTTGCCCGCCTCTCGTCGATACCTCCGGCGGGCGCTGTCGGTTTCGTCGGTGTGGTGCCGTTCGAGGCCGGCACGGGAGGCCCGTGCCGCGTCCTCGCCACCTGGTGACGCCCGGCCGTCCCGTTGACGCCACCCACGAAGGGAAATTCATGATCACTTGTGTCGTGGACTACACGATAGACCCTGCGAAGGTTGCCGAGTTCGAGCGCTTCGCCCGGCGATGGATCGAGCTGGTGAACGAGCACGGTGGAACACACCACGGCTACTACCTGCCGGCCGAGGGCGCCAGCGACAAGGCGCTCGCTCTCTTCAGCTTCACGAGCCTCGCCGCGTACGAGCAGTACCGGCAGCTCTTCGGCCGGCACCCGGACTTCATCGCCGCCGACAAGATCCGGGACGACAGCGGCTGCGTCGTTCGTTACGAGCGCACGTTCATGCGCCCGCTGCTCCCTGACCGGCAGCCGTCACCCTAGATGCTTGATTCCAAGGGCTTCGGGACCACTGATCGTAGGCGGTGAGTGATCGGGCGGTGGGCTGGCCGGTCGTGTCGTTGTGCCAGATCACGGTGGTCAGCGCCAGGATGCGTACGATCACGTGGATGGTGACGCCCGCGAATGTGCGTGTTCGAAGTCGCGACCGTAGTACTGCATGTCTGCAGTGGCCGTATTCGGCCCAGCCGGCCAGATCCGAGCGCTGAGCGGTCTGCCGGGAGCGGCCGCACTCCACAGGTGTGGAGTCGGCCACCCAGACGTCGTCGTTCCAGGGGCTGGTGTCCCGGCCGAGGATGCGGATCAGGGCAGCACCAGGGCGGTGGCGGCGGGCAGGCGTTTGTTGTAGCCGGACCGGCCGGGCAGGTAGGGGGAACAGACCGGTCGGGTGTGCGCGGGCGTAGCGTAGCCAGCGTCGCTCGGAGGTGAAGCCGAGCGACACCGACAGCAACGCCAGTGTGACCAGGTCGGCGTCACTGAGCCGAGACTCACGGCGCCGGCGACGCGACGGCGCCGTTCTCCACGGCTTGACCGACCCGGTAGAGCATGGCCTCGTCCCAGAACCGTCCGATCAGCTGCATCCCGACCGGAAGCCCCGTACGCGTCCGCCCGCACGGCACGCTCAGGCTGGGATGACCACTCAAGTTGGTCGCGCCGGTCAACCTGGTGAGGGCGGACTGGACCGTCTCGGCCAGGCCGGTCGTCGTGACGTCAACTTGACCGATCAGTGGCGCCGGAACCGGGACGGTCGGTGCGGCGAGCACGTCGACGCCGGTGAGCGCGTTGTCGAACGCCGTCCTGGCCAGGCGCCTTCGCCGGTAGGCCTCCGCGTATGACCAGGCGGGCAACGCCGCGGCGGCGTACAGGCGCTGCCGGACCGGTTCCTGGAACAACTCGGGCCGCTCGTCGAGCCGCTGCCGGTGCACCGCGTGGGCCTCGACCGACAACACGGTCCGGTGGATGGAGACGATGCGCTCCAGCTCCGGCATGTCCACCAGCTGGACGGCGGCGCCAAGATCCTGCAACGAATTCAGGGCGGCCTCGATGCACCGGCGCACGTCCGGGTCCAGATGGTCGAAGTACGGCCTGGGCAGTCCGATCCGCAGCCCTTCGACACCGGCGGGTATGTGCCGGCCGAAATCCTCAGCCGCGCGCCGCACCGAGCCGCCATCCTGCGGATCGAACCCGCAGAGCACGCCGAGCAGCGCGGCGTTGTCCGCCACCGACCGCGTGATCGGCCCGACCTGGTCGAGGGTCCACGACAGCGGGAAGACGCCGGTGCGGCTGATGCGGCCCGCGGTCGGCTTGAGCCCGACGACGCCGCACAGCGCGGCGGGGATCCGCACCGAGCCGCCCGTGTCGGTGCCGACGGCGGCGAGGCAGAATCCGGCGGCCACCGCGGCCGCGGGCCCGCTGCTGGAGCCGCCGGTCACCCGATCCTGGGCGTGCGGATTGCGCCCCGGCCCGGTGTACGCGTCCGAGCCGGTGGCACCGTAGGCGAACTCCTGGGTGTGCAGCTTCCCGACGATGACCGCACCGGCCCGGCGAAGCCGGCGCACCAGCGTGGCGTCCTGACGAGGGACCCGATTCTGGTAGAACGCCGACCCCATGGCGGTGGTCACGTCACGAACGTCGATCACGTCCTTGAGCCCGACGGGGATGCCCTGCAGGACGCCACGGTCTCGGCCGGCCTGGATGTCCCGGTCGATGCGACGGGCGGCGTCGAGGGCTTGCTCCGGTACAGCCGTGACGACGGCGTTCAGCGCCCGGTCGTGCCGGTCGATGCGGTCCAGGGCCGTCCTCGTCAGCTCCTCAGAGGTGAGCCGGGCGGTCCGTAGCCGCTGTGAGGTCCGGGCGATGCTCTCGCCGGCCTCCTGTCCGTGGACGTGCACGTGCATGCCGGATGTCTCCTCTGTTTGCCCTGGTCTTGACGCCGATAATCGACCGTCCCTACACTATCGCAATCGGTTGCCAAACGGTTGCCTCACGCTTCAGATTACAGCTCAAGTGAGGACCAGGAGTCATGAACCAACAGACTTCCCCATCGTTGCCCCCTCCTCGACAGCTTCCTTTCTGGCCGGCGCCTCCCGCAGGCCAGGAGCGCGCCACCCGGTACCCCGCTGGATCGGGGGGACCATCCTGATGGCCATGAAGGGCTGGTGGCGTCCGGCGATCCGCGGGCTGACGCTGCTCCTGGCCGCATTCCTGCTCCTGCCGACAGGTACCGGTGGTGTCGGTGCACACATCGATCCCTCTTCGTCGAGTGTCAATCCGGCGTATGAAGACCTCTTGCCTGCGTCGATCCGGCAGGGCCAGCCGTTGCGTATCGGCGCCGACGCCTCCACCCCGCCGTACCTCTTCGTCGACGAGAACGGTGACCTTCAGGGTATGGAACTGGACTTCATGCGGGCGATCGGCGACGAGCTCGGCGTACGGATCGAGGTCATGGCGACCTCGTTCTCCGGGCTGGTGCCGAGTCTGCTGTCCGGCCGGATCCACGTGGGGATGTCCAACTTCAGCGACACCCTGGAGCGCCAGAAGCAGGTCGACTTCGTCGACTACACCCTCTCGGCGGACCGGCTGCTCGTCGGCCAGGGCAACCCGCACCGGATCGGCTCCACCGACGAGCTGTGCGGCCTTCGCGTCTCGGCCACCCAGGGCACGACGTCCGCGGCAGGAACCGCCGCGCTCTCAGACGAATGCGTGGCGCGAGGCGAGAGACCGATCACTGTCCTGCTGACCCCGTCGCTCGGAGACACGATGATCCAGGTGCAGAGTGGCCGCGCCGACGCCATGGTCACCGACCAGGCACAGGTCACGTACCAGCAGACCGTCACCGACGGCCAGGTGGTTCCGGCCGGAGACCGGACCGGACCGAACTATCACGGCGTCGCCACCACCAAGGGGAACGCCGACCTGCGCGATGCGCTCCGGCTCGTGTTCCGCGAGCTGATGGCCAACGGAACCTATGACCGCATCCTGACCGAATGGGGCCAGACAGATCTGGCGATCGACGAGCCGATCATCAATGGCGCGGGGAGGCTTTCATGACGCTCAATGTGGCATCGGGGCAGGGCGACGCCGTGGCCGCGCCCCAGGAATCGGAGAACCTTCGGACCGTACCGCTCCGGCATTACCCGCAGCACGTAGCGGCGCTGATCGTCCTGGTCGTGCTGGCCTGGCTCGTGAGCGAGCTGGCCACCAACCCCAATATGCAGTGGAGTCAGGTCGTCCACTTCCTGACCTCTCCCATCATCCTGCAAGGCGTCCTCACCACCATCCAGCTCACCGTCATGTGCATGATCCTGGGCACGTTTCTGGGCCTCGTGTTCGCAGTCATGCGCATGTCGGACAACCGGTTCCTGCGCACGGTGTCCTGGTACTACGTCTGGTTCTTCCGCGGCACTCCCGTCCTCGTCCAGCTGATCTTCTGGTACAACCTGTCTCTGCTGTTCCCTCGGATCGGCATTGGGATACCGTTCACCGACATCGGCGTCGGCGCGCCGACCAACTCCGTCGTGAGTCCGTTGCTGGCCTCAATACTCGGCCTGGGACTGAACGTGGGCGCCTACATGGCCGAGATCGTGCGCGGGGGGATCCTGGCGATCGACCGCGGGCAGTCCGAAGCGGCGGCCGCTCTGGGCATGACCCGGAAGAGGATCATGCGCAGGATCGTGCTCCCCCAGGCGATGCGGGTGATCCTGCCGCCGACGGGCAACCAGTTCATCGACCTGCTCAAGGCGAGCTCGATGGTCGCGTTCATCGCCGGCGGCGACCTGCTCACACGCACTCAGCAGGTCTACGCGATGAACTTCCAGGTGGTGCCACTCCTCGTGGTGGCCAGCATCTGGTATCTGGTCCTGACGTCGATAGCCACCTTCGGTCAGTACTTCATCGAGAGGCACTACGGCCGCGGCGAGGCGACCCGGCAGGCGAGAACGCTCGGGGCCCAGCTGCGCCGCAATCTCAAGCCGTGGCGGATTTCGAAAGGAAACCGATGACCACCAGCACATCGTCCAGGGAAAGAGTCGCCGAAGGCGCCGACCGCCCCGCGGTCGAGATCGTCAACGTGCGCAAGAGTTTCGGCGACGTCGAGGTGATCAAAGGACTCAGCCTCCGCGTGGCCCGGGGCGAGGTGCTGTGCATCATCGGTCCGTCCGGCTCGGGGAAGAGTTCGCTCCTGCGCTGCGTGAACCATCTCGAGAAGATCGACTTTGGCGCGATCCTGCTCGACGGCTCATACGTCGGCTACCGGCGGGTCGGCGAGACCCTGCACGAAATGCGACTAAGCGCAATCGCCGCGCAGCGAGCGCAGGTCGGCATGGTCTTCCAGCGTTTCCACCTGTTCCCGCACATGACCGCGTTGGAGAACATCATCGAGGCTCCGGTAGGCGTGCGGAAGGAAAGCAAGGCGGAGGCGACGGCCCGGGCCCGGGCCCTGCTCGACCGCGTCGGCCTGGCCGACCGGGAGGGCGCCTATCCGGGCCAGCTGTCGGGCGGTCAACAGCAACGGGTCGCCATCGCGCGCGCCTTGGCGATGCAGCCGAAGGTGCTCCTCTTCGACGAGCCCACATCTGCTCTGGACCCGGAACTGGTCGGCGAGGTCCTGACGGTCATGCGGTCGCTGGCCGAGGAAGGGCAGACGATGATCGTCGTCACCCACGAGATCGGCTTCGCGCGGGAGGTGGCCGACCGGGTCGTCTTCATGGACGATGGCCAGGTGGTGGAGGAGGGGCTGGCGTCCGAAGTCCTCGAGTCGCCGCGCGAGCAGCGCACCAGAGAGTTTCTGGGCAAGGTTCTCTGATCGCGACGCCAGCGACCGACGGGCAACCAGCAATCTGAACTGTGCCGGGTTTCGTGGAGACTCTGGTGTGCCCCCTTCGGTGGAGTCGCGTTCCTGCATTTCATGCCACGGTGGACGCGTTCTCGAACTGCATCGGGGTGAGCATGCCCAGGCTGCTGTGCCGTCGTTGGCGAGTTCGATCCGGGTGTTCCGTTGCCGGTGGTCGAGAAGCTCGACCTGCATGCGTGACCAGAACGACTCCATCATGGCGTTGTCGAAGCCAGCGGCAGAATGCCAGCAGGTCATAGCCGTAGGCGCGGACGGTCTTGGGCGAGTAGTTCCGGTCTGCCAGATACGCCAGATACTCATCGACCAGGACGAACTGCCCGGCGGAGGGTCCGGCCAGCATCCAGCTCCCTTCACGCTCCTCCAGCCGGAGTCCCTGTTCGATCATGAGGACAGATGTACCCGCGATGACCCCATCCGGCCAGCAGGTAACAGATCACGGCGTGTCGCTGATCTGGGGAAACATAGGTGTTAGCCGGTTAAGAGGGAGGACCCCACGCTGCCCATCGACGGCAGCAGGCCGGAGCCCCTGGCCCGCTGAGTGAAGATCCAGGAGCCGAACTGTCCGAGCCGCGATCCGAATGGAAGATCACCCCGTCCACGTCGCCGCCCCGGGTGGCTGCGGCCATCTGCAGCGAGGCGCAGGTCAGCGCGGCGTCGTGGTGCTCGGTCTTCCGGGAGCTGATCTGGGCCCGTCATGCCACTGGGCGGGCAGTACGAACATCATTTCCTATGACGATGACGCAATTTGGGACCCTTCCAAGAGTGTTTCCACCCCGAGCCGGTAGTGCATCGCCAAAGTCGCACGAGCTCCGCGGGAGCTCGGCGCACTGACCTGCGAAGTGACAACTCGTGGCAATTTGGGTCTGTCAACTTCATGACAATCCCCAGTCACCGCCGCCGAGCGGCCCAGAAGCCAGGCCGAAGCCGCCCGCGACCGCGCCGAGAAACGCGAACAGGACGCCTGGCGCCAGGTCGGCGAGCGCCAAACCGCCCGCATTCAGGCCGAGCAGTCCGCCACTACGCCGCCGATCGGCGGCATCGTGCCGACAGAGATCGCGACGCCACCCAGCAGCGGCTCGCCCGGCTCACCGAAAGGCAGCGGCACGGCACGCCTGCTCAGCGTCTGCTGCGGTGCCTCTGCCGGAGTTCACCAGCTCCCAGGCCCTGGCGAGGCGTGTGATCCCGGTTCGCGCCGCGCTGCGACGGCATGATCGGCAGCGTGTCCCTGTTCCGTGCCGTGATGAGGCAGATCTTGTCCTTTGGCCGCTCCTTCGAAGGACGCGTGGATGGCTGAGCAGATGCACCCAGCGTGGGACGAGTCGCTCCAGCGGTGTCGACCGGCGCTGTCAGTGGGTGTCTGGTCTGGGGATATGGATGCCCGCGGCGCGGAGCTTGGCCTCGACGAGCGCGACCCCCCGGGCCGTGGCCGATCCCTGCTCTTCGCCGTAGTGGGCGATCAGGTGGTACCGGGCCGCGGCGTCGGTGCGGGCTTGCAGGCCGGTCACGATCTTCAGATGTGCGGGGTTGGCGAGGAAGTGGTCGCCAATGGCAGTGGCGAGTTCGGCCAGGCGCGGGTCGTCCGGCTCCCATGCGGTGGCTTCGATGGCGTGCTTGATCAAGGCGACGAAGCGGGGGTCGTCGAGGGCGTGCTCGACATGGGTGAGGTAGTCGTCGAAGCCCTCGGGTACCAGGGCCCTGGCCAGCACCCAGCCCTCCCTGGTGGCCGCCACCTCGTCCGCGGGGATGCCGAGGCCGGACAGCCGCTTCAGCAGCGCCACGGCGCGGTCGGGCAGCAGAGCCCGGTCTCCGTCGGCGAGCCGGTGCAGCATGTCACGGCGCGCGGTCAGCTCCTCGATCCGTTCGGTGAGCTGCCGCTCGACGTCGGTGAGCGCGGCGGCGAACAGCGCGGCGTCGGCGTCGAGCAGGGGCCCGACTCCGGCCAGTGGCACCCCGGCGGCGGCCAGCGTCCGGACCTGCACCAACCGCAACAGCTCGGCCGATCCATACCTGCGGTAGCCGGAGCTGTCGCGTTCCGGCTCCTTCACCAGGCCGAGCTTGTGGTAGTGCCGCACCGTCTTCACTGTGACGCCGACGAATGCCGCCGCCTGCCCGATCGTGACTCCGTTCATCGACAAAATCCTGCCTTGTGCTCGAGCTCGGCGACTAGGCAGGCCACGGCCGAGCATGTGGCCCCAGTTCACGTTCTACCTGATGCACGACCGGAAGGGGTCGCCTCTCGAGGCGTACGGGTCACAGGTGTTCAGTCCGCCGGCTGAGCCGGATCGGCCTGCTCGCCGCAGAACACCTCGTTGACGAGCCTTCGCTGGGCGTTCTGAAACGCTGTCGCCATGGACATGTCGGCGTCGTCCACCAAGTTCAGTACGGCGGTCAGGGTCTTGCTGCCGTCGGGCGTGCTGTACATCAGCGCCGCCGAGCCGACCATGCCGCCGTTGTGGGTGATGACGGTGCCGCCGCAGTCCGTTTTCTGGACGAACACTCCCAGCCCGTAGTCCATGTTCGGGATGCCCGTGGCGTGCGGGGTGCACATCTCGGCCAGCAGTGGGGTCGGCAGGAGCTTGCCGCCTATCAGCGCGGAGATGAACGTGTGGAGGTCCTGGCAGGTCGAGATCATGTCGCCGCCGGTGGAGACCCAGGAGGGGTTGTGGCGGGTGACGTCGATCGTCTTCTGCCGGCCGGCTTCCTCGTAGCGGTAGTAGACGTGGGCGTGCGGCTCAGGGATCTCCGGCGAGGCGTCCGGCACCACCGTGCCCGACAGCCCGAGCGGCCCCAGGATCAGCCGCTGCATCTCCTCCGCCAGCGAGCGGCCGGTGACCTTCTCGATCAGCAGCCGGGCCAGCACGTAGTTGGTGTTGGAATAGCTCCAGCCCGTCCCCGGCTCGAACCGGGCCGGCTTGGACAGCGCCAGACGTACCAGCTCCTCGGGCCGGTAGGCGTGGAACCGGTTGTCCACCCACTCCTTGCCCGTGGTGCCGTAGGGGATGGGGATCCCGTGCACGATCGTCCCGTCGTCGTAGACCTCGCCGGTGAAGTTGAACAGCCCGCTGGTGTGCTGCAACAGCATCCGCACCGTGATCCGCCGGTCCAGCCCGAACTCGGGCAGGTAGTCGGCCGCCGGGATGTCCAGCTCGGTCCTGCCCTCGGCCACCAGTTGCAGCACCAGGGTCGCGGTGAAGGTCTTGGTGTTGCTGCCGATCCGGGCATGCCCGTTGACCGGTGGCTTCGCGGTCCCGCCCAGCTCGGCCACCCCGGCGCTGCCGGCCCACTCGCCCCGCTCATCGTGCACGCGCAGCGACACCCCGAGGAAACCGGACTCGACGATCTCCTCGATCGCCTTCTGCAGCTCCGGGCGATCCTGCCCGGCCGCAGCTTCCGGCACGGCCCCGCTGTCCGCAACGGCCACCCTGGCGGCGTCGAGGGCTTCGGTGATCTTGCGGACCATCTCGGCCGTGGCAGGGCTCGGCCGGCCCTGGTGCGTCTGGGCGGTCTCGACAGCGACGAGGACGGTGCGGCGGAAGTTGTCGGCCTCGGCCGGATCCTGCTGCTTCAGCAGGTTCATGGCCGCAGTCAGGGCAGGCAGCACGCGGTCGGCGATCTCGGCCACGGACTTGCCCGTCAGGTCCTTGCCCGCAGGGTAGTCGGCGAGCACATGCCCGATCAGGCCGGTGGCCGAGCCCAGCGCGATGCTGCCGGAGGTGGCGATCTTGTGAGGCTTGTCGGCGGCACCGGCGGCGGCCGTCAACGCCACGGCGCCGTATGCGGCAATCCGCAGGGTGCTCTTGTGCTGATCGGAAAGGGTGATCGTCATGGTGGTCCGCCCTTCGAAGTTGTTATGTCCGGGTCGGCGTCGCGCCGCTGCGCCGAGCTTCCACCTTGACCCAAGGTCAACCTCAACCGTGATCTAGCTCACAGCCGCTTGGGGGTTCGAGACAGCTTCGGGAGCAGGACGCCGTCCCCCCGCCGGGTGACAGTCGCATCTCGAGGGACACGACGGGCGCGCGCGACCTTACAGCAGCGTTCGTGACGCGCCCGGATGACGACCACGAGTGGCCGCCAGGATGGCAGCTGAAGACCGGGCTGTGGGGTGGGGCGCTCATGCGGAGCGAGGCGCCCGGCGACGGAAGGCAGGTGGAGCCGACCGCTTCGGCATAGCGAGTGCTGACGATCGGCCTACATAAGGGCGCGGACGGAGTGGCCTTCCTCGGTCAGCTGCTCCAGGAGTTCGACCTGCTCGGCCCCCGAGTCGCAGGCGACGACGACGCCCCACACGGTCGGCGGCTCCACCTGCTCTGCCGGCCCCGCCCCGGTGACCGGGTTCGGCGGCGCCTGGTCGGGATCGCGCGGCACCAGCTCGTCCAGGTCCGCCCGATCGTCGCCGGTGTATGCTGCGGCGGCCAGCAGTTCGGCGTCGGCCGCCCCGATGTCGGTCAGCATCTCGGCGAGCATGCCGTGATCCCAGCCGCCCCGCTCGGTCAACCGGTTCGCCGCCACCAGGTACGCCTCCGCGTCCGCATCCGAGCGGGAGGACCAGCCGCGCAGGATGGGCGGCATCCACGTGCCGTCGTCGGCGGCCTTGACGCTCTCGGGCGGCGGCTTGCCCGCAGCGTGCATCTCCTCCAGTACGAGCAGCCGGCCGTGCCCGGCCACCAGGCGGCCGGTGCGGTCGTCGAGCTCTCCGGCCGATCGTGCAGCCGGGATTTCGATCGACCTCCGAATGGTGGGGAGGTCGTGCTCCTTCAGGTTCGGATGGCGCGGGCGAATTCGGGGAGAGGCATGTGTTCGATATGGCGCACCAGAGCCTCCAAGGTCGCGGGGGTGAACATGTTCTGGTGCCGCTCCACGGGGAGGTGGATGCGCGGCCATCGCCCGGCGAACAGCTTCGACGCCACCCCAGGTACGGAGACCGCTCAACGCGGGGTTCAGTTGCTGCTCGACCCCGGTGCCCTTATCCACTGTAGATCGAAAGACGATCCTGTTGATCTAGCGTTGCCTGGTGGAGGTGAACGCATGGAGACTCTGCGCATCAACTTCAGCCATGAGGATCTGACGCGCGTGCGGCTCGCGGACGGGTACGACGCGGGAGCTCGTGCTCAGCGTGCAGCAGCTGGCCTCTCCCAGGGAGCACGTGCCTTACTTCGCGGGCTGGCGCCGCCGGGCCGCGCGCGAGCTAACCGCGCGCGGGCTGGAGGGCTCGCTCCGCCGGCTGGCCCAGCTTGTCCCGGTGGGCCCATACTTTCCCGACTTCCTTACCCCTTCAGGTCAGCAGTCGGGTCTCGGGGACGGCCTTGAGACGGTGCTGGGGACCTCAGTTCGCCGCATCCACGCCGAGGTGTCGGAGCTGGCGGCGACGTACCGGAGGCCGCCGACCTGGCTCGATGACCTGGCCCATGGGGAGGCGGGCGTGCTCAACCAGATCGGCGACGCGGCGTTCGGCTACCACGACGCCGTCCTCGCCCCCTACGAACAGCCGCTCACCGCGACCGTGCGGAGCGATCTCGCGGAGCGCTCGCGGGCGCTCGCCGCCGGTGGCGTGGATCGACTGCTGAGCGGGCTGCACCCGTCTGTACGGTGGGAGTCGCCCGTCATGAGCGTGGACTATCCGGTCGAGGCGGAGTTGCATCTCAACGGCAGGGGGCTGCTGCTCATCCCGTCCCTCTTCGGCGTGCACGTGATCACCCTGGCTGACGGGGATCTGAGCCCAGTGCTGGTGTACCCGGTCAGCCGTTCTCCTGTCTGGGACATGTCGCAGGGCCACGATGACCATCTGCGCGCACTGGCGGAGTTGCTCGGGCCGACGACCGGGGTCTTGCTTCTCATCCAGCTTCCGCGGCTCGACACCGCCCACGGCGGCGACGAACAGGCGATGATCGAGGTGATCGGAGCCGCCGGCGTCTGGCTCAGCTGGGTCGTCATCCTGGTGATCGCGGAATGGTGGCTGGAGTACACGAACCATACCGGCAAGCCCAAGTCCCGCAGGCGCCCGCGTGTCTCCGGAACGCGCTGATCGCCCGGCTTCCGCGCTGCCCCCGCCTGTCACCATGACTCACGTGACCCCGGCAACCGCTGGCGAGGACCATGACCAAGCCCTGTCATTTCGGCCATGACACAATCGCCCCCATGTCTACCCGGATCCTGGCTCTGAGTGCCGTGCTCACGTTCGCGGCGGCCGGGTGCGGGGTGCTGCCGACGAAGGAAGCCGTGTCCCCGCCCGCCACCACCGCGCCAACGTCGAGTGCCCCGGCCACCAGCGCTCCGCCCGCCACCACAATGGGACCGGGGCAAGACACCCGACCGGCCCTGTCCGAAACCCGCAGTAGCATGACCGAGAACCTCAAGGTCGAGGTCGTCGGCCTCAACCGCGTCAAGGGCAAGCACCTCATCGTCCAGATCCGCCTGTCCAACACCGGTACCGAGAAGCACCTGTCCTGGGCCGGCCAGATGGGCGACCATACCCGCCCCCTCGGCGAGATCAAGTGGGCCTCCGGCATCGGTGTCCTCGACGCGCAGGCCCGCACCTGGCTCCTGCCGTACAAACCCGCCGACTCCCCTTGCCTGTGCAGCGACCGGGACCGCGACGGCCTCGGCCACTTCATCGACCCAGGCCGGTCGATCCGCGTCTACGCGGTGCTGCCCGCGCCGTCGGGCCACCCTGCGACGACTACCGTCGTCACCCCCGTGGGCCCGCCGATGCTCAACGTGCCCATCAGCGACGAAGCTCCGACCGGCGACTTTCCCGACCCCGATGCCGGGCCCGTCATCCCGGTCACCCGCCGCCTCATCCTCCCCT
The DNA here is from genome assembly GCF_004348685.1 of Nonomuraea deserti. GTDB lineage: Bacteria > Actinomycetota > Actinomycetes > Streptosporangiales > Streptosporangiaceae > Nonomuraea > Nonomuraea deserti. The sequence goes on along the minus strand of NZ_SMKO01000166.1, from coordinate 9,599 downwards.
CCGAGGCCCTGGACAAGTCGGAGGAGACCGCAGACGACGGCAAGGACCTGCAGGTCAACCTCTCCTCCGACGTGCTGTTCGCGGTGGACAAGGCCACCCTCACCCCCGAAGCCAAGTCGATCATGGCCCGCACGGCCAAGCTCATCGACGCCTCACCCGCCACAGTGGTGACGGTGGCGGGCCACGCCGACTCCTCCGGCAACGACGCCATCAACGACCCACTGTCGCTGCGCCGCGCCCAGGCGGTACAGCGCGCCCTGTCGGCGCTGCTGTCCAGGGACGGGGTCCGCTTCCAGGCCAAGGGGTACGGCTCGCGCCGCCCGCTGTACACAAACGACAGCGACGAGGGCAAACGCCGCAACCGCCGCGTCACAGTGACCTTCCCCAAACCCCAGCCCGCCGCCCAGCAACCGGTGGCCACGACCTCTCCCGGCGCGACCGGCCTGACCGGCACCACCAGGGCAGACGGCCGGCCCATCGCCATGGAGGTCGCGGGCCTGCGCCGACTGCCCGGCGGCCTCGGCCTGCTCACCTACAAGATCACCAATGAGGGACCGGCCGAGACCTGGTTCCGCGACCTTCACCACGCCCAGGACTGGGAGGCGTACAAGTACCAGGCCGCAAGCAACGTCCGCGTGACCGACGTCGCCGCCCGCCGCCAGTACCTGCCCGGCCGCCTCGAGGTCCCCACCGACGATGGCGTGGACTTCTACTGCGCATGCACAGACGTCTCCGGCGTCCGCATCAGCACCGAGAAATTCGCGCCCGGCCAGACCCGCGAGTTCTGGAACCTCTTCGCCCTGCCCGACACCGCCGACACCCTCACGGTCAAGATCGGCCCGTTCCGCGACCTCCACGTCCCCATCCGGTAACGGCACTTGGGGGTCACCGTCCGGCATGGAGGTCCGGCGACCGACCGCGCCACCCGCAACGCGGCCCTGGCCGCGCTCGCCGCAGCCATCCTCGGCATGCACCGCAACACCGCAGTTCGCTGGGTCACCTGCCCCAGGCGCGCCTGGGGCCGGGTACCTCGCGGCCCAGGCCGCAGGCGACGAGAAGGCCCCTCCCCTCTGACGAGGCGGCGGTATCAGGCGCTGTACTTGGCTGGTCTCGAGGCCTCGCCGTGTCCGTATCCGACGCACACGCCCCGGTGGACGAGGTGTCACCGCGATGGACGATAACGACTGCTGCGCGGCAGACGGTCAGGCCGAGAGCGGTCTCAGGACCGAACGGTTCACCGAACATGAGGGCCCCAGACTGCCGTGACCGGGGCCATGAGGAACTCGGGACGATCATCACGGTCGAGCGCTTGATCAAACCCTCTTCCGGGCTGCGACCATCCGGAAACGTCAACTCGCAACCGCTGCCTCGTATGGAACGACCGCCATCTCCGGTACGCCCTGCGCGAGTACGAACACTTCTACAACCAGCACCGCGCCCACCAAGCCCTGAACCAAGCCGCCCCTCTGCGTCCCGCCCCGGACCCGATCACCGATCCCGGGCGAATCATCGACCTGACCATACGCCGAAGAGACCGGCATGGCGGCGTCCTCCACGAATACTCACATGCCGCTTGACCTGCATGGATGAGTTATCGGCAGGCGCAGTGTCGTCATCAATGTTGCCTGGCCCGTCACACCGCCCATCATGGGGCCGGAAGTGGTCTATCGCCGCGGGCAACGCCAAGCTGAATGCCAACGCTCAAAACCTCATTGGCATTTTGCACCCCACCTAGTTTTGCGAGAGACATAAAGTCGCCACCAAGGAAATCGGCGCTGTTATCGATTGCGATGATAATCAGGTCGGTGATTGCCTGTTTCCTGTGCCCGCCAGGAGGACCAGCCTGAGACCAGGCCGCGTCGCGTCCGAGAGCAGCCGAAAAGGAAGCGCTATGAGCCTGACAAGGAAGATTAAGTCCAGGACGCGAGCCGTTCGGGGTTGGATCATGCTCTACTTCGGCCGTACAACCGGAAACCAGCATCTGGAGTCGAAAGGCATGGCCAGCCGGACCGGATCTGGGACAGCGCAGCGAGAAAACCGGGAGAATGTTCAAGCGCTGACCCGGCGACCGTCAACGACACCGAAATATTCCGGTCCAGTCCGGCATATTCTCGCTTCGAATGATCAGTAAATGCAGGAACAGATCTGGAGTAGCCATGAATCGTGTCATTGTCGTGGGCGCGGACGGTTCAAATGCCGCGACCGCGGCCGTCGAGTGGGCGGCCGACGACGCCGCTCGCGCGGGGGCACGGCTCCGCATCGTCCACGTTGTGGACCGCACGCCGTACGAGATCGCCAAGATCGCCACCCCGGGCCAGGGTGATGTCATCATGCTCAGCGCGCAGAGCGTGCTGAGCGACGCCGAGGCGGTCGCGCGCAAGCGACAGCCCGGCATCGATGTCGGCTGCGAACTGCTTCAGGGCGCCGCCGCCGCGGCGTTGCGCAGCCAGGCCGGCGACTCCGCCGAGATCGTGATCGGCGGCAGCGGCCTCGGCGGATTCCCCGGGGCGGTGCTGGGCTCGGTGAGCACCCACGTGGCCGGGCACGCGCACGGCCCGGTGGTCGTCGTCCGATCCGACCCCGACACTGCCCACGGCGAGGTCGTCGTCGGGCTCGAGGACTATCACGCCTGCGAACCCGCCCTCGCCTACGCCTTCGAGCAGGCGATGCTGCGCGCGAGCACGCTGCGCGCGGTCTACGCGTGGCAACCGCCGGCGCACGCTCACATCCCCGAAAGCGCCTATGACCTGGACGAGATCCACGCTACCCAGTGCCGGACCGCGGCCGTCATCCTCCGGGGATGGCAGCAGCGATATCCGCAGGTTCCGGTGATCGAGGACGTCCGTCGCGCCCACCCCGTCGATGCTCTCGTCAGCGCTTCAGCCCAGGCGGATCTGGTCGTCGTGGGCTCTCAGGGCAGAGGGGCGATCGGCACCGTGATGCTCGGATCCGTCACCCTCGGGATCTTGCACGGCGCACGCAACTCCGTCGCGGTGGTGCGGCCATAAGGGCGCCTTGGCCAGCGATGTGCTCCCTGAGCCGGCGACCATCGGGCTGGGCCAGTCGGCAGGCTCGGGGTGGAGCAGCGGCTCGGGCGGCGCCGGCGGTGCGCCGGGCCGGATCACCGGGCCGGAGACCAGCTTGTCCGACGGTGGCGGCGGTCTGCTCTTACCGTCGTTGCCGCGTCTGGACACGGGCTCAGGCGGGAGCGGCCGGCCGGTCGGCCGTTTCGTGTGCCGTGCGGCGGCATCCGGGCGGGACCAGCTCGCGGCCCAGCCCTCACCGAGCGGCCTGCCGGAGAGGGAGAATCAAGTGTGTGCGGAGAAGGTGCCCAGCAGGAGTCGGTGCGCGTCACAGGCTCGTACGGTTTGCGGGCCGCGGTTTCTGGGTGAAGCGTGGCGGCCCGGGCCCAGGGAGATCGGCATTGGTCGGGGCGAGGTCCCTCCGCCCACACCCGCGAGCACCTGGCCGTTGATCGCCGGTGGTGATAATCCTGGCTTGGATCGGTGATTTCCGCTCCGGCGAACCTGCCATATGATCAGGGCACTGCACGCACGACACCGCTCACGCTGGCGCCCTCGCAACGTGTTCACGCCGCCGCCGCGAACCGGCCGCCCTCTTGTCTCCCGCCCCCCGTAGGAGCCCGGCATGAACACCACGCACACTGCCAGCGCGTCCGCACTCGTGATCGCCGCCTTGACGGAACGGCTTGTGATGGCGCTCACCCCGATCACTACCGCCACCGACCGCCTCCTGCGCATCACCCCGCTCGCCGACCGTGCGGGCCTGCGGATAGAGGGCGAGCTCGACCGCACCACCCTGCCCGCTCTGCGGCGCGCACTGGCCTCCATGAACGTCGACGGCAGCCTCTGCGTCGATCTGAGCGGCCTGGAGTTCATCGACGTCGGCTGCCTGCGCGCCCTCGTCGGCGCCGCCGCCGCAATCCACGACGGCGGCGGTGACCATGTTCTGACGTTGCGCTCGGTGCCTCCACAGGTGCGACGCCTGCTCGAGCTCACCAACTGGCACCAGACACCCGGTCTCCTCCTGCATGCGTCGGCGCGGCCCGGCTGACCCACGCCTGGCAAGGCGCTCTCCCCCGATCGGAGCACCTCATGACCACTCTCCACCCCCGCCCTGGGGCAGGTCTGTGGCTCATCCCCGCCGCCGCCACCGTCGTGCACCTGCGCGGCGAGCTCGACCTCGCCACCCGCGAGACGGTACGCGAACGCCTGCAGCGCGCCCTGCGGCACAGCACCCACCTGCTCATCCTCGACCTGTCCGGGGTGTCGTTCTGCGACGCCGCCGGGCTGGGCGTGGTGGTCGGCGTCCAACACCAGGCCAGGCCCCTGAACATCGTTATCGGCCTGGCCGCTCCCCGCCCACATGTGGCCAAGGTGCTGCATCTCACCGACCTTGACCGTAGCTTCCCCATGTACGGCACCACCCCGGGCAGAGGCACCAGCGTGGATAGGGGCAGAGGTACGGGCGGGGTGGGGCCCGACCCTGCGGCAGCGCGCTGAGACCTCGTGCGCCTATGTCTGTTCTCCCAGCCGGCAGCGGAACGACCGCTCGGCCTCCCGCTCCACGAAGATCGGAACATAGTCCCGGATCGGCCGCCCATCGAAACGGTGGTGGGCCGCCACTACCGCAGAACGTACCCGTTCAGCCGAATGGCTGCGGGCGAAGGCTCCGGCCAACCGTGCCTCCAGTTCGGCCACCGTCAGGTGTTCACGTTCGGCGACATCAATGTCCATGGATCCATCGATCGTGTTCTCGGCTCGCGGCCTCCTGAGCGCTCTGCCGGCCTACCGGCGGGGCCCCGCAGTTCCGTGTGGTCGTGTCCGGGGTGCTCGAGCCCGAGCACGGAGAGGCCGCTGGTCGCCGCCGAGGAGGTCGTCGAACAAGGCGTGATAGTGCGTCATGGCCTGCCGCAGTTCCTGGATCGACACCCGACTTCCTGCGGCTCGCCCGCTGATCTCGTGGGCCTGGCGGTAGTGCTCCAGGGTGCGGCTGTGTCGCAGCGACAGGTCGGAGGCCTGCTGCGCGAAGTCCTCAGTGATGTATCCGCGCTTGGCCATGACAGCCCGCACCAGCAGATCGGCCTCGCTGACCGCAGGGCTCGGCTCGTTCACGAAACGCTCCTGAACCGCGGCCCACCTTTCGGCATAACCGCGGCGTGTGTCGGGATCGAGCGGCCTTATGTCGAGTGGGCCTGATCGCGTTCGACGGGCCCGCAGCTCGCGCTCGGCCGCCCTGCGGTCACCCGCCGCGGCGACAGTGCGTTCGTGCTCAGGGCCGAATCGCTCGCGCAGGCGATCTCGACGCCCGCGCCACAAGAAGAAGCCAACGGCCGGCACCACCGCCATCACTCCGACGCTGACGGCCACCCACATCACGATCTCGACGGACATAGCCCGCCTCCGCCCCGCTATCGCCGGCGCATCCTGCCCGAAGACGGGTAACCGGACACTGTCAGTCAACGCCACCTGCCAGGAGACGGATATAGGCGTTTCCAGCAAACCTCATCGCCGGAGCTGATCACAGCTCACTCCCCCTCGACGGGCTGAACGGTGCAGCGCTCGGCGGAACCGCCGTCCTCTTCCTGAGGACGTCATCCTTGGCCGTCAGAAAGGCGCCGGGCAACTGCGGTGGGCGGTGCGGGGACGGTGCGACGGATGAACAGTGGCGCCCGGGAGCGGCCGTCGCGTGGTAGCACACACCTCGAGGTCACGGCGGACCTGGCCGAGTGGCCAGGTCGGTGACGTCTCCGGTGGTGCTGGTGGCCGCCAGCGCGGTGGCGAACAGAATGAGCTGGTTGAGCACCTTGAGGAAGAGCAGCATCGCCACCGCTCCGGTGACGACCTGGTAGGCGGGGTTGGCGGCGGTGAGGTTGAGCAGGGCCTGGCCGAGGGTCTTGAGGATCTCCAGGCCGATCGTGATGACGAGCGCCGGGCCGATCACCCGGCGCAGCGGTAAGCGCAGCCGCGGGGGCGCGGTCAACAGCGCCATGGCCAGTAAAGTGTTGATGCCGATTCCCAGCACGAAGGCCGCCACCGGCAGCACCCACCGGGCGGGGGTGGCGTCCACACCCACGGTGTTCACCGCAAGCCAGGTCAGCACCCACTCGGCGGCGAAGACGACGGTGAGCGACAGCGAGAGCAGTATCCCGAGCCCCGCCAGGACGCCCAGGTCGATGATCTGGCGCAGGAAGAAGTTGCCCGGATACTCCTCCAGCCGCCAGATCGCCCTGGTCGTCGAGCGCAGCGTGTCCATCCAGAACAGGCCAGTCAGCGGCAGCACCACGCAGGCCACCAGCCCGACCGTTCCCCCGGCGTCGCGAAGCGCTTGGACGTCGAGGCGCGGGAAGGTGTCGCTCAAATAGCGCTGCACCTCGGCCAGCACCGCCGGATGATCGAGGATGAGACCGAGGATGGCGAACCCCAGCAGCGCCAGGGCGAAGGTGGCGAAGAAGGCGTAGTAGGTGAGAGCGGCCGACAGCCGGCCGGCGTCGGCCTTGTCGTAGCGGATCAGGGCGCGCACCGTATGATCCAGCCAGCCGTGCCGGCTCCTGGCTCGCTTCCAGCCTGTCGCCATCCGGCCGGCCCAGCGCCGGGCGGCGCTCATGGCCGGTGCCGGTACGTCGGCGGAATGCGGCCGTGATCGTGCGCCGCGGTCGTTTCACAGAAGATGGCTCACCGTGCCGTCGCGAGAAGCTGGTAGGGCGGATGACCTACCCGTGATGCGGAAAATATTCTTCACACTTCCTGGCTCGAAGCCTGAAAGCGCGCCTATTTCCGACCGGTGGGGAAGTTTCCCGTGCATGGATTCACCTCAGGAGCGCCTGCTGCGGTTAGTGCCTGCGGCCTTGGCGAAGATGGCCGCGTGGTGCGCGTGTCTGATCGTCATCGGCATCGTGGCCGACTATGTGTTCGGTTTCGTGGCGACGATGCGCATCCTCGCCCTGCCGGTGGCGGTCGCCCTGCTGCTGACCGCGCTGCTGTTCCCGCTCACCCGGCGCTTGCGCGCGTCGGGCCTGCGGGCGATCTATGCCACCTGGGTCACCATGCTCGTCGCCCTGGCCGTGCTGGGCGGGACGGGCTGGATCGTCGGCGTCCGGGCCAACGCTGAGTTCCCCGGCCTGGTGGCACAGGTCCGGCAGACGGCCAAGACGGTGGAGGGCTGGCTCTACACCGGTCCTCTGCGGCTGGAGCCCATCCAGCTCAGTGGCTGGGTGGACGAGATCGCCAAGTTCGTCACCGAGCGGCAGCAGCAGATCACCTCGACGGTTCTCGCGGGCACCGTGGTGGTGGTGGAGGTGCTGGCCTCGATCGTGCTCCTGCTGTTCGTGACGTTCTTCCTGCTCAAGGATGGTGATCGGATCTGGTCCTGGTTCCTCAGGGGGTTCGGCCGGATGGCGCCGCGGGTCGACCGGGCCGGGCGGACCGCCTGGGCCACGCTGTCCCACTACGTGCAGGGCACAGTGGCCGTGGCCGCGGTGCACGGCCTGCTCATGGGTGTGGTGCTGGCCGTCATGGGCGTCCCGCTGTGGGCGGCACTGGCCGTACTGATCTTCCTGGCCAGCTTCATCCCGATCGTCGGCATCCTCTTCGCCGGTGCGGTCGCAACGCTGGTAACACTCGGCGCGAAGGGCCCGATCTACGCGCTGATCTTCATCGGCATCCTGGTCGTCGAGCAGCAACTGGAGAACCACGTGCTCCAGCCGCTGATCGTCGGCCGGGTGCTGCACTTCCACCCGCTGGCAATCATCATCGTGCTGGCCGTCGGCGGCATCCTGGCAGGGATCGCGGGCGCAGTCGTGGCCGTGCCGATCACCGCCATCCTCTACCGGGCCGTGCCCGAGCTCTTCAAGGACGATCCGATCCCCCTCCCGGCAGGACCGGCCCCAGAACCACCACCGCAGGCCGTACCTCCGCCATGAGATGTTCGGCCCCGACCTGTGGAACGAGATCCGGTGTCAGCGGGTGTTGCCGCTGGCCATTGGGCGCCGCGTCACCGAGGTCCCGCGTCGGTGACGCCGGAATCCGTTCGGTTTCACCGCGGGACATCGATCTGCGGCTCTGTCCCCTCGCCGTCTGAAGCTTGGTACTGGACTAAGGGTGTGGCCTCCGTGTGCATGGGCAGGCGAGTTGGTGGGTTGCAAGAGAGGGAAAAAGGACGCTGCCGGGGAGGAAAGCTGGCATGGCTTCGACAGGTACAGGCGTCGTCGATCGGAAGCGGGGCGGCGTGGCGCCGATCATCGACGGGCGTAAACCGGTCGCGGCGGTGGTCGCGTTGTGGGTGTTCGTGCTGGTGCCGTTCGCGGCGCTGGCCGCGGCGATCCCCGTGGCCTGGGGGTGGGGGCTCAGCTGGACCGACGTGGCGATCGCCGGCACGGCTTACGTCCTGACCGGGCTCGGCATCACGGTGGGCTTTCACCGCTATCTCACCCACGGCGCGTTCAAGGCAGGCCGTTGGCTGCGGATCGGCCTGGCCGTGGCCGGGTCCCTGGCCGTGCAGGGCTCAGTCATCCAGTGGGTGGCCGACCACCGGCGCCACCATGCCTTCGCCGACCGTGACGGCGATCCGCACTCGCCCTGGCGTTACGGGCACAGCGTGCGCGGCCTGGCCAAGGGGCTGCTGTTCGCGCATGTCGGCTGGATGTTCGAGCGTGACCGCACCAACCGGCGGCGCTTCGCCAAGGACCTGCTCGCCGACGCCGACATCGGCCGGGTGGACCGCCTGTTCTGGCCGCTGATCGCGGTCTCGCTCCTGCTGCCGCCCGCCATCGGCCTGCTGGCCACCGGCACCTGGCAGGGGGCGGTGACCGCGTTCTTCTGGGGCGCGCTGGTACGGATCGCGATTCTGCACCACGTCACCTGGTCGATCAACTCCATCTGCCACGTCTTCGGCGACCGGCCGCTGAGAACCCGCGCCGGGGACCGGGCCGCGAACTTCTGGCCGCTGGCGATCCTGTCGTTCGGCGAGAGCTGGCACAACGGCCACCACGCCGACCCCACCTGCGCCCGCCACGGCGTGCTGCCCGGCCAGGTCGACATCTCCGCCCGGCTGATCCGGCTGCTGGAAAGACTCGGCTGGGTCCGCGACGTACGCTGGCCGACCCCGGCGCGCCTGGCCGCACGTCTGGCCACCCAACGCCGTGAGCCTTCCTCATGACCGGCCCTGAAAGTGTGCGGCTCAGCCTGGATCCCGACCTCGCCCGCCGGGGCGCGGTGGACGGGGCGTGGTGGCCCGCCGGCTACGACGCCGGCGCGGAACTGCCCGCCCTGATCGCCGCCATCGACCGGCGGCTGGAGCGGCGGGTCCTGCGTGTGGGACTGCACATCGACACCTGGGACAACATCCCGCGCCGCATCGCCGCTCCCGGCCGCCACGTCAAGGTGGCCTGGTTCCGCACCATCGACCCCCACCTGGTCACCCTGATCATCCCGGGAATCGAGCACCTCAACCTGCTCGTCATCCCACCCGACACCACTCCCGCCGCCGCCGACAAGGCGCTCGACCTGGCCACCCAGTGCCGGGGCCGTACCCGCCCCGGCGACATCCTCACCGCCGCAGACCCGGGCCACCCCGCCACC
>NZ_SMKO01000165.1 GCF_004348685.1 Nonomuraea deserti | reverse complement strand
CGGGAGCACGGGCAGAAGGCCGACCAGCTTCCCGGTTACCGCAGGATCGACGACCCGGCCGCCCGCGAGCACGTCGCCGCCGTGTGGGGGGTGCGCCCCGACGACCTGCCGGGGCCGGGACGGTCGGCGTACGAGCTGCTGGACGCGCTCGGCACCCCGGACGGGCCGCGCGCGCTGCTGCTGTTCGGCTCCAACCCGGTCATCTCGGCCCCCGCTGCCGAGCACGTGGCCGAGCGCATCGGCGCCCTCGACCTGCTCGTGGCCTGCGACGTCGTCATGTCGGAGACGGCGGTGCTGGCGGACGTGGTGTTCCCGGTCACGCAGTGGGCCGAGGAGGACGGCACCATGACGAACCTCGAAGGCCGCGTGCTGCTGCGCCGCCGTGCCGTCGACCCGCCCCCGGGCGTCCGGAGCGACCTGGACGTCATCGCCGGGCTCGCCGGGCGGCTGGGTCACCGCTTCGACAGCGAGCCGGCCGCCGTGTTCGACGAGCTGCGCCGGGCCAGCGCGGGCGGGCTCGCCGACTACTCCGGCATCACCTACGAGCGCATCGCCGGCGAGACCGGCGTGTTCTGGCCGTGCCCGTCGGCCGGGCACCCGGGCACGCCGAGGCCGTTCCTCGACTCCTTCGCCACGCCGGACGGCCGGGCCAGGTTCGTGCCCGTCCAGCACCGGCCGCCGGCCGAGGAGATCGACGAGGACTATCCCGTCCATCTGACCACCGGCCGGGTGCTGGCCCAGTACCAGAGCGGCGCGCAGACCCGCAGGATCACGCCGCTCGTCCAGGCCGCTCCCGAGCCGTTCGCCGAGCTCCATCCCGACCTGGCCGAGCAGCTCGGCATCGCGCCGGGGGACGTCGTGCGGGTCAGCAGCCGCCGGGGCGAGACGAAGGCGGTGGCCAGGATCAGCGCGGCCATCAGGAGCGACACCGTGTTCATGCCCTTCCACTGGGAGGGCGCCAACCGGCTCACCAACCCGGCCCTCGATCCGGTGTCCGGAATGCCGGAATTCAAGGTCTGCGCGGTCAGAGTGGAGAGGGACTCATGAGACTCGTCGTCGTGGGCAACGGGATGGCCGGGTCGCGGCTGGTCAGCGAGGTGCGCGCCCGCGACCCCCACATGAGGATCACCGTTTTCGGCGCGGAGGCGTGCCTGCCGTACAACCGGGTGCTGCTGTCCAACGTGCTGGCCGGCAGCTCGCGCCCGGAACAGGTACGCCTGGTGGACTCCTCCTGGTACGACGCGCACGACGTGGAGGCGGTCTTCGGCAGCGCGGTCACCCGCATCGACAGGGAGACCGGGCACGTCGTGACCGACGGCGGGCGGCGCGAGCCGTACGACCTGCTGGTCCTGGCCACGGGCAGCGACGCCATCGTGCCGCCCGTCCCCGGCGTGGAGCGGGCCATCCCGTTCCGCACGCTCGGCGACTGCGAGCGCATCATGGCCGCCGCCGGGCACGCCCGCAGGGCCGTGGTCGTCGGCGGCGGCCTGCTCGGCATCGAGGCCGCCCGCGGCCTGGCCGGGCGGGGCCTGCCGGTCACGCTGCTGCACCTGGCGGGGCACCTCATGGAGCGCCAGCTCGACGTGGAGGCCGGTGAGGTGCTCGGCGAGACGCTGGCCGGCCTGGGCGTGGAGATCCGCACCGGGGTCAGCGCCGAGGAGGTGCGGGAGGACGGCGTCCGGCTGGCCGGCGGCGAGCTGGTCGCGGCCGACCTGGTCGTGCTGGCCTGCGGCGTGCGCCCGGTGACCGGGCCGGCCGCGGAGGCTGGCCTGCGGGTGCGGCGCGGTGTGGTGGTGGACGACGAACTGCGCACCGACGACCCGTCGATCTTCGCCGTCGGCGAGTGCGCCGAGCATGACGGCACCGTCTACGGCCTGGTCGCGCCCGCCTGGGAGCAGGCCGCCGTGGCCGCTGACGTCATCACCGGAGGCAAGGCCCGCTACCGCGGTTCCCGGCTGGTCACCCGGCTCAAGGCCAGGAGCGTCGAGCTGGCCGCGATGGGCGAGACCCAGCTCGGCGAGGAGCACGCCGAGGTGGTGCGGTTCAGCCACCGGGCCCGCGGCACCTACCGCAAGCTCGTCATCCGTGACGGCCGGCTGGTCGGCGCGATCCTGCTGGGCGAGAGCGACGTCGTCGGCACGCTCACCCAGCTGTTCGACCGCGGCGGGCCGCTGCCCGGCGACCGGGCCGGCCTGCTGTTCCCGGGGGCGGCGGCGACGCCGGTCGCCGACAGCCCGACGCTGATGCCGGACGCGGCCAAGGTCTGCCAGTGCAACAACGTGACCAAGGGCGAGATCAGGGCGTGCTGGGAGGCGGGGGCGCGGGACGTGGCCGGAGTGGCGGCCGCGACCCGGGCCACGACCGGATGCGGCACCTGCCGCGGCGCCGTGGAGGGCATCGTCGGCTGGCTGTGCGAGCAGGAAGGGGTTTCGGTATGAACAGGATCGTCGTCGTGGGGTACGGGCCGGCCGCGCACCGGTTCGTGGAGACGCTGGCGGACAAGGGCTTCGACGGCCGGATCACCGTGATCGGGGAGGAGCCGCGCCCGGCCTACGACCGGGTGGCGCTGACCTCCTACCTGTCGGGCACCAGCGCGGAGGATCTCACCTATCCCGTTCCCGGCGGGGTCGTGACCAGGCTGAACACCCGTGCCACCGGGATCGACCGGCAGGCCGGGCACGTCGTCACCGGGGACGGCGCCGAGCCGTACGACGTGCTCGTGCTGGCCACCGGGTCGGCGCCGTTCGTGCCGCCGGTGCCGGGAGCCGAGCACGCCTACGTCTACCGGACCATCGAGGATCTCGACGCCATCAGGGTGGCCGCCAAGGACGCCGCGGAGGGGGTCGTGGTCGGAGGCGGCCTGCTCGGGCTGGAGGCCGCCGACGCGCTGCGGGCGCTCGGGCTGAAGGCGCACATCGTCGAGATGAGCCCCTGGCTGATGCCGCGGCAGGTGGACGAGGGCGGCGGCTCGGTGCTGAAGTCCCACATCGAGGAGCTCGGGCTGAGCGTGCACGCCGGCGCGGGCGTCCAGGAGATCGTCACCGACGGCAAGGGCCGGGTCACCGGGCTGCGCAAGCCCGACGGAACGGTGGTGGACGCGCAGGTCGTGGTGTTCTCCGCGGGCATCAGGCCGCGCGACGAGCTGGCCAGGTCGGCCGGGCTGGCGGTGGGCGAGCGCGGCGGCATCGTGGTCGACTCCGCGATGCGCACCTCCGACCCGGCCATCTACGCCGTCGGCGAGTGCGCGCTGGCCGGGGGCATGATCTACGGGCTCGTCGGGCCGTGCAACACGATGGCCGAGGTGGCGGCCGAGCAGATCATGGGCGGCCGGGCGGCGTTCGACGGCGCCGACCTGTCGACCAAACTCAAGCTGCTGGGCGTCGAGGTGGCGCAGTTCGGGGCGATGGACGGCGCGCTCGACGTCACCTACATGGATCCGGTGGCCGGCGTCTACAAGAAGCTGTTCATCAGCGACGACGCGCGGACGCTGCTCGGCGGCATCTGCGTGGGCGACGCCTCGCCGTACACGACGCTGCGGCCGTTCGTCGGCAAGCCGCTGCCCGCCCCGCCGTCCGACCTGCTGTTCACCGGGTCGGGGGCGGCGAACCTGGACCTGCCCGACGACGCGCAGGTGTGCTCGTGCAACAACGTGTGCGCGGGCGACATCCGCACCGCCATCGCCGGGAGCGGGGCCGCCGACGTGGCCGGCATCAAGGCGTGCACCAGGGCCGGCACGACCTGCGGCAGCTGCGTGCCGATGCTCAAACAGCTGCTGGAGAAGTCGGGGGTCGAGGTCAGCAAGAGCCTGTGCGAGCACTTCACGTACTCGCGGGCCGAGCTGTTCGACATCGTACGGGTGCGCAAGATCGGCACGTTCTCCCAGCTCATCACCGAGCACGGGCAGGGCAGAGGCTGTGACATCTGCAAGCCGGCCGTGGCCTCGATCCTGGCCTCGCTGCACAACGGGCACGTCCTGGAGGGTGAGCGGGCCGCCCTTCAGGACACCAACGACGCCTTCCTCGCCAACATCCAGAAGAACGGCACGTACTCGGTCGTGCCGCGCATCCCGGGCGGCGAGATCACGCCGGACAAGCTGATCGTCATCGGCGAGGTGGCCCGCGACTTCGGCCTCTACACCAAGATCACCGGCGGGCAGCGCATCGACCTGTTCGGGGCCAGGGTCGAGCAGCTGCCGGAGATCTGGCGGCGGCTGGTCGACGCCGGGTTCGAGTCGGGCCACGCGTACGGCAAGGCGCTGCGCACCGTGAAGTCGTGCGTGGGCTCGACGTGGTGCCGCTACGGCGTGCAGGACTCCGTCGGCATGGCCATCGCCCTTGAGCTGCGCTACCGCGGGCTGCGCTCCCCGCACAAGATCAAGTCGGCCGTCTCCGGCTGTGCCCGCGAATGCGCGGAGGCCAGGTCGAAGGACTTCGGCATCATCGCCACGGAGCAGGGCTGGAACCTGTACGTCGGCGGCAACGGCGGCTTCCGGCCCCGCCACGCCGACCTGCTCGCCAAGGACCTCAGCACCGACGAGCTCATCAGGACCATCGACCGTTTCCTCATGTTCTACATCCGCACCGCGGACCGGCTGCAACGCACCGCCGCCTGGATCGAGTCGCTGGACGGCGGTCTCGACTACCTCCGTGAGGTGATCATGCAAGACTCGCTCGGCCTCTGCGCCGACCTCGACGCGCAGATGGAGCACCACATCGCCACGTACGCCGACGAATGGCAGGCCACGCTGGACGACCCCGACAAGCTCAGCAGGTTCGTCAGCTTCGTCAACGCGCCCGGCGTCCCCGACCCGTCGATCGTGTTCGGCAGCGAGCGCGGCCAGATCAGGCCGGCGGTGGCGCGATGACCTGGACGCCGGTCTGCGACTACGACGCCATGCTGCCGGAACGCGGCGTCTGCGCCCTGGTCGGGGACGTGCAGGTGGCCGTCTTCCGCACGTACGACGGCGCCCTGCACGCGCTGGCCAACCGGGACCCGTTCAGCGGGGCGTACGTGCTCTCCCGCGGCATCGTCGGCACCAGGAAGGGCGAGCCGACCGTCGCCTCGCCGCTGCACAAGCAGGTGTTCAGCCTGGTGTCGGGGCGCTGCCTGGACGAGGACGCGGTGACGGTCCCGGTCTATCCCGTACGGGTGGCCGGCGGGTGCGTGGAGGTCAGCGTTTAGGGCCCCCGGCCACGGGCAGCCACCTGCTTGAACCGCGGGAGTACGGGGGATGCGGGGGTGCCGGTGACTGCTGACGACTCCTTGTCCTGCGAGTGCTCTGCTGGGGGTGCCTGATGCGGCTGCCACCTGCGCGTGGTCTGATCACGTCGCTGCTGTTCGACCGGCTCGCCGGCGCGCCGGGAGCGCCGTTCCCCGACGCGCGCGTGACCGGCGGGCTCGACGACGACGATCTCCAGCTCGCCCTGTTCGCCTGCTACGAACTCCACTACCAGGGGTTCGACGAGGTCGACGACCGCTGGGAGTGGGACCTCGGGCTGCTGAGGTTCAGGGCCGGGCTGGAGCGGCGGTTCGAGGAGGCACTGAGAGCCGCCGTGCCGGGCCCGGAGCCGGTGCCGCCGCGCGAGGTGCGGCAGGCGCTGACCGCGCTGACCTCCTCCGCCGACGGGCCGTCCGTGGCCGCGTTCCTGCAGCGCGACGCGGATCTCCCGACCTTCCGCGAGTTCGTCGTGCACCGGTCGATCTACCACCTGAAGGAGGCCGACCCGCACACCTGGGCCATCCCACGGCTCAGCGGCGGGCCCAAGGCCGCCCTGGTGGAGATCCAGGCCGACGAGTACGGCGGCGGCAGGCGCGAGCGCATGCACGCCGAACTGTTCCGCACCACCATGCGGGGCCTCGGCCTGGACGACGCCTACGGCGCCTACCTGCACCGCGTCCCCGGCCTCACGCTGGCCCTGTCCAACGTGATGTCGCTGTTCGGGCTGCACAGGAGGTTGCGCGGGGCGCTGCTCGGCCACCTGGCGGCGATCGAGATGACCTCGTCGCTGCCCAGCCGCCGCTGCGCCACGGGCCTGCGCCGGCTCGGCGCCGGCCAGGAGACCGCCCGCTTCTACGACGAGCACGTGCAGGCCGACGCCGTTCACGAGCAGATCGCGGCCAACGACATGTGCGGCGGCTTCGCGGCCGCCCATCCCGAGCTGACGGGCGACATCCTGTACGGGGCCGCGTGCGCGCTGGAGCTCGAACGGCGGTGGGCCGAGCACGTCATGGGCTGCTGGCGACGCGGGGCGGGCTCGCTGCTCGATGAGCGGGTCCCGGCGTGAGCACCGCACTCGACCTGGACTACGTGCTCCCGCTGCGCTGGAACGACGACCAGGGGCTCGGTGAGCTGACCGGCTACCTGGCCTGGCTCTCCCGGCACGCGCGGGTGATCGTGGTGGACGGCAGCCGCGACGACCTCTTCGCCCGCCACGCCGCCCGTTGGCGCGGCATCGCCCATCACGAGCGACCGGCGGCCGGGCTCCGCTTCGCCAACGGCAAGGTCGCGGGCGTCACGACCGGGCTGCTGCTGGCCGCGGGCGACCGCGTGGTGATCGCCGACGACGACGTGCGCTACGACCTGCCCGCCCTCACCGGGGTGCACGACCTGCTGGCCCGCGCCGACCTGGTCAGGCCGCAGAACTACTTCGACCCGCTGCCCTGGCACGCCCGCTGGGACACCGCCCGCACGCTGCTCAACCGCGCCTTCGGCGCCGACTACCCGGGCACCTTCGGCGTGCGGCGCGGCTTCTTCCTGCGCATGGGCGGTTACGACGGCGACGTGCTGTTCGAGAACCTGGAGCTGATCCGCACCGTGCGCGCCCACGGCGGCCGCGAGCTGCACGCGCCCGGCCTGTACGTCCGCCGCCTCCCGTGCGACGCGCGCCGGTTCTGGTCGCAGCGCGTCCGGCAGGCCTACGACGACCTGGCGCAGCCGGCGCGGATGGCCGCGTTCCTGTCGGTGCTGCCCGCGCTGGCGGCGCTGGCCGTCCGGCGTCCCCGCGGGCTGCTGGGCCGGCTGCCGGCGTGCGCGGGGCCGGCCGGGCCGGCCGTGCTGGCGGTACTCGCCGTGGGCCTGGCCGAGGCGGGACGGCGGCGGTCGGGCGGGCGGCGGGTGTTCCCCGCGCCGGCGGCGCTGCCGGCGCCCCTCTGGGTGCTGGAGCGGGCCGTGTGCAGCTGGCTGGCGCTCGGGGCCGCGCTGACCGGCGGCGTGCCGTACTCGGGCGGCCGGATCCGCCGGGCCGCCCACTCGGTGCGCGCGCTACGGCGGCGGGTCCGGCTCGCTCGTGGCACGGAAGCCGCCGGCCTTGTGAGAGCCGTCGCAGAACGGCTTGACCGAGGACAGGCCGCAGCGGCACAGAGCGACGGTCGCCCGGCCGGCGTCGATGGGCTCGCCGTCCTGGGTGATCAGCTCGAAGTCGCCCCTGATGAGCAGGGGACCGTCGGCGCAGGTGGTCACGGTGACCGGGTCTCGCATGCCCGTCATCTTCCCCAAGGCTGAGCGCTCTCACCCGCGACCACGATGCCCAGCTCGTAGGCGCGGACGACGGCCTGCGTGCGGTCCCGGGCGCCGAGTTTGTCCAGGACGTTGCCGACGTGCGTCTTGACCGTCTCCCTGGTGACGTACAGGGTGGCGGCGATCTCGGTGTTGTTCAGCCCTCTGGCCAGCAGGCGTACGACGTCGAGCTCCCTGGGGGTGAGGCCGGGCACGTGCGCCGCGTCCCGGCGCGGGGCGGCCAGCCGGCGCAGGGCGTCGGGGAACAACACCGCGTCCCGGCCGTGGACCACCCGGATGGCGGTGACGAGGTCGGACGCGGGAGAGCGCTTGAGCACGTAACCGGCCGCGCCCGCGCGCAGGGCGGCCCAGACCAGCTGGTCGTTCTCGAACGTGGTGACCACGATGACCCGCGTGCCGGGCGCGCTGCGGGCCAGCTCGTCGGTGGCGCGCAGGCCGTCCATCCCGGGCATGCGGATGTCCATGAGCACCACGTCGGCCGTCCGGCCGTGCTCGACGGCGGCGTGGCCGTCGGCCGCCTCGGCGACCACCTCGATGTCGTCGTGCACGGAGAGCACGGTGGCCCAGCCCGAGCGGATGAGCGGCTCGTCGTCGGCCAGCACGACCCTGATCACCTGGGGATTCTTGCCGTGATCCGCCATGTGCCGTCCACCTCCTGCTGCTCGAACGTCCCCCCGGCCAGGCGCGCCCGCATCCGCATCCCCACCAGCCCGCGCCCGGCCCCTGACGGGGGCCGCCCGGCGACCTCGTTCTCCACGGTGAGGACGACGTCCGCACCGACCGCCAGGTCCAGCCTGACGGGCCCGCGCCCGTGCCTGAGCGCGTTGGTGACGGCCTCCCTGGCGATCGCGTACGCCGTCCGCGACGCCGCCTCCGGCACCCGGTCCACGGGGTCGGCCCGGCACTCGACAGCCAGCCCGTGGACGAGGACGTCCAGGGACTCCAGCGTGGGCGTCCGGGCCTCGCTGCCCTCGTCGAGCACGCGGAGCAGCACGTCCAGCTCCTGCTGGGCGTCGCGGGCCGCGCCCATGAGGTGGCCGAGCGACTGCTCCGCCACCGGGACCGTCTCCTGCCGTCGCAGCGCCGTCTGGGCCGCCATGGCCTGCACGAGGATGACGCTCAGCGCGTGCCCCACCGAGTCGTGCAACTCCAGGGCCAGGCTCTGGCGGCGGCCGAGCTCCTCGATCACCCGCGACGGGTCAGCCCGCAGCAGCCTGCGGGCCGCCCGCTGCTGCCCGAGCCCCGCGCCCGCCATCACCGCCAGCACCACGACGATCAGGAGCAGGACCTGCGCCACCGCGCCGGGGTCCGCCCGCCAGCGGCCGGGCGAGAGCGCCGCGGGAACGCCGGGCGCCAGCGCCAGCGCGCCCGCGCTCAGCGTGGCCCCCACGAACAGGTGCAGGGCCGTCAGGACCGCCAGGTAGACACGGTCCGGATGCTCGGGCACCGCCACGCCGAGCAACTCCCTCAGCGCGACGACCTCCAGCCTCCCCACCAGCGGCACGCAGGCCACCAGAGCCGACGCGGGCAGGCATGCCGCCCACAACAACAACACCCGCGCCAGCGAGATCTCGGTCACCAGGAGCAGCGCCAGGACCGCCGCCACCGGTGTCAGCAGCGCCGCCCCCAGCAGCTGGTAGAGCACCGCCCTCCAGTGAATGGTCACAGTTCCAGAAGCTAGCCGACGGGCCGCGCGGGCACCTCCCTCACGTGGGGGAGGCGGCGGCCGGCCCGGCTTCCTAGCGTGAGCTGCCATGAAACCACTCGGAGTACTGCTGTCACTGGCCGTGACGGCCGTCGGCGCGCTGTGGTGGACGACTCCGGCGTCGTACCCCTTCGGTGCTCGCGACCGCGTCACCGTCTCGCTCTCGCACCTGTTCGAGCACGACGTGGGCGGCGCGATGACGCTCGCCGCCGGTCTCGCGGGACTGGCCGTCGCGCTGCTCTCCGGCCGGCCGCACCCGCTGGTCAGGGCGGGCGCCGTCGTCCAGGTGCTGTTCTTCGGCGTCGTGATGTCCGACGCCGGCGTCATGTCGGTCCTGGGCTACGTGATGGGGCTGTCCCTGCCGGTGGCCCTCGCCGTGGCCCTCGCCGTGCCCGTCGTCAGGGCCTGCGCCCTCGGCAGGATCTGGGGCTACGTCGCGCTCGCCGCTCTGGTCGTGGCCGGCGCCGCCGTGGCCGTGTTCCTCGGCGGCGCCCTGTGGGCATACGCGGGCAACGTCACGGCCGGGTTGCGCTCGTACGCGGGCCGCCTGGCCTGGACGCTCGCCGACATGGCGGCGTTCGCCGCCTGGGCGTGGATCACCTTCCGCCTGTTCGGCGGAGCGCTGCCCCGCTGGGCCGGGCCGGTGCAGGCGCGGCGGTGGGGCAGGGTCGCCACCGTCGGGGCGGCTCTGTGCCCGCTGCCCTACGCCCTCTACCGGTTGACCTGGCTGACGCCGTGGCCGACCGACATATCCGGGCCGATCGACCTGCCGCTCAGGCTGCAGGGACTGATGCTCGCCTTCGCGGCCGTGACCGCCTGCGTGCTCACCCTGGGCCTGATCAGCAGGTGGGGAGAGGTGTTCCCGCGCTGGATCCCCATGCTGCGCGGGCGTCCCGTGCCCGTGCCGCTCCCCGTCGTCCTCGGGGGAGCGGTGGCGGGCGCCTGCTGCCTGGCATCGCCGGGGCTGGCGGTCAACGCCGTCGAACGCGGGGAACTCTGGGCGCTGCTGCTGTGGCCGTATCCGCTGTGGGGGGTGCTGCTCGGCGCGGCCGTGCTCGCGTACTGGCTGCGGCGCAGGCCCGGCGGCGTCTACACGGCGGCGTCCACCGGCGCGTAGACGTGCGAGCTCCGGTGCATCGCCGGGAGCACGCAACGCCGTCCTGACTCCACGTGGTCGCAGCGCTCGGCGTCCTCGCGCTGCGGAAGGGGCCCGGGGTTCGCGTCTAGTAGCGGCACTGAAGGGACGCTATAGGCGTCGCCCCGGGCGCTGGTCTCAGAGTGGCAACGATCGCAGCTCTGAACGGTCTCATGAGTGTCTGTGAAGCGTCACCGTGAGTAAGTTCCGGGCGCGGGTGGCGGCGGCCGTCCATCGGTATCTCGTCGGGTGGCGTTTACGCTGGCCGCGAACCGGGCACCGGCCCCGCACGGGTGCGGCCGCGAGGCGGCGAGCCTGGGCGGCGTGCCACGGGCCGATACGGAGAGTGCTCGCTCGTTCGGGACGCGTCGGCGGCGCGTCAGGGGCCTAACGTGGGGGCATGCGGGATCTGTCGAAATTCCAGCGTCCGCGCTTCGCGCGAGCGTACGAACGGATGAGCGCCGAGTCGGAGCGGTCGGGGACGGCCGAGCACCGGCAGCGGCTGCTGGCCGGGCTGGCCGGGCGGGTGGTGGAGATCGGCGCGGGCAACGGGATGAACTTCCGCCACTACCCTCCCGAGGTGCGCGAGGTGGTCGCGGTCGAGCCGGAGGACCTGCTGCGGTCGGCGGCGGAGCGGGCCGCGGGCGGGGCGCCGGTGCCCGTGCGCGTGGTGGCCGGGCATGGCGGGGCGCTGCCCGTCGAAGACGGCGGGTTCGACGCGGCCGTGGTGTCGCTGGTGTTGTGCTCGGTGCCCGACCAGGCGGTCGCGCTCGCCGAGGTGCGCAGGGTGCTCAGGCCGGGCGGGGAGCTGCGGTTCTACGAGCACGTGCGCTCGCGCGGCCCGGCGCTGGGCGTGCTGCAGGACCTCGTCACGCCGCTGTGGCGCGTGGTGGCCGGCGGGTGCCGCCCCAACCGCGACACCGCGCGGGCCATCAGGGAGGCCGGGCTGGTGATCGAGGAGCAGACGCGCTTCTCGCACAGGCCGGTGCCTTCCACTCCGGCGCTGCCGCACATTCTCGGGCGCGCGCGTAAGCCGGACGCGTGACGCCTGTCGTCGCCCGCCGTCTACCGGTCGAAGGGCTCTAGAGGCCGCGTTCCTGCCGGTCGAGGATGGCGACGCAGACCGCGACCGCGCGTGCCGCGTCGCTGTCGGCGATCGCCTGCAGCAGGTCGGCGTGGGAGCTGTCGGGGTCGAGCGCCGCCTGCTCCTGGTCCCTGACGCTGTCGCGCAGCGCGTCGCCCATGCTGCGGTAGAGGTCGCCGAGCAGCGCGTTGTGCGCGGCGTCGGCCACCCGCAGGTGGAAGTCGACGTCGGCGTCGGCGAAGCCGTCGAGGTCGCCCTCGACGCCCGCCGCGTCCCTGCGGGCCAGCGCCTCCCGCATCGCGGCGAGGTCCTGCTCGGTGCGCCGGCCGGCCGCCAGCCTGGCGGCCACGAGGTCGAGCCCGCGGCGCACGTCGATGATGTCCATGGCGGCGGCGGTGTCGAGGCGGCGGCGCAGGGCGATCTTGGACTCGTCGGTCGCGGTCACGTAGGTGCCGTCACCCTGCCGGGTGTGCAGCAGCCCCGCGTGCGCCAGCACGCGCACCGCCTCGCGTACGGACAGCCTGCTCATGCCCAGGCTCTGGGCGAGCTGGCTCTCGGACGGGATCTTGGTGCCGACCGGCCACACCCCGCTGGCGATCTCGCGGCGCAGCTCGTCGATGGCGGAGTCCACGAGCGAGGTCCGGGCGACGTTTCGCATGCACCTTCTCCTCATCGGCTGTTGACCATCCACCCTAGACGTTGCGCGGGCCGGGCCTGGTGACGGCGTCGCGAGGGCGGGTAACGATGTGATCGCTGTCAGGCGGCGGCCTGTCCCGCGGCGGGCCGTTCGAGCACGCCGCCCGGCAGGCGGCCCGGAAACTCGGTCCTCGGCATCCAGGTCCGGAATCTTGTCAGGTTCCCCGCCGTCTGCGAGATTGCAGGTTATTTGGGTCAATTTTCCCGGAGGTCACGCGTGTCACAATTACGCCCGGCCCTCGTCGCCGTCGCCCTCACCCTGGCGGTCGCGACCCCGGCCCAGGCGGCCGCCGCCCCTGCGATCACCGTCGAGAACGGCCGCACACAACCGGTCTTCTCCTACGCGGACGCCGTCCGCGAGCACGTGTACGTCGAGTCCACCGTCGACAGCGACCAGGACGGCGCCCTCGACAAGGTCCGTGTGGACATCATCAGGCCCAAGGAGTCCGGTCCCGGGCTCAAGGTGCCGGTGATCATCGACGAGAGCCCGTACTACGACAATTCCGGCCGTGGCAACGAGGGAGAGCGCAAGGAATACGACGACGCCGGAAATGTCGTCAAGTTTCCGCTCTTCTACGACAACTACTTCGTCCCCCGTGGCTACGCCGTCCTCAACGTCGACATGCTGGGCACCACCAGGTCGGACGGCTGCCCCGACATCGGCGGCAAGGCGGACGTGCTGGGCGGCAAGGCCGTCATCGACTGGCTGAACGGCCGCGCCAGGGCGTTCAGGGCCGACGGAACCCCGGCCGTGGCCGACTGGACGACGGGCAGGTCCGCCATGATCGGCAAGTCGTACGACGGCACCCTCGCCAACGCCGTCGCGGCCACCGGCGTGAAGGGCCTGGAGACGATCGTGCCCATCTCCGCGATCAGCTCCTGGTACAAGTACCAGCGCTCCAACGGCGTCATCTACAACTACGACTACGCCTCCTGGCTGGCCGGCTACATCGACACCGACCCCGCCGCCAAGTGCCAGGCCGTGCGTGACCGGATGGACGCCGAGGACGGCGACGACACCGGCGACTTCAACCGGTTCTGGGCCGAGCGCGACTACATCGACGGCCTGCTCGGCGACGTCTCCAAGGTCAGGGCCAGCGTCTTCGTCGTCCACACGGTCAACGACCTCAACGTCAAACCCGACAACTTCTCCGCCTGGTGGAAGGCGCTGGCCGACAGGAACGTGCCGCGCAAGATCTGGGTCGGCCAGACCCAGCACGTGGACCCGTTCGACTTCGAGGGCCGCAGGACCCTGTGGGTGGAGACGCTGCACCGCTGGTTCGACCACTGGCTGCACGGCGTCCGCAACGGGATCACCCGCGAGCCCCGCGCCGACGTCGAGATCGGCCCGGCGCGGTGGATCACCCAGCGCGACTGGCCGGCGCCGTTCGCGGTCAAGGCGTCGCTACGGCCCGCGCCCGACGGCACGCTCGGGCTCAAGCCCGCTCCCAGGAAGAGCACCGCCTCCTTCGCCGACGTCGCCATGAGCGAGAGCGACATGGTGGCCGAGATCGGCACGGCGAACCCGGGGCGGGTGGCGTTCACCACCGGCCCGCTCCCGCTCGACCTGCGCCTGTCCGGCACGCCCACCGCCGACCTGCGGGTCAAGCTGGACAAGCCCACCTCCAACCTGACCGCCCTGCTCGTGGACCTCGGCGAGGAGAGCCGCGTCGACTGGCGGCGCGGCCAGGGCATCACCACGCTCACCGAGGAGGACTGCCACGGCGAGAGCACCGCGGCCGACGACGCCTGCTACCGCAAGGTCGTCACCAACGTGGCCACCCGGCCGCTCGAGATCGTCGCCCGCGGCTGGATCGACGTGCAGAACCGCCACTCGCTCAGCCACGCCGAGCCGCTGCCCCCCGGCGAGTACGGCACGGTGAAGTGGCTGACGCTGCCGCAGGACTACACGTTCAGGAAGGGCCACCGGATCGGCCTGGTGATCGCCGGCACCGACGCCACCTACAGCGGGGAGACCGGCACCGGCGCCAACGTCACCGTCGACCTGGCAGGCAGCCGCGTCGTCGTCCCGTTCGTGCTCGGCACGCCGCTGACCGACGTACCGAAGGACACCGCCAGGTTCCGCGGTCCCGAGCGGGTGGATCTGCCGGAGCCCGAGCCCGGGTTCCACTTCTTCTGACCGCACCGGCCTTGGGCTCCGCCGGGAGCCCAGGGCCCCCTGCTCGCGTCACGCCAGTGGGCGGAGCCCGGCGGAGCCGCCGGGCTCCGCCGGCCGTACGTCCGACTGCGCGGCGGCCTTGGTGATCACCGCCTGCTGCCCGCCCGCGTTCATGAGGACCCAGACCAGCCCCGCCGCCAGCAGGCCCACCCCGAGGAGCAGCGCGAGCCGCACCACGGTCCTGACCGGCGCGCCCGCATCGGGGTCGTCGTCGTCCTCGGGCCGGTTCCGCCAGAACTCCTCGGCGCCGTCCCCGCCGGGTCCGCCGCCGAAGCCGTTCGCGTGACCGTTCGCGTGACCGTTCGCGTGACCGTTCGCGTGACCGTTCGGGGGGCCGTTCGCGTGACCGTTCGCGCGGCCGTTGAGGGGGCCGTGCACGGCGCCGTTCAGAGGGATCCCGCCGTACCTGATGATCGCGCCGTCGCCGTGCGACGACCCGTTGCTGTCGCCCCTGATGATGGCGCTGTAGACGAGCTTGTCGCTGCCGGCGCCGCCGCGGAAGGCCCGCGTGCGACTCGGCGGCGTGAACGGGTGCCGCCCGCGTACGGCGGGAGCGGCGGGAGGCTCCTGGTCGGCGGCGGCCGCGCCCGCCGCCGACCAGGGCTTTCCCGAGGTCGCCGTCGTGGGGTCGGCGACCGGGACGGATGGCGTGGCGTCGGCGACCGGGGGAGGCGGCGCGGAGCCGGACTCCACCAGTGTGCGGGCCTGCACAGGAAAGCCGTCCGCCCGCCAGATAGGCCCCTCGCCAGGCAGTGGCTGCGCCGACGCCAGCCGGCTGGGAAGTGTGCCGGGCAGTGCCGCGATCGGCAGGCGGCGCAGCAGCGCCGCCGCCGTCACGGTCCTGGGCGCGGCCCGGCAGGTCGCACAGGACTGGATGTGGCGGCCGATCCGGGCCCTGGCGCGGCGGCCGGGCGCGCTGACCCAGTCCGCCACCCGTGCCGTCAGATCGGGGCAGCCGTCGGGGGCCCGCGCGGCGATGATCGCGGCGAACCACTCCTCCAGGCCGGCCGCGGCCTCGGTCACGGTGGCGCGCACCTCGCTCTGGCCCATCTCGAAGAGCACGGCCAGCTCGGTGTCCGACAGGCCGTGCCGTACGGACAGGTCCAGCAGCTCGCGCTGCGGCCGTTCCAGGGACAGCAGCGCCTCGGGCAGCAGCTCGGACATGCGGCCGGGACGCGACCACGAGCCGATGCTGGCCGGCTTGGCGACCACCGCGCGGTGCGCCCGGGCCACCGCGTACAACCAGGGGCGGCGCAGGCCGGGATCGCCCACGCGGTCCGCGTACAGGTGCGCCGTCAGCGCCGCGCCCGCGACCGCCTGCTCGGCGTCGCCCGCGGCGAGCTCGGTGCGGCAGTAGTCGTAGAGACGGGCTCCGTGCTTGTCGCACAGGTCGCGAACGGCCTGGCGCGCGTCGTCAGACAGGGTTCGCCACATCCGGTGTCACACCTCCTCGGTCGGTACGCGGGAGCCTGAGGTCACAGGGGCATGCTCATGTCCTCCCGGCGGAGTTGGGGACCGTGTCCAGCAGCGAGGCCTGCGCCAGGTAGGCGCGGGTCGCCTCCGGGTCGCCGGCGATGGCCCGCAGCCCCGCCATGGCCGCCGCCAGCCTGGCGCTGTCGTGCTCCCGCACGCCCGCCGGCCGGGTCTGCCCGCGGGGGACCACCCGCTGCAGCAGCACCGAGCGCCTCCGCCACGCCCACGCCTCCAGCGCGGCGGGCTGGGCGAAGCCGCCGATCACCGCCGCGACCACCTGGCCGAGCTCGACGGCGTCGTGGATGCCCGCGTTCATGTTGAGCCCGCCGACCGTCGAGGTCAGGTGCGCGGCGTCGCCCACGAACAGCACCCGCCCGCACCGGTACGAGGTCAGCACCCCCCGCGACAGGGCGAACCGGTCGGCGCCCGTCACGCGGATGGGCTCGCTCGCGCCCGGCAGGGCCCGCCGGATGAGCAGGGTCAGGTTGGCCGGCGACAGCGGCTCGTGCGTGTCGCAGGGGATCTTGAAGATGATCCGCCAGTGGTCGGGCAGCCCGAGCAGGGTGCACGACTGCTGCACGTCGCGTACGTACGTCAGCGGCGCCAGGCTCGGCAGCAGCCGGTCGAGCGGCGAGTCGCTGAACACCCGCAGCGCCTGCGTCGGATACGTGGACCTGGGGAACGGCAGCCCCAGCGAGCTCCGCACCGTGCTGTGCGCGCCGTCGGCGGCGATCATGTACCGGGCCCGCGTCCAGGTGTGGCCGACGCGGACCCGGATCCCTGTCCCGCCCTCCGCCACACCGTCCACGCGGGTGCCGAACCTCACGTCCACGTCCGGGTGGACACTGAGGGCGGAGAGCAGCAACCGGGTCAGTGAAGCCTGGTCGGCGTGGATCCTGAAAGGGTGCTTGGTCAGGCCGTCCAGCCGGTTCATGCCCATCTCGGCCAGCACGATCCCGGACCTGTCGCGCCACTGCACGCGGTCGACGACGCGGCCCTCGGCGACCAGCCGGGAGGCCACGCCGAGGTCGTCGAGCAGGTCGAGGGTGGCCGGATGGAAGGTGCACGCCCGCGGCTGCCTGTTGAGCTCGTTCTCGCCCTCCAGCACGGTGACCGGGATGCCCGCCCGGGCCAGCGACAGGGCCGCGGTCAGCCCCGCGGGGCCCGCGCCGACCACGATGACGCCGTTCATGCCATGCCTCCCACGCGCGCCCCGTTCGAGGCGGCCATGTGGCGCCGGTAGGGCACGCGGCTGAGCGTCACCGGCCGGCCGATGGCCCGCGACAGCGCCCACCAGGCCGTGCAGAGGTTGGAGGTCAGCAGGACCCGGTCGTTGCCGGTGCTGAGCGGCCCCAGCACGGGCAGCGTGGCCGTCCCCGAGCCGGTGAACAGCAGCGCGGCGTCGCCGGGCAGGTCCGCCAGCTCGACCTGCCTGATCAGCTCGGCCGGTGTCACGGTGTACGGCGAGTAACCGCCCGCCGCGCGGACCTGCACCACCTGGGTGACGGTGAGCCCGGCCTTCTTCCAGAACCGCTCGGCCAGCTCCGTCAGCCACGGCTGGTACGGCGAGACCAGGACGATGTCGCTCACCATGATGTGCTCCATCGCCTCCCGCGTGGCCAGCGTGGCGGAGGCAAACGGCACTCCCGTCCTGGCCGTCAGCTCGGCGCACTGCTCGCGGTCCTGGTCGGGGTCGAGCAGGTAGCGCGGCTCGCTGCAGGCCATGACCATCGCGCTCAGCGGCAGGCCGTCGAAGGCGTGCACCATGGCGGGCAGGGCCTTGTTGTAGCCCTCCAGCCGCTCGGCCAGGGCGGGACCGGGGCGTCCCGCGGAAAGCGGGTGCCGGGCCGCCGGGATCGGGTGTTGAACGGGGAAGCGGGTGACGTGCATGTCGGCACGCGACCCGAGCAGGCGGGTCAGCTCGGGCTCCGCGGAGGGGTTCGCGGGCGCCACGATCACCCCGACCCTGCCGCGGCTCACTGCACCCCCCCGCGACGTGCGGGTGCGGGGGCGAGGACGGTGCGCATGGGGTTCCTCCTGCGAGGGGAAGGCGGGAAGGTCACTGGGCGCGGTGCCGCAGCGCCTGATCGATCTCGGTGATGGCCTGGACGGACACCTGCCGGATGCGGCGCAGCCGGTGCACGCTGCGCGCCGGTTCCGCCGGTGACGGAACGTCGTCCTGGTCCTCGCCCCAGGACGGCGGCGGCGCGCCGGGCCGTACGCCCCGGGCGTGCACTTCGTGCGGCTGCGGCCTGCGCAGTTCATCGGTGAGCATGATCGCTCCTGTCGGTCGCGGGTCGATGACCCTGTAAGGGGACATGCCGGGGAACTCGGCGGCGGGCCGGCCGCCGACCGGCGCTCCGTACTCGCTCGGCGCGCGACCGGGTGAGGAGCCGGCGGCTGATCGCCGGCCCCTCTTCCGCCGCGCGTTGAGATCGAGGTCCGGTCTCACGGCCCGCAGCCACGGCGACCCGCACCAGCGCCGTGGCGGCGAGCAAGGCGGCGGCCGGTGAAACGGCCACCCGCACGGAGGCGTGCCTGGGCGCCGGCCTCAGAAACGGCCGGTCGATCAGTACCGTGGCGCCCGTCACGCCGATCTCCCCACCCCGCACCGCCTCCGTGCCGGTGGCGGCGAGCGCGGAGGCTCGCCGGCGGGGTTCGGCGACCGGGGTCGCCGCCTCCGCCGGCAGGCCGGCCGCGTTCGCGCGGCGCCGGCGCGGGGTCGTGGGCGACCCCGCACGCGGCTCCGCGAATGCGCCCGCCTGGTCCGGCGGACGCGACGTATACCGACCCCAGGCGCAACCCCTCGATTTGACCAGCACGCCAGCCGCTACCGCGCTGGTCAACAGCACCGCGCCGACTAGGTCGGGCACGTGCCGCACGATGCCGGAGGGGCGAGGAAGCGCCGGGGCCGGCGCACATGTGCCTCTGACCGGCCGCCCACCGGTCGAGGCCTGCCGGGACGCGGTCGCGACGACCGCCGCCGCGTCCGGGCAGTGACGGGGCGTGCCGAGCGTCACCGCGCCCGGCCCGCCGGAGGGGACGGCCCGCCTCATCGGGCCGTTCCCGCGCTCAGGGCCCCATCAGGGACGCTGTTGGGGACGCTGACGCCGACCATGCGTTCCGTCAGGCCCGCCGTGGAGGAGCCGGAGTCACCTGATTCCCCTGCGTGTGACCTGGCCGGCGCCGCACCGCCGGCCACCGTACGCGCCACCTTCGAGGCGAGCGCGAGATGCTCGCCGCAGCGCCGGGCCACCTTGGCCTCCAGCCCGGCCACCTGGGCCAGCCTGAGCCGCAGCGGTTCCAGCGACGACCCGCGTTCGAGACCGTCGAGATCGGCCAGCCGGGCCGGCCAGCGCAGCGCGTCGCAGCAACGGTCCTCCACCTCGCCGGGAAGGTCGTCGGCCGGGAATCCGTCGTGACGCAGCCGGGTGGCGATCATGACGGCGGTGAACGCCGTCCTGTCGAAGTCGGCCAGCCGTCCCGCCAGGGCCGCCCTCAGCATCCTGGCCCGGTGGCTCAGGCAGACCGCACTCCACCCGAGCAACAGCAGCCGATCAGGTCCCGTCTCCGTGTGCCAGCCGGCCAGCCGCAGCTCGCGGGCCATCCGGTGGTAGAAGCGCCAGCGGTGGCGGGGGCTGTCGAGCCAGACCTGGACACCGCCGAGCGGCAGGCTCGCGACGTGCACGCCGGAACCGGCGACGCGGGCGCAGATGCGCTGGACCACCTGCTCCTGCCTGCTCGGGGCCGGATCCTCCTGGAACCAGGAACTGCCCGAGGAATCCATGGTCACGTCCGGCCACCTCCTCGTCGAGGACTCTCTCCAGAACCGCCTGGCTGTTAAGTCTCACTTTCCATGCGCTCCGATAGTCTGCTGAGAAAGGGGGGTGTGTCAACTGACAGTTTGCGCATATGTTGATACCTGCCCGCTGGACAGAGCTTGCCCACATGGCAGGGGACAGCGAGGCCCGCGTCCCTTACGCTGGATGAGTTCACGGGCGGTAGGAGGTGTGCCGTGGCGAACTTCGCCGAACGGCTCGATCTCGCGCTGACCAAGCGCGGCTTCACCGGCGCGCAGGTCGCCTCCACTCTGACGGAGGCGGGCATCCCGATCACGCGTGCCTATGTCAGTCAGTTGCGCACGGGCAAGCAGACCAACCCGACGCTCCAGGTGCTCAGGGCGCTGGCCTCCTGCCTGCAGGTGAGCGTCGGCTGGCTGGTGGGCGACGACTACCTCGAGTCGGGCAGCGTGGAGGAGCTCCAGCTGCGGGCGGCCACCATCGGCCGGTCCGCCTCGGGCCTGTCGGAGAGCTCGCTCGCCGTCCTGCACGGCGTGGTCGAGCTCGCCCGCAAGGCCGAGGGCCTGCCCGACGAGCCCGCGCCCGCCGCCGGCATCCCCGACGCGGCGGCGCCCCTGAGCGATTCGCAGCGCAGGGCGCTCGGCAAGCGGCTGCACGGCCTGCGCCAGGCCACCCGGCTCTCCGTCGAGCAGGTGGAGACCGCGCTCGGCAAGGGCGCGGCCGCGATCCCCGCCATCGAGGAGGGCCGCATCGCGCCCGCGCCCATCACGGCCGAGCGCCTGCTCACCGTCTACGGCGTCACCGCCCCGCCCGTTCGCGACTACGTGATGTCGCTGGCCAGAGGCGAACGCGAGACCGCCTGGTACGACGCGCACTCGGTGCCCGTCTGGCTGGCCGCCGCCTACGCGCTCGAACAGCGGGCCACGGTGATCCGCACCTACCACAACCAGTTCGTCCCGCCGCTGCTGATGGCCGACGACTACGCCAGGGCCGCGCTCGCCGCGTCGGGGCCGGCGATCCTCGGGCAGCGGACGGTCGACGAGGCGCTCGCCCTCGTGCTGGCCCGCCAGGAGGCCATGGCCGGTGAGAGCGGCGCCGTGTTGTGGGCGATCATCGACGAGAGCGTGCTGACCCGCTCCATCGCGGGGCCGCACGTCCAGCTCCGCCAGCTCGACCTGCTGCTCGACCACGCCAAGCGGCCCAACGTCTCGCTGCACGTCGTGCCGATGGACGACCCGGCGTACGTGCCGCGCACCGGCCCGTTCACCATCTGGCGTTTCGCCGAGGAGTTCGAGGCCGACATCGCGTGCGCCCACGGCATCGAGTCCGACGAGCTGGTCACCGAGGGCGGGGCGGTGGAGTCGTACCACCAGGCCTTCACCAAACTGTCGGTGACGACGACCACCCGCGAAGAGACCTTCGAGGTGTTGAATTCCCATCGCGAACGACTTTCGCGTTCACTGGGAAATGATCTCTTTCCCGCGTAAATGATCATTATGCGCGAGGTAGGGTAACGCATATATACCGAAAACTAATGGCTTTTCGTGTTGTCATCTGCTCCGTAGCGAGGATCATATGGTGTGGGTCATCGAGTGGGGTCCGAAAGGACAGCTTTTCCCGAGATAGTGGGCGAGGGGAAAGGGGCAACACTCAATGCGTCAGCGTGCCATCCGAAACCTGGCGAAGCTGGAGCTGACCCAAGCAAGGATCACCCGTATTCTCGACGCCGCCGCAGGTGGAAAGAACAACTTCGTGGCGGACCGTGACGCGGTACGCCGGTACGACCAGGCAGCCCCGATCACGACGACGGCCGCACGGGCCGTGCTCCACTATCTGTGCCGTGTGGTCCGTCATCTGGCGAGCGTGGGTGTGGACCAGTTCGTGATCGTCGGGAGTGGTGTCCCCAGCGGCCTGCCGCCCGGCAGGCAGTTGCACGACATCGCCCGCGATGCCCTGGACGGCTCGGCGCCACGTGTGGTGTACGTCGAGAACGACCCGATGGTGCTCGCCGGAGCGAGGGCGACCATCGAGCCCGTCACCGACCTCGTACGCGTTGTAGAGGGCGACGTACGCGAGATCGACGACATCCTCGATGACAGGGTCCTGCAGACGTTCCTCGACTGGGACCGGCCCATGGCCGTGCTGCTGCTGTCGACCCACAGCCTGAACGACGACGAGTTCTTCCACTACGTGATCAAGCGGATCCGGCAGGCCGTTCCCGAACGGAGCTACCTGTCGCTGCTGCAGACCACGTTCGACGCGATCCCCCCGGAGCTGCTGCCCGCCATACACGACCTGTTGGCGATGACGCTGCCCGGGCACGCGATTCGCACGAGGGAGGAGGTTGAGGCGCTGCTCGAAGGTCTGGTGCTGGTAGATCCGGGACTGGTGTGGGTCCCGGAATGGCGGCCGGACGGCCACGAGAGCGCGTGCGTCGACCAACCGAGTTCGTCCGGCACCTACGGCGCCGTGGCGCGCATCCCGTGAGCCCGGCCGTGGGGACGGCTACGGCTCGGGGGCGGCCGCAGAGGGCCCGGCTTCTTCGCCGGCCGGGCCCCTGGAAGGCCCGACGCCGGACGCCGGCGCCGCGGGCACGAAGGGCGCCGGCGCGGGCCGCGCCGTCGTCCCGATCGAGAGGGCCGCCGCGCGCCCAGGGAACGGCCGTGACGCCGGTCCGGTCCCACCAGGGCTCGGGGAAGGGGACGGCCGTGCCGCCGGTCCGGTCCCACCAGGGCTCGGGGAAGGGGACGGCCGTGCCGCCGGTTCAGTCCCACCAGAAGGACCACGCGTGCCGGCCCAAGATCTGCTCGGCATAGCCCTGCAGGTCGCCCGGCCCCTGGACGACGTTGTCCGGGCAGAAGGCCCAGTGCTCCGCCGCCACGTGTAAGGCGTGCTCCGGGTCGTCCGGCGGCGCCGCCACGCTCAGGTCGAGCGTGTTGAACCCGACGCTGACCACGCGCGCCCCGAACCGGTCCTCCCAGCTGCGCACGACCGCCGCCAGCGGGACCATCCACTCGTTGTGGTGCAGCGCGCCCTGCCAGCCCATGACCGCCAGCGCGTCCGCTCCCCGGCCGGCGGCGACCAGGCCGAGCGGCATCCCCTTGGCCGCCAGCTCGCCCGCCAGCCAGTCGGCGACCGCCTCCGGCTCGGCCTTCAGCCCGCCGGGCGCGGCGGGACCGGGACAGATGGCGCCGTACGGCTCCAGCTCGGCCAGCGCGTCCTTCGGCATCTGCGCCACCCACTCCTCCCACACCTCGGTCATGAACCCCTCGGCGGTGAAGTGATCGATCTGGCGAGGATCGTCCGGCACGACCTGCCCGACCGCCCACGGCTGCGCCGACTCGTCCAGCAGCACCGGCCACAGGCCGCTGTGCGCGTGCCAGGCGCGCAGCAGCGCCCAGTCCTCGCCCGTCGCCGGTTCGTCGCTCATCCAGAACGCCGGCCGCGCGGCCTCGCCCTGCCGGGTGTAGCCGGGGTCGGGCCAGACCACGTCGCCAGGCGGCAGCCCGGCGGGCAGCCGTCGCCCCCTGCCGCCGTCGGCGAACAGCCTGCACAGCTCGCGTGGCAGCCGGTGATCGTCCATGCCCTACCGTTCCGATACCGAATCCTGTCTCGGAGATGGTAGTGCCGACCGTTACCTGAGCACCTTCGGCGGCGCCGGAAAAGTCATGGCTACTGGCCAGGGCGGCGCACACGGCACAATGAGGGACTGTGATCCCCTTCGCCGCTGTTCTGTCCGACCTCGACGGCGTGCTGCGTCACTTCGACCACGCCGCCCAGGCCGACATCGAAGCCCGTTACGGCCTGCCCCTGATGAAGACGGCCTTCGACCCCGCACTGATCATGCCGCCGACGCTCGGCCACGTCACCGAGACCCAGTGGGCGGAGTCGATCGCCGTGGCGCTCGGCGGCGACGAGCGGGCCCGCCAGGCCGTCGGCGAGTTCATGAAGATCCGCTTCTGGGTGGACGAAGAGGTCAGGGCGCTGCTGTCCAGGGCGCGGCAGGAGGTGCCCGTGGTCATCGTGACCAACGCCATGGACACCCTGGAACAGCACCTCGACCTGCTGGGGCTCACCGGCTTCGCCGACGACGTGGTGAGCAGTGCCAGGGTCGGCGTGGCCAAACCCGACCGGCGGATCTACGAGATCGCCGCGGAGCGCGCCGGGGCCGAGCCAGGGCGCTGCCTGTTCGTCGACGACCGGCTGCAGAACGTGGAGGCCGCGAGGGCGCTCGGCATGACCGCCGTGCACTACCGCACCTACCAGGACCTCGCGGCCGTGCTGGGCTGAGGCCGGACCCGCCCCCGCTCGCGCGACGGCCAGGCGGGCCGCTCCCGCTCGCGCGACGGCCAGGCGGGGCGCCCCCACCCATGCCGGGCGAGCTGCGCGAC
>NZ_SMKO01000164.1 GCF_004348685.1 Nonomuraea deserti | reverse complement strand
GTCCAGCCGACCTCGACCAGCGTCTCGTTGTACGTTTTGCCCCCAAGCGTCTTGCCGTCGAACGTGACCGTCTGGTCCCGGGACAGCAGCACCATCGTGCCGGTGTCGACGATCAGCCTGAGCTTGACCGAGCTCGTACCGCTCTTTCCCTTGCTCGTCCTGTCGATCAGGACTGCGGCGCCGGATCTGCCCAGGGTGTCCTTCGCGTTGCCGCCGGCGCGGACGCCCGGCATCGTCAGCAGCGCCTGGTAGGCGGCGGCGCGGACCTGCTTCGGGGCCGGCAGGGAGTGCAGGATCTCCGGCAGGGAGCTCGCGACCCAGCCGTCGAGGGAGCCGTTCGCCACGCGGCTGACCTGGCCCGCCCTCTTGAGCCAGTCCTTCAGGTCGTCCGGGTCGGCGGGCAGGCGCTGCACCTCGTCGTACGTCAGCCGCTGCCCCGCGAGCCGGAACGAGTTCTCATCCCGTACGAGGTTCACGCTGCCCCTGGCGGGCTCGGTGCCACGACCTGCTGCGGGTCGCCTATCTCGCCTGCGGTGACGAGACAGAGGCCGAGGACCTGCTGCAGACAGCGCTGGAGCGTACGTACAGGAGGTGGGACCGGGTGCGCCACGACAGCCCCGAGCCCTACGTGCGCCGCGTCATCATCAACGCCGCTATCAGCCGCGCCCCCCGCCGGGCGATCCTCAGCATCATCCCGATGCACAGCCCGCCGGAGAGATCGGCCCGCGCGACCGATCTCGACCTGCGCCACGTGCTCATGGAGGCGCTGCGCGCCCTGCCGCCCCGGCAGCGCGCGGTGATCGTCCTGCGGTACTGGGAGGACCTCAGCGAGACGCAGACCGCCGACGTGCTCGGATGCTCGGCCGGCACCGTCAAGAGTCAGGCGTCCAAGGCCATGGCCAAGCTCCGCGCCGCGCTCGGCCGGGAATCAGTGGAAGGAGTGATCAGGGATACGCCCGCTTGAGGAGGAGATCCGCCAGATCATGGCGGACGAGACGGCGAGGCTGCAGGTCGCGCCCGACCTGGCGGAGCGGGTCGTGCGCTCCTCCCGCAGCAGGCGGAAGAGGGCCAGGGTCGCGGCGCTGGCCACGTCG
This sequence comes from Nonomuraea deserti, assembly GCF_004348685.1. Lineage (GTDB taxonomy): Bacteria > Actinomycetota > Actinomycetes > Streptosporangiales > Streptosporangiaceae > Nonomuraea > Nonomuraea deserti. The sequence goes on along the minus strand of NZ_SMKO01000164.1, from coordinate 22,997 downwards.
GTGGCCGTCACCGCCGCCGCGCCCATCGGGTACGTGACCGTCGGCTCGGTGGCCACGACCGGGCCGGAGCCCACGATCTCCGCGACGCTGGAGCCGCCCGCCATCGACGACACCCCGCCGGTCCGCTCCGAACCGCCGGAGCTCGGAGACCTGGGCGACGGAAAGGAATTCGGGCACGTCAAGGTGGGTTATCTGCCCGAGCGGCTGAAATGGTCGCACTGGTCGGTGAACTTCGGCGACCGTTACTCGACCTCGTACAACTTCGATGGCGACAGGAACGGCTCCTACTGCGTCCAGATCTACATGTACGAGGAAGCGGCCGTCCAGGAGGTCGAGGACCGGATCCAGCAGTACCGCGACGAGGCCGACGGTGAGGACGTGACGATCGGCGACCGTACCGGCTACCTGGTCATCCAGCACGTGGGTGAGGACGGCATGAAGGGCACCCCCACGCTCTTCCTCAGGATGGGCGACAGGCAGCGCGCCGAGATCATGTTCAGTCCCGTGTACGCCGAGGACTTCTCCGGCGCCGAGGCCGTCACCGCCGAGCTGAGGAAGATCGCGGAGGGGCTCGCCTCGACCCTCTGACCTCCGTCAGGATGCCCGGCCGTCTGCGCATCGTGCCGCCGTCGCGCAGATGGCCGCCTTCCCGCCCGCCCGGCCCATGACCGGATCTCGCCGCGGCACCACGCCTGCCGCCCGCTCACGGACGACCGCCGCGTCATGGTGCGGAAGGCGCTTGGCGGGAGCGGGGAGCGGAACGAGCGAGGCGGTCGTTGACCGTGCGCCGGCGTTCCGTCGAAAGGCCGCGAGCGGTCATGGCACGATTCAGGAGATCTCGATCGAATCCCCGCGCCGCCATGTGATCCAGCAGCGGTTCGTACCGATCGGGCCGATCACGAAGGAGCTCCGTGGCCAACCGCAGTTCCAGGCGGACCACGGGAACGCGATGCGGGCCGCACGCGACCAGCACGTAGTGCTGCCACGGGCCGCGGCCGACGCACTCCATCCCGTCGGAGTCGGTCTCCCGCTCGACCGTGCTGATCTCCACATGGACCCCGTGTACGTCGTACCTGGCGAAATACTGCTGACTATCGGGGATCCACGACGCCGCGTACAGGAGGGGGAAGGACGACAGGGCGGCAGCGAACGCGTCGACGTCCTTCCTCCGAGCCACCAGAAGGTCGACGTCTCCGACCGGAAGCCGAACACCTTGCAGCAGAGCGGCGCTCGTGCCACCCACGCGGTACGTCGGGCCGGCCCCCGCGACCCTCAGGGCGGTGAGTGCCGTCTCCAGCGCCGACGTCACGTCCTTCAGGCGCAGAGACGCCTCACCAGCTCCCACGACGATCAGCGTACCGACCGCGAGCCGTCGAGGTCAGGGCTCCGGTCGCCGGGCTCGACGGGAGCCGATCACGGTCACGCGCAGCCACGTCGACGAGGGCCCGGCTGACAGGGCGCCCTGCCGGGCCAGGACGCCTGTCGTACCGTGCTTCGGTGATCGCCGATCAGAACTGCTGGAGCCCGAGCCGCCAGGCGAGCAGCCCTTCGGGCGCGTCAGTCTGGACGAAACCCGCGCTGACCAGCTCTCCCTCGATCACGTCCCATTCGGGACGGTAGGCGTTGCCGACGATCTCCTCTTCGCTGATGACCTTGTCGTTCTCCGTGATCCGGTAGAGGTAGCGGGCCTTGCACCTCTCCCCGTCCGACTCGGTGATCTCCGACAGGATGGTGTACGTGTGCCGGCCCACCTGCCGCGTGTCCAACTCCTTGAGGGGACCCGGCGCAGGGGGACCGCCGTCGTGCCAGGTGAAGACCAGGAGGCCGCCGGGTTCCAGCTGGGTCGCCAGCACCGGCCAGAGCCGCTTGCGGTAGTGCGGATCCAGGGCGTATATCACGTTGATCATCACCATGGCCTCAACCGGCTCGTCCAGGTCCACGCTCAGCGCGTCATAGGGCAGCACGGTCACGCGCTTGAGCAGCTCCGGACGGGCACTCAGCCGGGACAGTAACATCCCGCGCATGCCGGCCGAGGGCTCCAGCGCGAAGATCTCGGCCGGTGTCCAGTCGGCTATCGAGGTGGTGATCAGGCCGGTGCCCGCGCCGATCTCGAGGATGCTCCGCTGGGCCCCGGCGAGCAGCGAGGGCAGCTTCTCGCGGATGCCTGGCACATGTCCGCTTTCGTGGAACAGGTCATAGAAGGGGAGGGAGATGAAGTCGGTCATGGCGGGCAACGCTACTCCAGAGCGAAGAGCGAGGCGGAGAGAAGCCGGGGCCGGTGAGCGGCCGGCCTCGCCGACACGTCCGGCTCAGCACGGAACCGTCACGGAAGGCCCATGGCCACGCGCGCCCTGCCCCCATGGTCACGACTGGCAGCGGTTGCTCAGCCTGCTCGAACGGCAGGGGGACGTCTCACTCGCCGCGATCCGCGACCAGCCCGGCTCTCCGGGCGGAGCGGTCCGGGCGTCCGTGCGGGTTGCCGGCGACGGCTGCGACGCTCAAGGAACCCAGCAGCGCGCCGGCAGGGCCTGCTCCCTCATCCCGCCCTCACCGTCGCCCTCGACGAACCATGCGTTCCGGTCGGGGAGCACGCTCACGACCTCGTGCAGCCCGGTGCCCACATAGTGCAGGGCGACGCCGTCTTCGGTGGCGTATCCGGCCGGCAGCGTGCCGTGCGCCACGGACTCGCGGAAGCGAGCCCGCCGGGGCTGATCGCCCAAGTCGTCATGGACACCGTTGCTGAACGGCAGGAAGTCCAGGCCGTCGTCGAGCGCGTCGAGGTCGTCGCCGAAGGAGTCGGTTACACCGCCCGCATGCCAGCACAGGCTGCCCGCGCTCTGGCCGGCCAGCACGACACCCTTCTCCCAGCACTCCCGCAAGATCTCATCGAGGCGGTGCGCACGCCAGACCGCCAGCAGATTCACCACGCTGCCACCTGACACGAAGATCACATCTTGAGCGAGGAGATGCGCCCGCACGTCCTTCACGTTCGGCTGCGTGAACAACTGGAGGAAGGACAGGTCCGTGTCGCCGAACGACGCGGCCCGCGCGCACCAGCCGTCGATGTGCTCCCGCGAGTCACCCACTGCCGTCGCGATGAGGCACATCCGCGGTTTTCGCACACCGGCCAACTGCCTCGCCTGCCATATCTGAACGCCGACGTGCCGGAACCCCGCTGGGGGGAACAACACGCCGGAACAGGCCAGGATCTGCGGTTCCCTGATCATGGTGGTTGCGCCGTCAATCGAGGTCACGCTCCCCTGCGGCCGGATTCCTGGCCGGCTCGGCGCGTCATCTCGGTGATCCAGACGGGCGCGAACGGAGACGTGCAGCCCGGGGAAGTCGGGTAGTCCTTGAGCACCTCCAGGCGCTCACCGATGTCGATGGCGCGGGCGCGGAGTTCGGCGTGCTCGATGCCGATCTGGGCCAGGCAGGTGTTCATCGCCCACTGCAGGCGGTCCGGGGCGTCTTTCATCCCCGCCTCGATGACGTCGAGCAGTCCTGAGAGGTCGAGACCCTCGGGCTTCTTCGCCACGCGTTCGGCGGTCAGCGCCCAGCCCGCACTCGCGACCGCCGGATCCGGATCGGCGAACCAGGCCAGGCGCAGCTCTTCGCAGTGCGGGCTCTTCTTCACCACGTAGTTCACGAGCCAGTCGTGCACCTTGGGCGTGCGCGCCTCCCGCACCATGACGTCCAGCTCGTCACGTTCGAACGCCTTCGGGCGGCAGATCAGGAGCGCCAGCAGCCTCGCCGCGGTGTCACCCGTCTCCCAGAGCCGGCGCGCGAGCTCCTGCTGCGTCTTCAGCCGCTTCGCGAGCGCGCGCAGCTTGCTGAGGTTGACGCCGTGGTCGTCACCGTGTCTCTCGTTGACCGCGCGTGCCTTCGGGTCCTCGAGCTCGGCCAGTTCGGCCATCACCTCGGCCACCGTCGTCTCGGCCACCTCAGCCTCCTGTCCATCACGTGCCCGGTCGAGCGTACGACGGAAGCCGGCTTCCTGTCGTGCACGCCCGTGCTCGTACGGCCTCCTCGTGGGGCTACAACCGGCGAAGCGCCTGCATGGCGTCCTTCTCGATCCGTGAAAGATCGTGGAGGACGACGCCGGCCTGCTGGAGGTGTCCGGCGTCGCCGCTCTCCCCGGCTTTCGCGATCAGGGCGGACACGCCGGTCCACAGGGTGGCGGCCTCGGCGTACAGCCGGTGACCGGTGCGGAGGTCGCTGTGGTCGATCAGCCGGGTGCACTCGTCGAGGAAGTCGCGGTAGAGGGCGCGGAACAGGGCGCCGCCGGTGCCGCCCTTCTCCATGAGCAGGGCGGCCTGCGGCAGATCCTGCTGCGGCTCGCCGGCGCGCCGCAACCATCCGGGCACCTTCTGGCCGGCCTTCTCGATGCCGCGGTGGCCCAGGTTCGCGATGGGGGCGGCGAGGAAGGCGCCGGCGCAGTCCTTGATGGCGGGGATGATCTGGTCCTGCCAGGAGGGCGGGTGAGCCGGCAGGGTGATGGTGAAGGATCGGTGCCTGGCGGTCATCGGGCCGCGTTCGGCCCGCGCCTTGGCGAGGCCGGCCCGGCTGGTGCGGACCGCTCCTCCCTGCTGGTCGGTGTCCACCAGGTAGACGTCGTGCTCGTCGTAGCCGTACATGGCGACGACATGACCGCCGAAGTGCACCTTGGAGCGGAAATAGTCCAGGTGGTAGGAGTCGAGCTGGAGGCCGACAGGCCGGCCGGCGTCGATGGGGGCGGCCACGTTCTCCCACGCCCTGCGCGGCGAGGTGGTCTCCTTGACCAGCAACGTCAGGCCCAGCCTGGCGGCCAGGTTTCTGGTGAGGTCGAAAGGCCTGACGCGGCCCGCGAGAAAGGGGAAGGCCATGCCCTTGCTGTCCCAGTAGAGGAAGGACAGGCCCGAACCCAGCCCGAACAGCATGGGCTCGGACAGGTCGAGTCCGTCATGCCGCAACAGCGTCCCCAGCGCCGTCGTCTCGCAGTGGCGCAAGCCACGGGCCTCGACGTCCTTCACGATGGTCATGTGTCGCTCTCCTCATGCTGACGCGGCGTCCGGTCGCCCCTCCCGCTGGGGTACACCATGAGGCCTCCCACCGTGGGAGAGTCCAACGCCCTGGCCGGCTGCGTGGCACCGCGGCCGGCGAAGGAAAATAATAAGTAAAGCTTCTTGTTGACAATAAAGGAGCGCTGATATTACATCCACTTGATCGGGGGGCAAAGACCACACACCGGAGGTCTCCATGCGCAAACCCCGGCTCCTCCTCGCGGCCACGGCCATGCTCGTCGCCCTGACCGGCGGCCTGGTCACCGGCGCCCACCCGGCCGAAGCCGACATCGGCCCGGTCACCTGGTCCGACGAGTTCAACGCCGCCGCCGGGACGTCCGTCGACGGCTCCAAGTGGAAGTTCGACATCGGCGGCGGGGGCTGGGGCAACAACGAGTTGCAGTACTACACCGACTCGACCCGCAACGTCTACCACGACGGGCAGGGCCACCTGGCCATCACCGCCCGCCGGGAGAACCCGTCCAACCTGCAGTGCCACTACGGCACCTGCCAGTACACCTCCGGCCGGATCCTGACCGCCGAGAAGTTCACCCAGACGTACGGCCGCTTCGAGGCCAGCATCAAGATCCCCAGGGGCCAGGGCATCTGGCCCGCGTTCTGGATGCTCGGCGGGCGCAACTGGCCTGACGACGGCGAGATCGACATCATGGAGAACATCGGCAGCGTCCCGAACACCGTGCACGGCACCGTCCACGGCCCCGGCTACTCCGGCGGCAGCGGGATCGGCGGCAGCCGTACGATCGGCGGGCCGCTCGGCGACTCCTTCCACAGATACGCGATCGAGTGGTCGCCCGACCTCATCATCTGGTATCTGGACGGTGCGGAATACTTCCGCATCACCCCGGCCAGCCTTCGCGGCAACCGGTGGGTGTTCGACCACCCGTTCTTCATGATCATGAACGTGGCGGTCGGCGGCAACTGGCCAGGCCCGCCCAACTCCAGCACTACCTTCCCGCAGACGATGCTGATCGACTACGTCCGCGTCTCCGCGTGGACCGACGGCGGGCCGGGATCCGGCTCCGTGCTCAGGTCCAGCCTGAACGGCCGCTGCATCGACATCCCCCGCGCCGACCCCGTGGACGCCGCCCCGCTGCAGATGTACGACTGCAACGGAACCGTCGCCCAGCAGTGGTCCATCAACGGCGACGGCACCGTCCGCGCGATGGGCAAGTGCATGGACGCGGCGGCGGCCGGCACCGCCAACGGCACGCCGATCCAGCTCTACACGTGCAACGGCACCGGCGCCCAGCGCTTCACGCTCAGCCCGGCGGGCGACCTCGTCAACATCGCGGCCAACCGGTGCGTGGACGTGGTGGACCGCAACACCGCCAACGGCGCGCGGCTGCAACTGTGGGACTGCACCGGCGCGTCGAACCAGAAGTGGACCCGTTCCTGAGGTGTGCGTTCCCTCGCCGGGATGCCGTTGCCGTGAGAGCCACCCCGGAACTCCACCCGAACGTGATCGCTGTCGTTCCAGCCGGGGTTGACCAGGCGGAGCGTACCGGTGATCCCTCCGGCGTGGACATCGCGTTCGACGACTTCCAGCGCCGACAGCAGAGTGGGTCAACGCCGCCGCGCTTCTCCGATCCGGTTGCGAGGGGGAAGCGGCCCGCCTCCCCGATCCGGCTGCGAGGGGGAGGCGGTGGTCCCGCGGGACGCTTACGTCTTCAGCGAGTCGAGGTGCGTTGTGAGGACGCTGGTCGCCCAGCTCGTGTCCGCCGTGGGCGGCTCGTAGACCAGGTGGTCGGCGAGTCCGTCGATGACCGCGTGCAGTCGTAGGGCTTCCAGTTGCACGTCTCGCCCCGGCGCCAGGTCGATGCCGTTGTCGAGCTGGTCGATCATCCAGCGGCAGGTGTCGCGGAGGGCCTCGTGCGCCTCCGCGCGGGGGCCTCTGAGGCTCTCTTCGGCGGTGGCGGCGCTGAACAGCGCCATGTTGACCTCCATCTCGGCGCGCCGCTCGTCGTCGAGCGGGAGCAACTCGCGCGCCACGGCCTCGACGGCCTGCCTGATGGTGGGTTGTGGCGGGATGGCGGTGATCCGGGCGCGGACGCGATTGACCACGAGCTGCATGGTGAAGACCAGCAGTTCGCTCTGCGTCCTGAAGACGTGGCGCAGCGATCCGGCGGAGACACCCGCCTCGGCGGCGACCATACGCACGGAGACGTGGCCCACTCCGTGGCGCATGATCACTCGCCAGGCTGCTTCGGCGAGCTCTTCGCGGCGCTGTTCATGGTCGATGAGCCTGGGCATGGAACCCATGTTAGCTCAGTCGTGCTAGCATCTGTCCTTATGGTAGTACGACTGTACCAAGAAAAGGGTGTTCCCGCCGCTCTCCGCCTGCTCGTTCCCCAAACGCTCGTCCTGGTCGTCCTCTATATCGCCCTACCGGTGCAGATGGCCGTCGACCGCGACTTCACCAGCGCGTCGATCATGCGTAACAACCCCGCTCTCGACCCCGCCAATCTCGACTTCGCCGTCAACGCCGCCATCGTCTACGCGATCGTCCTGCATGCCCTGGACGTCGTCCTCGTCGTCTGGTTCGTCCTCAAGGCGCTCAAGGGCCGCCACTGGGCCCGCATCGCCCTCACCGTCTACCTGGTCATCGCCACCCTCGCCAGCTTCATCTCCGCCGCCGCCGGCTCGGAGTACTACTGGGCCGTCATCTCCGGCGACGTCATCCATCTGGCCATGATCGCTGCCCTCTGGCTGCCGGCCTCCGCCCGCGCGTTCTTCGCCGCACACCGGCGGCACTCCGGATGAGGACAGGCGACCGCCGCTACAGGTCCAGCGCCCCCACCGTCTCGCCGTCGCTCTCCTCGCCCGTGAGATGGAAGCCGAGCTCGCGGTAGAAGCCCTCGGGGCCGTCGTCGCCCGGGTGCCAGGTGACGTACATCCGCGTGTTGCCGCGCCGCCTGAGGTGGGCGGCCACGGCTTCGACGGCGAAGCGGCCGACCCCGCGCGCCTGCGCGTCGGCCGCCACGTTGAGCCGCCACAGGCCCGACCGGAAGTCGACCCCCTTGCCGTTCCAGTCGATGTCGATGAAGGCCATGAGGAACCCCACGGGCCGGTCGCCGTCGAGGACCAGCCGGGGCCAGGCGACCTGCTGGTGGACGTACGCCTCCGCCAGCGACTTCGCCACGGGCGCGACGAGCCGTTCCTGGTCGGGGCGGACCTGCACGGCGAGGGCCGTCTCGATGTTGGCAGGGGTGATCGGCACCAGCCGGAGGGTGTCTGCGGTCATGGGAGAACCATAGGTCAGGGCTGCGCGGCCGGCCGGTGCGTACTGTAACTCTTCGGGGGCGCACAGCTATCTCTCCAGTGTGGCCTGTCGTCTCACCTGCGAGGAGCGCCTATGGTCCGATACCGGTTCAATCCTTCTCCCGGCTGGCGGCTGTTCGGCGGCCGCAGACGCCTGGAGCAGGAGAACGCCCGCCTGCGCGCCTGGATGGAACGGCTGGCCGGGATGGACGCCGTGCGGATCGCGGAGCTGACAGAAGGGCTGCGCGCCGAGCACGAAGGGCTGCGCGCCGCCCTCGACGACGTGACCCGGCGGCTGCGCGAGGCCGAGCAGCGGATCGTGTGGACGGAGGAGACCGCGCTGCTGCAGGAGGTGGGCGTCTACGAATACCGCCACCCGCTGACCGACGCGGTCGCCTACAAAGAGCGTCTCGCGCAGGTCAGGGCTCGCATCAAGGAGATGGCCAGGGAAGGGCGGGTCGTCGTCGGCACCACCGGCAGGCAGGTGGGCGGGTCGGTCGCCGAGGGGCGCAAGATGGTGCGCGACTTCTCCAAGCTGATGGCGCGGGCCTACAACGCGGAGGCGGACAACTGCGTGCGCACGATGCGGCCGTACAAACTGCAGTCCGCGATCGAACGCCTGGAGAAGGCCGTGGACACGATCGTGCGGCTGGGGCGGACGATGAGCATCCACGTCAGCCCCGAATATCACCGCACCCGGATCTACGAGCTGCAGCTCACCGCCGACTACCTGGCCAAGCGGGAGGAGGAGAGGGAGCTCGTCCGCTCGCAGCGGGAGCGGCAGCGGGAGGAGGAGGCTGCGCGCCGCGAGGTCGACCGGGAGAAGGAGCGGCTGCGCGAGGAGGAGGCGCGCTGCCGGGCGGCGCTGGCCGAGCTGGTGCGGAACGGCGACGGGCCCCCGGAGAGCGTGGCGGAGCTGGGCGCCGAGCTGGCGCGGCTCGGCGCCGCGGTCGCCGCCGTCGAGGCGCGCGAGGCGAACACCAGGGCCGGGTACGTGTACGTGATCTCCAACTTCGGGGCGTTCGGAGAGGACGTCGTCAAGATCGGCATGACGCGCCGGCTGGAGCCGGAGGACAGGGTGCGCGAGCTGGGCGACGCCTCGGTGCCGTTCAGGTTCGACACGCACGCGCTGATCTTCAGCGAGGACGCCGTGGAGCTGGAGGCGCGGTTGCACGCGGCGTTGGACGATCGGCGCCTCAACAAGGTCGACCTCAGGCGCGAGTTCTTCCGCGCGACCCCTGCGGAGGTGCGCGACCTGCTGCGGGCGATCGCCGGCCGGCGCCTGCTGGAATACCGCGACACCGCCGAGGCGCTGGAATGGCGGCAGTCCGCGGGCACGACCTGACGATCGAATGGGTGGTCCTCCGGCGAAGCTCTTCCCGGTTGCGTCACCGAGGTGCCCGGCGTGCTGAAGGACGCCGCGGCACTGGAGGCCGAACGGATGGGCAGCGCGCGCGTCGGCTGCGAGCACCTGGTGCTCGGGCTGGTGCGAGGAGGGGTTCCATGCGCGTCGCGTTGGAGGGTTACGTCGGCAGGGTGCTGGGCGTCTCTCACGTCGAGCGGGAGGTGTCGTGGGAGCACGGCGCAACGTGCGTGCTGCGGGTGCGCGACCGCGCCGGCCGGACGTGGTACGCCAAGCGCCACCGCCGGAAGGACGGCTACGCGCGCGAGACGTTCGCGTACCGGCACTGGGTGCCCGTCCTGGGCGGCCATGCGCCGCGCCTGCGTGCCTGCGACGACGAGCTCCAGGCGCTGGTGCTCTCGGCCGTTCCCGGCACGCACGCGCAGGACGTCGGGGCCGAGGGGCACCACCAGGCCGGTGTGCTGCTGCGGCGGTTCCACGAGGCGGCGCCGCCCGAACCGTGTGAGGGGTTCGCCGCGGCCAGGCGGGCCCGGCTGGAGCACTGGGTCCCCCGTTGCGCAGGCGTGATCGAGCGGGGCGAGCTGGACTTCGTCCGGTCACGGGTGCGTGAGCTGGACGGGCTGCCGCGGCCGGCGCGGGTGCCGTGCCACCTGGACTACACGCCGAGGAACTGGCTGACGGGCGAGGGCAGGCTGCACGTCGTCGACTTCGAGTGGGCGGCCACCGAGGTCTGGATCAACGATCTGGCGCGGCTCTCCTTCGGTGTCTGGCGGGAGCGTCCGTGGCTGGGGGAGGCGTTCCTCGACGGGTACGGCCGCCGGCCCACGGCTGACGAGCTGGCCCTTCAGGCGTCCTGCTACGCGCTGACCGCGATGTGGATGATGATCTGGGCCCGCGAGCACGGCGAGGCCGCTTTCGAGGCGGGGCTCCGTGACCAGCTGCGCTTCCTGATGCGCTCCTCGTGAAGGTCCGGGGGCGCCCCGGTGCGAAACGCTGAGGAAACGCGCGCCGCCCTACACATGACTCGGGGCGTGGCGGAGGCGTACCGAGCCCGGCAGGGCGTGCCTCCCGAGCGGACCCGCGAGGGATCACGGTGGGAGTCGTCGAGGTGTCGGGTCGTGCCGTGACGCTGCGTGTGGAGGACACGAGTGCGCGGGAGTGGGGCGCCTTTCATCGGCGGGCGTGTCGTCGATCTCGGCGTGGCCGTCCTCGAGGTGCGGCGGTACCGCCTGGTACGCCTACGGCGAGAGACCGCCTGGGGGAGGTCGGAGGGCGAGGACGCGATCCAGCTCATCCTGCCCGTGCGCGGCACGGTGAGCGCGACGTGGGCCGGGCGGCAGGACACCGTGACCGCCGGCGATCTCTACGCGCACGACCTCGCCCGGCTCGACGAGATGGTTCTGCGGCCCGACGGGCGCGGCGGCCTCGAGGTGGCCGTGGTCATCATCCCGAAGCCGGTGCTGCCGCTGCGGGCCCCAGCCATGGACGCGGTGCTCGGGCATGGCGTCTCCGCCGACGGAGGGGTGTACGAGCTGCTGAAGAGGTTCGTCGAGGCCCTGTCCGACGAGAAACTGTCGCTCAGCCCGGCCGACGGGCAGCGGCTGGGGATGGTGCTGGTGGACCTCGTGTCCGTGTGCTTCTCCAACATGCTCGGGTCCGGCGCCGGCGGGCGGGCGAGCTGCCGGCGGCAGGACCTCGCCGGACGGATACGCGCCTACATTCAGGGCCACCTGCACGACCACCAGCTGACCCCGCGTTCCATCGCGGGGGCGCACCACATCTCGGTGAGCTACCTCCACCGGTTGTTCCAGGACGAGGGCGACACGGTCTCCGGCTTCATCCGCGATCAGCGGCTGAGGTGTGCCCGTCGCGACCTCGCCGACGCGGCTCTGGCCGACGTGCCGATCCGCCAGATCGCCGCCCGGTGGGGCTTCGGCGCGCCGGCGGACTTCAGCCGTACGTTCCGGATGGTTTATGGCGAGTCGCCGCGGGAGTTCAGGTACCGGACGGCTCGGACGCCACGGGAGTAGCCGCTGCGGACGCGTAGGCGGCGCCGCAGCACACCGCGGAGGCGAGGGCGCCGATCCCGCACAGTCCCACCGTGGCCGAGGCGGTGACGCCGAGTTCGGTGACCCATCCCGCCAGGAGGAATCCGCCGCCTTGGCCGGCGGCGATGCCGGCGATCGCGACTCCCATGGCGCGTCCGCGGTAGGCCGGCGCGGCCCGCTGGATGAACATCGCGTTGAGCGGCGTGCTGAACGAGCATCCCAGACCGCAGCAGAACAGCAGGGCGAGCACCACGGGCGCGGGCGGGTGCGCGAGCATGGGCAGCAGGGCGAGCCCGGAGAGCACGGCGAGCGGCACCGTGACGCGGTCGCGAACGGACGGGCGCGTCCACCGGGTGAGGACCGTCGCCCCGGTCGCGTAGCCGAGGGCGATGGTGGCCATGAGCACCCCGGCGAGTGGCGGGCCGCCGCCCAGCTCGCGGGCGAGGGGATAGGCGATCGCCTCGGTGCTGAAGGCGAAGGCCGACACCAGCCAGACCAGGAGAAGGCACTGTCTCAGCCAGGGGTCGGTGAACACGTGGCGCACCCCTGCCGCCGCGTCCCTGAGGGGCGACCAGCGGGCGCCCTCGCTCTCGGGCGCGGGCCGGGGCCGGATGCCCCGCCAGATGAGCGCCGCGGAGAGCGCGAATGTCGCGGCGTTCGCGAGCAGCGCACCTGCGGGCGTGACCAGCAGGACGACGGCGCCTCCGATGGCGAACCCGGCCACCTGGCTGATCTGGTAGGTGAGGTTGGTCAGGCCGTTGCCGGCGATGTAGGCCTCGCCGCCGAGCACGTCCGGCATCAGCGCGGCGCGAGCGCTCATGAACGGCGGGGTGAACAAGTGCGCGAGGTAGAGCAGGGCGATCGCGGCGCCGATCGGCATGCCCGGCAACGCCAGCGCCGCGACCAGTATCGCCCTGGCCAGGTCGCAGACGATGAGCAGGCCCCGGCGCGGGAATCTGTCGGCGAGCGAACCCAGCACGGGGCCGAGCGCGGACGGCAGGAACGCCGCGGAGAACGCGACCGCGGTGGCCACCGGCGAGCCGGTCCTGTCGAAGACCAGAATGGCCACGGCGACGGACGAGAGCTGGTCGCCCACGTAGGAGAGCGCATAGGCCGGGTAGAGGTAGCGAAACTCCCGCACCGTGAAAAGGCCGGCGAAGGTGGCCATCACTCGGTCCGCGCGCCCGCGGCAGCGACGGCCCCGATGACCGCCAGGCTTCTCGTTGTCGGCATTGCTTCACCATGCTGGGCGGCCGTTGCCGTGGGCAACGGCATGGAGTGCACAGTTTGTACGCCGGGCGTGCACACCGCCCACGACGGTTGCGTGCGTGGTAACAGCACTCGAGGACCGGACCCCGAGTGCTGTCGTCTCACCTGTTCTAGCCCCAGCCGAGCGTGCGCATGGCATTCCTCCCCTCGTCGTGAAGCGCTCGGTTCAAGCGTTCACGAGATTCGCGCCGTTGTCGTTGGCCGGGAGTCGCCAGATTGTTGGCGAGGCATGCACGGGCGGAACAGCGGCCCGATCAGCCGTCGGGTGACGCCTTCGCCATCATCGCGCGTTCCTCCCGGGTGGCGATGAGACCGGCAGGCGCGAGGATCTTGGACTCCTCGAACGGCGCCTCCGCGGTCGGCAGCGTCTCCCCGCTCCTGATCACCCGGATCCACACCCGTAGCGCGTCCAGGATCACGACGATGATGAGGATCGCGAACAGCGCGGCCAGGATGCCGTCGATGGTGGAGTTGAGCACGATCTGCTCCATCTCGCCCTGCGTCTTGGCGGGTGCGAGCAGCTGCCCCTGGTCGAGGGCCGCCTGGTAGCGGTCGCGCTGGGAGAAGAAGCCGAGCGTCGGATCGGGCGAGAACACCTTCTGCCAGCTGGCCGTGAGCGTGACGGCGGCGTCCCAGGCCAGCGGGATCGCCGTCACCCAGGCCCACTTCAGCCGCCCGCTCTTGATCAGCAGGGTGGTGGCCACGGTGAGCGCCACGGCGGCGAGCAGCTGGTTGGCGATGCCGAACAGCGGGAAGAGCTGGTTGATCCCGCCGAGCGGGTCGTTGACGCCCTGGTAGAGGAAGTAGCCCCAGGCGGCCACGACGACGGCGCTGGTGACGATGAGGCCGGGCCACCAGCTGACCCGGGAGATCGGCTTCCACAGGTTGCCGATCGTGTCCTGGAGCATGAACCGTCCCACCCGGGTGCCGGCGTCCACGGTGGTGAGGATGAACAGCGCCTCGAACATGATCGCGAAGTGGTACCAGAACGCCTGCAAGCCGGCTCCCCCGAGGAAGCCGGAGAAGATCTGCGAGATGCCGACGGCGAGGGTGGGCGCGCCGCCCGTCCGGGCGATCAGCGTCTCCTCCTGTACGGCGTCCGCCGCCGCCGTCAGTTGCTCGGGCGTGATGACGAAGCCGAGGTTGGTCACCGCCTGGGCGGCGCTCTCGACGGTGGCCCCGACGACGCCGGCCGGGGAGTTCATGGCGAAGTAGAGGCCGGGGGTCAGCACGCAGGCGGCCGTGATGGCCATGACGGCCACGAACGACTCCATGAGCATGGAGCCGTAGCCGATCATCCGGACCTGCGTCTCCTTCTGGATCATCTTGGGCGTCGTGCCGGACGAGATCAGCGCGTGGAATCCGGACAGGGCCCCGCAGGCGATGATGATGAACACGAACGGGAACAGCGACCCGGCGAAGACCGGCCCTTCGCCGCTGAACGCGAAGTCGGTGAAGGCCGGGGTCTTCAGCGTCGGCATCGTGACGGCGATGCCGATCGCGATCAGCGCGATGGTGCCGATCTTCATGAACGTCGACAGGTAGTCGCGCGGAGCGAGCAGCATCCACACGGGCAGCACCGCGGCGACGAACCCGTACGCGATGAGCCAGAGGGCCAGGGCCGACGGGCTCAGCGTGAAGAACGGCGCCCAGCTCGAGTCCTGCACCCAGCCGCCGGCGACGATCGCCAGCAGCAGCAGCGCGACGCCGATCACGGTGGTCTCGACGACCTTGCCCGGCCGGATCACCCGCAGGTAGAACCCCATGAAGAGGGCGATCGGGATGGTCATCGCGATGGAGAAGACACCCCACGGCGACTGCGCCAGGGCGTTGACCACGACCAGCGCCAGCACCGCCAGCAAAATGATCATGATGGCGAAGACGGCGACGAGCGCGGCCGCCCCGCCGACCGGCCCGATCTCGTCGCGGGCCATCTGCCCGAGGCTGCGCCCGTTGCGCCGCATGGAGAAGAACAGGATCACCATGTCCTGCACGGCCCCGGCGAAGATCACTCCGGCGACGATCCAGATGGTGCCGGGCAGGAAGCCCATCTGCGCGGCCAGCACGGGCCCGACCAGCGGCCCCGCGCCGGCGATGGCGGCGAAGTGGTGGCCGAAGAGGATGCGCCGGTCGGTCGGGTGGTAGTCGATGCCGTTGTCGAGCCGCTCGGCCGGGGTGGCGCGCCGGTCGTCGGCGCCCAGCACCCTGCGCACGATGAAGCGGGCATAGAAGCGGTAGGCGATGGCGTACGAGCCGAGCGCGGCGGCCAGCAGCCAGACCGCGTTGACCTCCTCGCCCCTGGACAGGGCCAGCACGGCCCATCCCGCGGCACCGACGAGGGCGACCGCCGTCCAGATGATGATGGAACGCAGCTTCACCGGTTACCTCCCATCTAGAGAGCCATACAGGGGGCGCCCCAGGCAGCAGCGCAGTCCGGCGTCCGGCGGCAGATCGGTGGTGAATCGCCGCCAGCGCCACAGCGGACGGCAGTCGATCGTGACGGGGATGTCGGTGAGATGCACCCAGGCGGTGGGATGCGCGTACACCAGGTCGGTCCCGAGCGGGCGTGCGCGCCGGGGCAGTCGCGAGCGGCGCAGGGGCCGGACCGAGAACTCGCCCGCGTCCGCGCAGCAGAGCCCGGTCACGTGCCAGTCGAAGAACACCACATCTTCGTCGCCCAGCGCTTCACGTGCGGCAGGAGTCAACGTGATTCGGGACATCTGGTGCTCCTGAATAACAGGTAGCTCAGAAATTAACGTCGGCCTTACCCGCTGTAATGGCCCTTGAAACCCGATCGACGGTACGCCCCCGGCCAAGGAAGGCCGGGGGCGCACGGTCAGCGGGTCATGGTTTCCTCCACGGTTCGAAATAGGCCACCGTGGTGAAGTCGACCTCCGTTCCTGAGAGCAGGTCCCCGGACGTCGTGCTCGATCCGGTCACGAAGATCCGCACCCCGGTGTCGCCGGTGGCGTCCACGGCGAGCGCGTGCGCGATGTCCGACGCGCCGGCGGGGCCGTCGTACTCGCCGGTCCAGACGGGCTCGCCGGTCGCGGCGTCGTAGGCGATCGTCACATAGTCGATTTTCATCAGGTACTCGTCGGCTCCGGACGGGTCGTTCATGCCCTGGCCGGTGACGACGACCTTGCCGCCGTCCGGCGTCACGGCGACGTCCCAGGCGAAGTCCTGATGGTTCGCCTTGCCGTTGTGGCGCCGTACCCACGTACGCTCGCCCGTCGCGGGGTCGTAGGCGATCGTGGTGAAGTCCCCTCTGGTCCCCTCGCCCTCGGTGTTGCCGGTGACGTACACCGTGCCGTCCGGCCCCGTCGCGATGTCGTGCGGGGTGTCGCTGCCGTGCGCGGGGCCGTCGTGACGGTCCGCCCAGAGCTCCTTTCCGGTGGCGGTGTCGTACGCGATCGTCGTCATGTCGGTCTTCGTCTCGCCGGCGCTGGATCCGATGACGAAGAACGACGCGCCGTCCGCGGCGACCGCCATGCCGCCGGGGATGTCGATCCCGTTCGCCGGGCCGTTGTGCCGGGCCGTCCAGAGCTGCTCGCCGGTGGCGGCGTCGTAGGCCACGGTGCCCCAGTCGGACAGCCCCGTGCCGGTGCCCCGGCTCTGGCCGGAAACGAGGAGCCTGGACCCGTCGGGCGTCGCCTTGATCACCCGGGCGGAGTCGGTGCCGTCGCCGGGCCCGTTGTGGTGCGCGGCCCACTTCTGCTCCCCGCTGCCCGCGTCGTACGCGACCGTGAAGGAGTCGTCCTTGCCGGGCGCGCCCAGCGAGGTCATGCCGGTGACGTAGACGTGCGTCCCGTCCGGGCCGACCGTTAGGGCGTTGGCGCGGTCCGAGGCGTTGGCCGCCCCGTTGTGCCGCGCGACCCAGAGCTCCTCGCCCGTGGCCGTGTCGTACGCGATCGTGACGGCGTCGTTGCCGGTGTCCTCGCCGGCGCTGATGCCGGTGACGAAGAGCCGGGCGCCGTCGGGGCTCACCTGGATCCCCGCCGGCTCGTCGAAGGTGCCGGCCGGTCCCGCGTACGACACGCTCCACAGCTCGGCGCCGGTGGCGGCGTCGTGGGCGACGGTCGAGATGCGCGCGCTGCGCACGCCGGGCTGCGAGCCGTAGCTCGCGCCGGACACGTAGACCCGCTCGCCCCCGGGATCGAGGGCGAGGTGCCCGGCGGTGTCCTCCCCGCCCGCGACCCCGTGGACGGCCGCCCACGCCTCGGGCACCGGCCGTACGACGACGGGCACGCGCACGGTGTGCCGGCGGTCCTGCCACGTGAGCTGCCCGCCCACGTAGGCGTTCATGGGGGCGGTGGTCCGCGTGAGCGTCACGGTGAACGACTTGGTCTGCCCCGGCCGCAGGGTGAGCCGGCGCGGCTCGACCGTGACGTCGACGCCTTCCAGCCCGGTCGTGGAGGCGGTGTAGGTGGCGGTGCGGCGGTCGACGTTGGTGACCTCGCGGGTCACCGTACGCGTGCCGGGCAGCCGGCCGACCGCGATGGACGGGACGTTCAGGTCGCCGGCCTCGAACGAGTGGCCCTTCCCGGCCAGGCGTTCGCAGGTCCGCTCCTCGACGCCGCTGGTCGAGCCGCAGAGGAAGGCCAGCCAGTCCTTGATCCCGCTGTCGTAGACCAGCCCGGGGTCGGCGGCGCCGTCCGGCACGACGTGGCCGGCGCCCTGGCCGAAGATCACCAACGGGTCGTGGCCGGGCCCGTCGAGCACGTCGGAGCCGCTGGTCATCAGCGCCGACTTGACGGCCATCGGCGACCAGCGCGGGTGCAGGTCCTTCAGCAGCGCGGCGAGCCCCGCGACGTGCGGCGCCGCCATCGACGTGCCGCTCGCGACGTTGAACGCGGACCCGTTGGCGCCCGGCGGCGCGTACGCGGCCAGGATGTCCTGCCCGGGAGCGGTCAGGTCGGGTTTGAGCAGGTCGCCGCCGGCGGCGGTCAGCGGCCCTCGGGAGGAGAACGCCGCCGTGTACGGGGCGGGCGCGTCATCGACGATCTTCGCCTGCTGGATCGTGGCCGTCGCGCCGTCCGCGGCGGCGTGGTCCTTGACCGCCTGCCGGTCCTTCTGCGCGACGTGCAGCGTCGGCACGGCGTGCAGGTCGGCGTTGAGCGAGTTGTCGTCGGTGTTGGCCAGGATCATGCCGACCCCGCCCGCCTCGGCGACGGCGACGCTCTTGTTGGCCCGCGGCGTCTCCCCGCGGTCACATACGACGATCTTGCCCTTGACCCTGGCCGGGTCGAGCACCGCCTGGCCGCCGTTGTCCCTGGCGGCGTGGCACTGCGCCAGCCGGGTCGCGTCCGCGCCCGGCAGCCCCGCGGCGGTGGAGTCGATGAGGGGCGCGGGGCCCGCGCTGACCGCCGCCAGCGAGGCGCCGCTCAGCGCGGTGCCGTCGCCGAGCGTGGCCGAGCCCCGCGTGCCGCGGTCGTGCGTGCCCGCCGCGACCGTGGTCACCCAGGGGGACGGGTGCGCGACGGTGCCAGGGGCCGGGCCGCTGTTGCCGCCCGAGGCCGCCACGAACACGCCCGCCTCGGCCGCCGACAGGAACGCCACCTCAGCCGGGTCGAGCAGGTCCGAACTCGTGCCGGAGACCGAGTAGTTGATGACGT
Source organism: Nonomuraea deserti (assembly GCF_004348685.1). Classification (GTDB taxonomy): domain Bacteria; phylum Actinomycetota; class Actinomycetes; order Streptosporangiales; family Streptosporangiaceae; genus Nonomuraea; species Nonomuraea deserti. Next base: position 4,384 of record NZ_SMKO01000164.1, on the reverse strand, counting down.
CCACGCCGTCCGCCACCGCCTGGTCGATGGCGGCGACCAGGTCGGAGTAGAAGCCGTTGGCCGTGGAGGCGTCCTCCGTCGACCAGAGCGCCTTGTACGCGGCGACCCTGGCGCGCGGCGCGATGCCGCTGATCGAGCCGAACACCGCGGCCGGCCCGGTCACCTCGACGCCGTGGTTGCCCGCCGCGGTCGAGGCGGTGTGCGTGCCGTGGCCGTTGTAGTCGCGCGGCGACAGGTATTCCCACGGCATCGCCTGCCTGACGCCCTCGTCGCCGCCCCAGCCGGCGTTGAAGTGCCGCGCCGCGACGAGCTTGCCGTTGCACAGGGCGCCGGTCCACGACTCGTCAGGGCTGCTCCGCGGGCATGTGCCGTGGAAGCCGGGCACCCTGCCGTACGGTCTGCCGCCCGGGCCCGGGTCGGCGAAGCTCTGGCTGTCGGCCCAGATACCGCTGTCGATCACGCCGATGACCAGGCCGTCGCCCGCGCCCTCGCCCCGCCTGCCGCCCGTGGGGCCGCCGAGCTCGTCCCACAGGCCGCCGCGCTTGTCGAGACCCAGGAACGACGGCGTCGACGACGTCGCCACCGGCACCTTCCTGTCCTCGGTCACGGCCACGACGTCGGGCAGCGCGCGTAACCCGGCGGCCTGCTCCTCGGTCAGCCGGGCCGCGAACCCGCCGTAGGAGTAGACGTAGTCGTAGATCTTCGTGCCGCCCACCTTCTTCAGCGCGGCGTCGTGCCTGCCGCGCAGGTGGCCGGCGTACCTCGTCACCTCGCTGGAGCCGGGGTCGATCTTCTCGCCCTGGTCGGGCTTGGTCCCGGCCAGCCCCGCGACGTCCCCCTCGTACGTCGCCACGGGGTCGGGGGTCATCTGCACGATGTAGGTCTTCTGCTCCGCCGCGCCGGCCGCCGCGGTGGCCTGGCCCGGCGCGGTCACTCCGGCCAGCGCCAGCCCCGTGAGCGCCATGGCCGCCACCAGCCGGCGGCGTCCGAACGTGGTGAATCCAGGAGATCCAGGTGATGTGGACAGGTCCATCGTCGCCCCTCAGTGCGTCGCCGCCGATCACGCGGACGGTCGAGACGCTAGTGACGGGCGAGGTGGGGGACATCCGTAGCTAATACGGATTTTTGACCATAACTGGATCCGGTAGCCTGTTTAAGCTGATATATCGCCATCGGGGCAGGTGGGAGGGTGACGTATGCCCTTCGGCCAGCCCCGCGTCGCCCCCTCAGGCTCCTTGTCCGACGTCCTCGTCGGGCGCCAGGCCGAGCTCACCCTGCTCCGTACGGTCATCGCCGCCCCGCCGTCCCTCGCCCTGGTCGAGGGCGAGGCGGGGATCGGCAAGAGCCGGCTCGTGGGAGAGCTGCTCGCCGCGCCGGAAGCGGCCGGGGGATCGGCCGGGGGATCGGCCGGGGTCCGCACGCTCGTGGGCCAGTGCGAGCAGCTCCAGGAGCCGCTGCCGCTGTCGCCGCTGCTCGACGCCTTCCGCCTGGTCGGCGACGAGCTCGCCGCGTCCCGCCCGGCCAACCCGGTGATCGGGGCGCTGGCGCCGCTCCTGCCCGAGATCGCCGAGCACCTGCCGCCGCCGCTGCCCGCCTTACCCGACCAGCGGGCGGAGCGGCACCGGGTGTTCCGGGCCGCCGTCGCGCTGCTCGACCACCTCGGCCCGCTGGTGCTCGTCCTGGAGGACGTGCACTGGGCCGACAGCGGCACCCACGACTTCCTCGCCTTCCTCGCCTCCCACCAGCCGCGCGAGCTGTCGGTGATCCTCACGACCCGGACCGAGACGGGCCCGCTGCCCATCCGCGAGGCCCTGGCCAGAGCGCCGTCCGGCCCCGCGCGGGCGATCAGCCTCACCCCGCTGAGCCCGCCCGAGGTGGAGGAACTGGCGGGCGGCATCCTGAAGGCCGACCTCCCGCGTACGTTCGCCGGGCCGCTCCACGAGACGACCGGCGGCATCCCGTTCGTCGTGGAGGAGGTGCTCCGCACGCTGCTGGAGCGGCTGCCCGCGAGCGAGATCCCCGGACGCCCCGAGGTGCTGGCCGACCTCGCGGTCCCGACCGTGCTGCGCGACGTGGTGGTGCGCCGCCTGACCTCGCTCGACGAGCCGGTGCGGGGGATTCTGGGGGCCGCCGCCGTCATCGGAGTGACGCCCGACGACCGGGTGCTCGCGGAGGTCACCGGCCGCGACGCGGAGGAGATCGCCAAGGCCCTGGCGACGGCGCAGGCGGTCGGGCTGCTGCACGAGGAGGACGGCCGCTGCCGGTTCAGGCACGCGCTGGCCCGGCAGATCGTGTACGAGTCGGTGCCCGTCTCCGGGCGGCGCTGGTTGCATCTCAAGACCGCGCAGGCCCTGGAGCGAGGGCCCGGCCCCAGACCCGTGGCCAGGCTCGCCCATCACTACCGGCTCGCGGGGCGCACGGCGGAGTTCGTCGGCAACGCCGAGGCCGCCGCCGACACCGCGCTCGCCCACGGCAACGACGCCACCGCGGCGAGGTTCCTGCTGCGGGCGCTGGAGACCGGCGAGCTGTCCAGCGACGTGCGTGTGCGGCTGGCCGTCAAGCTCGGCCGGGCCGCGGTCGACGGGCTGGCGCACGCGGAGGCCGTACCCATTCTCGAACGCCTGCTGGCCACCGAGCCGCTCCCCGCCCACCTGCGCGGAGAGCTGCGCTTCGCGCTCGGCCGCCTGCTGCGCCAGCAGGGCGAGGCGCGGGCGGGCTACCTGCAGATCGAGCGGGCGGTGGACGACCTCGGCGACCGGCCCGCCCTTCTCGGGCGCGCGCTCGCCGTGCTCGCCGCGCCCGAGACCGTCCCCGACCGGCACGTCCGCGAGCACGCCGCCCGCTGCGACCAGGCCGAGCGGGCCGCCCGCCGCAGCGGCGACCGCGACGTGGACATCGCGGTCCGCATCGCGCGGGCCTCGCTCCTGCTCGAACAGGGCGAGCCGGGCAGCTGGCGGCTGATCGACGACCTGCTGCGCGATGACCGGCTCCGCGCCGTGCCCAGGGAGCACGCCCGCGCCTGCCTCAACTGGGCGCAGGGCGCGCTGCACATCGGGCGGCTGGACCGCGCCGAGGCCCTTCTCGCCGAGGGTCGCCAGGTGGCCGACCAGGCCGAGTACCTGCGCGTGGCGGAGGTCGTCGAGCTGGTCACCGCCGCCGTGGACCGGGCGGCGGGACGCTGGGACGGGCTGGAGCCCCGCGCCCGCCGGCTGGCGGGCCCGTCGGCCACCTTCGCGGCGGCGTTCCTGGACTCGCGGCTGCTGTACGGCACGCTGCTGGCGGCCACGGGGCCGGCCGAGAACGCCGCGGCGTGCCTGGGCGAGGTGATCGCCGTCGCCGAGCGGGTGGGCGCGGTCTGGCCGCTCGTCCCGGCGCGGATGGCGCTGTCGCGGCTCCTGCTCACCCTGGAGGACCCTGCGGCCGCCGCCGAGCAGGCCACCGCCGGGCTCGCCCTGGTCCGGGCGAAGGGCAACTGGGTGTGGGGCGCCGAGACCGTGCTGTGCCTGGTGGACGCCATGGACGCGCTCGGCGAGGCCGGCGAGGCGGCCGGGCTGGTGGCCGAGCTGGCCGCCGGCGTCGAGGGCGCCGGAGCGCCGGCCGCACAGGCCGCGCTGCTGACCGCGCGGGCCGTCCTGGCCCGCTCGCGGGGCGACGAACGCGAGGCCGACCGGCTGCTGGTCGCGGCGCGTACCACCCTGGGCGACGCCGGGCTGCGTTACGACGAGGCCCAGGCCGCCGAGCGGCTGGGCCGCCTGCGCGGCCCCGCGGGCGGCGACTGCCTGGAGAGCGCGCTGCGCCTGTACGGGTCGATGGGCGCGGACCGGGACGTCGCGCGGACTTGCCGCGCCATGCGGCAGAACGGCGTACCCATCCCCTACCCGTGGCGGGGCGGGCGGCCCTCGCACGGGCGCACGCTGTCTGCGCGGGAACGCGAGGTGGCGTTGCTCGCCGCGGCGGGCAAGACGAACCAGGAGATCGCCACGGAGCTGTTCCTGTCGCGGCGGACCGTGGAGAGCCACATCGCCAGCGTGCTGCGCAAGCTGGGCCTGCCGTCGCGGAAGGAGCTGCGCGGGCTCGCCCTGCCGGCCGGGTGAGCCGATCGGGAGCAGCGTGCGCGCGAAGGCGGGACTGGCGGCGAGCTCGACTGACCAGCGGGATCCCTGCGATGCGCCGTGGTTCTGGGAGTTGCTGGGGCAATTGCGCGGTTTTACGCCATGGACATCCTTACGTCAGGTTGTTACTTTCTCTGGCAGATGACAACGATGTCATTCCCTGGTCCCCCCTCGCAGGAGCAGAGATCGCTCATGGTGTCACGACGTAACTTCTTGCTGGCCAACACCGCGGTCCTCGCGGCCGGCGGGCTCGGAGTCAGCCTCCCCGCCCC
>NZ_SMKO01000163.1 GCF_004348685.1 Nonomuraea deserti | reverse complement strand
GGCCTCGGGTTCTGTGTCGGGGGAGGAAGGAGTGTTGTCGACGGGCTGGGGCTCGGCCTCCCGGTCGGGGGTGGAAGCGGAGGACGGATCACCGGCGGGCGAGCAGGGAAGGATGAGCCGGACGACGTTGTTGGGGTGGGAGTTGAGGAGGGCTTCTACGTCGGCGTCGGAGATCAGGTCGTACGGCGGGGAGGTCACCTTGGCTGGATCTTCGACAGCGAAACGCACGCCACGGAAGGGCCGTAGCACCAGTCCATCAGGCACCGGCAGTTCAGGAGTCCCCATACCGGGCATGCTCCCATAAATGTCTATGCCGTCCGGAAGTCGCCCCGGGGTTGCAGTCGGTCCCGTTCCGCAACAGGGCGAAACGGGGATCATCATTCAGAGATGAAGGAGTCCTCACGCATGGATCAGAGTGGCAACGTTCACGATGAGAGCTCGGGAGCTCCTGAGGGCGGTGTTTACGACTGGTATCAGCGTGGGGTGAGATTGTTGAAAGACGGCAGTCCGGCGGCGGCCGCGGCTCTGCTGGAGAGGGCCGCCGCGGCTGAGCCGGAATCACGCAGCATCTTGGAGGCGCTGGCCAGGGCGCAGTTCAATTCCCGGCAGTACGCCGAGGCTGCGGCCAGTTTTCGTCAGATCGTGGACGCCAATCCGGCTGAGGATTACGCCTATTTCGGGCTCGGATTGTCGTTGTGGCGGACCGGGGATGTGGAGGCCGCGCAGGAACCGCTGGCCATCGCGGTAGCCATGCGGCCGGACGAGCGGCATTACGTGTCCGCGTTGAAGAGCGTCCGCGCGACCCTGCGTGCACGCCGGGAGATGTAGGCGTCTGGTGAACCAGGCTGTCGCAGGACGTACGCGGCGGCCGGCCGGCTTGGTGATGTGCGTGAACGATGGCGATGTGGCGTGGGGATCTGAAGGTCGCGGATGTGTGCTGGTGGCGTGGTGTGCTCATCGGGTGACACCGGCGTGCGCGGTGGTGTTGCGCGCCTTGCTTCGCGTGTGAACGCGCAGACGCACGCGGTGTTGTACATGACAGTGGTGACGGGCTTTCCGGTGTATACGTGACGCGTTTGTGCCGTTGCTGGTGGATGGGCTGGTCGGGTGTTGTCCGTGATGGCTCGTCGTTGCAGGAGCTCTGGTGTTGTGGGTGATGGGTGGTGGTGGGCTTCTGGTGTGTGCGTGATGGCTCGTCGTTTCGCGCGCTCCGGTGTTGCGCGCAACGGCCGGTGGATACGCTTCCGGTGTTGCGGGCAGCGGCCCGGCGTCACACGCTCCCCGTGTTGTCCCCGATCCTGTCGGGCGCGATCACGGGGTTACGCGTCGTGGCGGGCGGCGTTGGCCGCGATGGCCGTCTGGAAGTAGGCGGCCAGTCCCGGCGCCGTCTCGTCGATGGAAGCGGTGAAACGGTGGTCCGCCACGTACAACTCCCCCAGACCACGGTGGATCTCGTAGGTGCAGTCGTAGCACCAGCGGGTGAGGTGGGCGCGGTGCTCTTCAGCGAGGTCCATCGCGGACTCTCCGTCCGCGGGTGCGCCCGCCCGCATGACGTCGGTCATGCGGGCGTAGATGCCGGCCGCCTCGGCCATGAATCGTTTCCAGTCCTCCTTCGTGAACGACGCGGCGCGCCGTTGCGCATCCGTCCAGGCCGGGGTGCCGCCCCAGAGCCGTTCGGCCTCCGCCGCGTGTTCGGCCGGGTTGAAATCGCCGAACAGTTCGGTGCGTTCCTCGGTAGTGAGGTTCGGTTCCGCGGACATGGTCATCCCTTCTGCGGTGGCGTACGAGGGCGACGCTAAAGTCTCACGCGACGTGAGAGTCAAACGGGAAGAGGCGCTGTGCTGATCGACGGCTATGACACCCTGCTGCTCGACCTCGATGGCGTGGTCTACCTGGGTGGTTACGCGGTGCCCGGGGCTCCGGCGGCGCTGGAGGAGGCGCGGCGGAAGGGCGTCCGGCTGGCGTACGTGACCAACAACGCCTCCCGGACGCCGGCGGCCATCGCGGCGCACCTGCGTGAGCTCGGGGCGCCCGCCACGGCCTCCGACGTGGTCACGTCGGCTCAGGCTGCCGCCCGGCTGGTCGCGGAGCGGGTTCCGCCGGGGTCGAACGTGCTGGTGGTCGGCGGGTCCGGGCTGCGGCTGGCCGTACGGGATCGGGGGCTGCGGCCTGTTTCGGCGGCCGCCGAGTCTCCTGCCGCCGTGGTGCAGGGGATCGCGCCCGGTCTGTCGTACGAGCTGCTGGCGGAGGGGACGCTCGCGGTGCGGCAGGGGGCGCTCTTCGTGGCTTCCAACGGCGACAGCACGATGCCCACGCGCCGGGGCGAGTTGCCGGGCAACGGGTCGATGGTGCGGGTGATCGCCACCGCCACCGGGGTCGAGCCGGTGTACGCGGGCAAGCCCGATCCGCCGCTGCACCGGGAGTCGATGCTGCGTACGGGGGCCCGGCGGCCGCTGGTGGTGGGCGACCGGCTCGACACCGACATCGAGGGGGCCACGAACGCCGGGGTCGAGAGCCTGCTGGTCCTGACGGGGGTGGCCACGCCGGTCGAGGTGCTGACGGCGGCGCCCCGGCACCGGCCCACGTACGTCGGGGAGGATCTCGGGGCGCTGCTGCGGCCCTATCCCGGGGTGCGCGACGGCTGCTGCGGCGGCTGGCGGGCCGAGTGGCGCGACGGCGTGCTGTGCCTCGACGGTGACGGCAGCCGGATCGACGGGTTGCGGGCCGCCTGCGACGCCGCCTGGTCCGCGGCTGGCGGCGGGCAGATCGAGGAGGGCGCCGTCAAGCCTGTGCTGGATCGCGTCGGATAGCGCCGGCCGGAGGGCGAGTCGCGGTCAGGCGATCCGTTCGCTGGTCTGGCGGGCGAATTGCCAGGCGCCCACGGCGAGGAGCAGGACGCAGGCCACGACCAGCGCCGCGAGGGACAGCGGCACGTCGCCGCTCCAGCCCCGCAGCACCAGCAGCCGGATGGCCTCGATGGCGTAGGTGAGCGGGTTGACCCTGGCCACGGCCTCCATCCACGCCGGCATGGCCGACAGGGGCACGAACGCGTTGCTCATGAACAGCAGCGGCAGCGAGACGAACCCCGTGATCGCGAAGAACGTGCCGTGCGAGGGCACCGCGCAGGCCAGGGCCATCGCCGCGGACGTGAGCGCCAGCGTCAGCAGGGCCGTCACCGCGAGGATCGCCGGCACCCCCAGCGGCCCGGACTCCGGCCGCACGCCCAGGGCCAGCGCCACCAGCAGGATCACCAGCGTCTGAGCCGCGTTCATGCCCGTCTGGAACAGGAACCGCGAAAGGATCAGCGAACTGCGCCTGATCGGCATGCTGAGCAGCTTGTCCAGATAGCCCGTCTCCTTGTCGAACAGCAGCGGCATCGCCGCCGTCACTCCGTTGCCCACCACGGTGAACGCGATGACGCCCGGCACCGCGAACGCGATGTAGTCGCCCGTCCCCACCACCCGGGGATCGACCGCGCCCCCGAGCGCACCGGCGAAGAAGACCAGCCACACGGCCGGCTGCAGCACGCTGAACAGCAGGCTGAGCCGTTCGCGCAGCGCCACGAGCAGCCATCGCCTGGACAGCGCCAGCACCTCCTGCGCCACCATCATGCGACCTCCTCCCGCAGCGCGTGCCCGGTGTGCCGGAGGAAGACCTCGTCGAGTGACGGCGCTCCGATGGCCGCCTTGAGCTCGGCCGGAGTGCCGCCGGCCACCTGCCGCCCGCGGTCGATGATCGCCAGCCGGTCGCAGAGCCGGTCCGCCTCGTCCATGTAGTTGGTGGCCAGCAGCACGCTCATGCCCTCGTCGCAGAGCGAGCGGATGTGCTCCCACATGTGATGGCGTGACTGCACGTCGAGACCGAGCGTCGGCTCGTCGAGGATCAGCAGGTCGGGCCGGTGCAGCAGGCCGCAGGCCAGGTCGAGGCGTTTCTGCATGCCTCCCGAATATCCCGCCACGAGGCGATCGGCGCTGTCCGACAGCCCCACCAGCTCCAGGACCTCGCGGGCCCTGGCCTTCACCTGCCGCCGCGGCACGTGGTAGAGGGACGCCTCGATCTCGGTCTTCTCCCTGCCGGTCAGCAGGTAGTGGCCCATGGGGGAGACCTGCTGCATCACGTAGCCGATGCGGCGGCGTACGGCTTCCGCCTCCGTCACCACGTCGAACCCGCACACCAGCGCCGCGCCCGCGCTCGGCGGGAGCAGCGTGGACAACATCCTGATCGTGGTGGTCTTGCCCGCGCCGTTGGGGCCGAGCAGGCCGAAGATCTCGCCCGGCGCGACCGCCAGGCTCAGCCCGTCGACGGCGTGGTGGTCGCCGAAGGCGCGGCAGAGGCCCTCGGTCTCGATGATCGAACGCATTGCTTAACACTATCGCCTAATAGTTAACGTGTCCATTAAACAATTGGGCGATGGTGCGGGCCGGCGGCCCCTCAGATCAGCCTGCGCAGCCGCAGCAGGTCGCCGAAGCTGGCGTCGACCTTCACCCGCCCCCCGAGCAGCGCGCGGGCCAGGTCGAGCTCCCCGTCGACCAGCGCGATCAGGTCGTCGCTCACGATCGTGAGCTTGACGTCGGCGGGCTTGCCGTCGGACGGCGGCGTCTCGGTGAACGGGTCGAGCCCCCCGTGGGTCAGGCGGCCGTAGAAGGTCACGTCGAGGTCGGAGACCCGGCAGCTGACCGTGCGCTCGACGACGTGCTTGGCACGGTCTGCCTCGTCGATCTCGTCGAACTGGTCGACGAGCCTGGCCAGTGCCGTCCGGCACTCCTCGACGCTTGCCATGGTGCGCATCCTTTCTTCCTTCGCGGACGGTAGCGTTCCACATCAGTAGCACCCCGTACGAGCTTCAACGACTGACGGGCCTGCCAAGGTCCCGGACGCTCGCCGGAGGCGTTAACGTCAAGACATGAGTGAGCTGCCGGAAGGGACCGGCGACGAGCGGGTCGACGCCATCGTGACCGGTCTCGGCCGTCTGGGCGAGCAGCCGGTGAGCGAGCACGTGGCGATCTTCGACGCGGCGTTCTCCGGGCTGGAGAGCGCGCTGGCGGCCGTGGACGAGCCGGGCGGGCAGGGTGCCGGCGAGCGGCCCGCGGGAGAGCGGTGAGCCGCAGGATCCGCCTCGACAGCGAGCTGGTGCGCCGGGGGCTGGCCAGGTCGCGCGAGCAGGCCACCCAGCTCATCGAGGCCGGCCGGGTCAGCGTCGGCGGACGGCGGGCCGGCAAGCCGGCCACCCAGGTCGACACCGCCTCCGCCATCGTCGTGGCCGACTCGCAGGACGGGCCCGACTACGTCTCGCGCGGAGCGCACAAGCTGCTCGGCGCGCTGGAAGCGTTCGGGAGCCTGGCGGTCGAGGGCCGCCGCTGCCTCGACGCGGGCGCCTCCACCGGCGGATTCACCGACGTGCTGCTGCGCCGCGGGGCCGCACACGTGCTGGCCGTCGACGTCGGATACGGCCAGCTGGCCTGGTCCCTGCGCACCGACGAGCGGGTGACGGTGATGGAGCGCGTCAACGTGCGCGACCTCACCCCCGGCATGGTCGGCGAGCCGCCCACGCTGGTCGTGGGCGACCTGTCGTTCATCTCGCTCCGGCTCGTCCTGCCCGCCCTGGCCGGAGTGGCCGCGCCGCGAGCCGATTTCGTGATGCTGGTCAAACCGCAGTTCGAAGTGGGTAAGGACCGTGTCGGGGCGGGTGGCGTGGTGCGCGATCCCGGGCTGCGGGCGAGTTCCGTGCGCGACGCCGCCGCCAAGGCTCAGGATTTGGGGCTCACCGTACGCGGCGTGATCGCGAGCCCGCTGCCGGGGCCGTCGGGAAACGTGGAATATCTCCTCTGGCTGGGCAAAGGGGAAGGCGAGCCGCCGGTCGCCGACCTCGACGCAGAGATCCAGCGGGCCGTCGAGGAAGGGCCGCAATGAACCGGAACGTGCTGGTCGCCGTACACACCGGGCGTGACGCCGCGGTCGAGAGCGCGCGCCTGGTCGTCGACCGGCTGATCGACGCCGGCATCACCGTCAGGGTGCTCGACTCCGAGGCCGGCGAGATCGGCAGCGACCGGGTCGAGGCCGTGCCGGGCGATCCGGGCGCGGTCAAGGACGCCGAGGTCATGATCGTGCTCGGCGGCGACGGGACGCTGCTCCGCGCCGCCGAGCTGGCCAGGCCGGCCCGCACGCCGCTGCTGGGGGTCAACCTCGGGCACGTCGGCTTCCTGGCGGAGGCGGAGGTCGCCGACCTTGCCACGGCCGTCGACAGCGTCGTGGCGGGCCGCTACGACGTCGAGGAGCGCATGACGGTCGACGTCGTCGCCAGGCTGAACGGGCAGGTGCTGGCCGACACCTGGGCGCTCAACGAGGTCACCGTCGAGAAGCAGGAGCGCCTGCTCGAGGTCGTCGCGGAGATCGACGGCCGGCCGCTGTCCCGGTGGGGCTGCGACGGCGTGATCTGCGCCACCCCGACGGGCTCGACCGCCTACGCCTTCTCCGCCGGCGGCCCCGTCGTGTGGCCGGAGGTCGAGGCGCTGCTCATGGTGCCCATCAGCGCCCACGCGCTGTTCGCCAAGCCACTGGTCATCTCGCCGCGCTCCACGCTGGCCGTCGAGATCCTGCCCGACACGCCGTGCGGGGTTCTGTGGTGCGACGGGCGCCGCAGGTTCGAGCTGCCGCCCGGCACGCGCGTGGAGGTCCGCAGAGGCGCCGAGCCCGTACGCCTGGCGCGCCTGCACGGCGTGGAGAGCACCGGCGCCCCCTTCACCGACAGGCTGGTGGCCAAGTTCGAGCTACCCGTGCAGGGATGGCGCGGAAGGGTGCGACCCTGAATGAATGGAAGGCAGAGCGCGTAGGATCACGTGGGCATGCACGTGGCCTACACGTGGGCATGGTGGGCCGCCCCCAGCGGTCCAGCGCCGGCAGCGGCGTCTGCGGCTGCGGGCTTCCGGACACGATCCGGGTGACCATCAGACAGGGCAGTGAACGGGAGTGGGCAGTGCGACCAAGGGTCGAGGAGGTCCGCATCCAGGGGCTCGGCGTCATCGATGAGGCCGTTCTCGAGCTCTCGCCGGGCTTCAACGTGGTCACCGGCGAGACCGGCGCGGGCAAGACGATGGTCGTCACCGGGCTCGGCCTGCTGTTCGGCGGCCGGGCCGATCCTTCGCGCATCCGGCCGGGCGCCGACAAGGCGACCGTCGAGGGCACGCTCGTCGTCCAACCGGGCGGTCACGTCGCCCAGCAGGTTGAGGACATCGGGGGCGAGGTCGAGGACGGCGCGCTGATCATCTCGCGCGTCGTCTCCGCGGAAGGCAGGTCGAGGGCGTGGCTCGGCGGGCGCACGGTGCCCGTCGGCACCCTGACCTACCTCGCCGACGACCTGGTGGCGGTGCACGGGCAGATGGACCAGCAGCGGCTGCTCCAGGCGACCCGGCAGCGCGCGGCGCTCGACCGCTACGCCGGGGACGAGCTGGTCAAGCCGCTGCGGGCGTACACGCAGGCGTACAAACGGCACAAGAAGGCCACCGCACTGCTCGAGGAGCTGACCACGAGGGCCAGGGAGCGGGCGCAGGAGGCCGACATGCTCCGCTTCGGGCTGGAGGAGATAGAGAAGGTCGATCCCAAAGCGGGCGAGGACGCGGAGCTGCGCGGCGAGGAGGAGCGGCTCTCGCACGCCGACGCGCTGCGCAGCGCCGCCACCACGGCGCACACGGCGCTGCTCGGCGACCCGATGGAGGCCGCGGGCGGCCCGCACGATGTGATCTCGCTGCTCGGCGAGGCGAAGTCGGCGGTGGAAGCGGTCCGCGACTTCGACGCCCAGCTCGCCGGGGTGGCCGACCGGCTGGCCGAGGCCGGCTACCTGATCTCCGACGTGGCCACCGACCTGGCGGCGTACGCGGAGTCGATCGAGGCGGATCCCGCGCGGCTGGCGGCGGTGCAGGAACGCCGGTCGGTGCTCTCCGGCCTGATCCGCAAGTACGGCGAGGACAGCGCCGGGGTGCTGGAGTGGGCACAGCGGGCCGCGGCCCGCCTGTCCGAGCTCGAAGGCGACGACGAGCGCATCGACGAGCTGACCCGCGAGTGCGACGAGCTGGCCGACCGGCTCACCGAGCTGGCGGCCGAGCTCACCGAGGTGCGCCAGGCCGCCGCCGAGCGGTTCGGCCAGGCCGTGACCGAGGAGCTGACGGCGCTGGCCATGCCGCACGCCAAGGTCGTCGTCCAGCTCGGCCAGAGCGAGGAGTTCGGCCCCGAGGGCCGCGACGAGGTGGAGCTGCGGATGGCCGCCCATCCCGCCGCGCCGCCGCTGCCGCTCAACAAGGGAGCGTCCGGCGGCGAGCTGAGCCGGGTGATGCTCGCGATCGAGGTGGTGTTCGCCGGCGCGGATCCGGTGCCGACGTTCGTGTTCGACGAGGTCGACGCGGGCGTCGGCGGCAAGGCCGCGGTCGAGATCGGGCGCCGCCTCGCCCGGCTAGCCCGCACCGCGCAGGTGATTGTGGTCACCCACCTGCCGCAGGTGGCGGCCTTCGCCGATCAGCATCTGGTGGTCGAGAAGGCAAGCGACGGCAGCGTCGTGCGCAGCGGGGTCGTGGCGCTCGACCACGAGGGACGGGTGCGTGAGCTGTCCCGCATGCTGGCCGGTCTGGAGGACTCCGAACTGGGCCGTGCGCACGCCGAGGAACTGCTGGGGCTCGCCGCGGCGGACAGGTGATCCTGGGTGACATAGTGGACACGCCGCGTCATGCGTGGCCCCTGCGCGGTTTCTCTCTGGCAGGATGGTCATGATGAAGGTTCCGGGGAGCAGGATGCCGGGCCTCCGCGGTTGGAAGGCCGAGAGCCTTCCCGGTGTAACGGCAGTGGCGAGAATCGACCGGCGAACCAAGAGGCTCACCAAACGCCTCCAGCCGGGGGAAATTGCGATCATCGACCATGTCGACGTAGACCGGGTCAGCGCGGAGGCTCTTGTAGCGTGCGAGGCTGCGGCCGTGGTCAACACCGCCGCCGGCATCAGTGGCCGCTATCCCAACCTAGGGCCGCAGATTCTGCTGGAAGCGGGCGTTCCGTTCATCGACAACGCCAACCAGGAGTTGTTCGAGCGGGTCAAGGACGGCGACGTCGTCCGGGTCTGCGACGGCGTCGTCTACCTCGACGACGACATCGTCGGCAAGGGCGACGAGCAGAGCGTCGAGACGGTCGAGGCCGCCATGGCCGAGGCGCGCGCGGGGCTGGCCGTCCAGATCGAGGCGTTCGCCGTCAACACCATGGAATACGTACGCGGTGAGGGCAGGCTCCTCATCGAAGGCGTCGGCGTGCCCGAGATCCGCACCTCCATGGAGGGCAGGCACGTCCTCATCGTGGTGCGCGGCTACCACTACCGGGAAGACATCGCCACGCTGCGGCCCTACATCCGCGAATACCGTCCGGTGCTCGTCGGCGTCGACGGCGGAGCCGACGCGCTGCTCGACGCCGGCTACCAGCCCGACGTGATCGTCGGCGACTTCGACTCGGTCTCCACCAAGGCCCTGACCTGCGGCGCCGAGCTCGTCGTCCACGCCTACCGCGACGGCCGGGCCCCCGGGCTCGAGCGCGTCCACCAGCTCGGCCGCGAAGCGGTGATCTTCCCCGCCACCGGCACCAGCGAGGACATCGCGATGCTCCTGGCCGACGACAAGGGCGCCGAGCTGATCGTCGCGGTCGGCACCCACGGCACGCTGGAGGAGTTCCTCGACAAGGGCCGCGCCGGCATGGCCAGCACCTTCCTCACCCGCCTGATCATCGGCAGCAAGCTCATCGACGCCAAAGGCGTGAGCAGGCTCTACCGCAGCCGCATCACCACCCCGCAGCTTCTCCTGCTGGCGATCACCGCACTGATCACCATGGGGGTCGCGCTCTTCCTCTCGCCGATCGGCCAGACCTGGCTGAACGGCCTGCAAGACGCCTGGAACGCGTTCATCTTCTGGCTGGTCGGACTCTTCTCGTGATCGATTTTCGTTACCACCTCGTCTCCATCGTCGCCGTCTTCCTGGCATTGGCGGTGGGAATCGTGCTGGGCACCACGCTGTTGCAGGAGCCTGCGGTCAAGTCGGCGCAGGAGATGACGGCCGCGCTCACCAAGACGAAAGAGGAGCTGCGCGGGCAGATCGACACGTTGCAGGGCCGCGAGGCCGCCAACGACGCGCTCATCACCTCCATGACGCCCGACATCGTGGCGGGCGACCTGGCCGGGCAGAGCGTGCTCCTCGTCGAGACGCCCGGCTCCAGCACCACGATCCGCGAGGCGGCGCAGCAGGTGCTCGGCCAGGCGGGCGCGGAGATCTCCGGGCGCGTCACGCTGACGGAGAAGTTCCTCGACCCCAAGGGCACCGGCGTGCTCGACGGCCTGGTCAACCAGCTCAAACCGGCCAACATGATCTTCCCCGAGACCGCCACCGCCTGGGACCGCGCCGCCACGTTGCTCTCCGCCGCCCTGGTCACCACCGACCCCACCCAGGTCGGCACCCCCAACGCCGCCACCACCGAGGTGCTGAGCGCCTTCGAGACGGGAGGGCTGCTCAGCGTCGAAGGCGACCCCGGCAAGCGGGCCACGCTCGTCGTGGTGCTCGCGCCGGAGAAGCCGTTCGAAGGGGAGAGCGCGGAGGCCCAGGCGGGGGCGATCGCCTCGATGGCCGACGGGTTCGACGTGGGCGGCAACGGCACGGTGCTCGCCGGAGGCCCGGCCGCCGCCACCGCCGTCCCCGGCGACCCGATCGGCCACACCCGCGACGACAGCGACATCGCCAAGCGCGTCACCACTGTCGACGCGGGCGACATGCCCCTGGGCCGCGTCGTGATCGTCCAATCCCTCCAGGAGCAGCTGGCCGGGCGCTCCGGTCACTACGGCGTGGGCATCGGGGCGTCGGCCCCCATGCCGGCGGTGCCGTCCGCCACTCCATCCCCCACCAGCGAGTCAGGGAGCTGACATGCCTGCCAGCCGGGCCCGTAGCATGCTCTACGCCCTAGCAGGGGCCGCGATCGGCGCCGTCGCCGCCCGCGCCGCCTACGCCGCGTTCACCCGCAACCGGCCGGCCGAGCTGAGCGGCCGGTGGACACGTAAGAACCATCGCGGCGAGCCCATCACCCTGCTGGAAGGCCCCGCGTTCGTCGCCGGCGCGGGCGCCGCCGCGGCGCTCACACCCGGCATCCCCGGCCGCGTACGCGCCGCCGCGCTGCTCGCGGGCGCCGGCAGCGGCGCTCTCGGCGCCTACGACGACCTCTACGGCACCACGGCCTCCAAGGGCTTCAAGGGACACCTGACCGCGCTCGCCCGCGGCGAGGTCACCAGCGGAGCCGTCAAGATCCTCGGCATCGGCGCCACCGGCATCGGCGCCGCCGCCCTCGTCTCCAAGGGTCCCGCCGACACGCTGGTCAACGGCGCGGCCATCGCCGGCGCAGCCAACCTCGCCAACCTCTTCGACCTGCGCCCAGGCCGCGCCATCAAGGTCGGCCTGCTCACCGGCGGGCCGCTGCTCGCCGCCTCGGTCCTGCGCGACTCGCCCGCCGCCGCGGCGCTGACCGCCGTCCCGCTCGGGGCCGCGGCCGCGCTGCTGCCCGACGACCTCGGCGAGCACGCCATGCTCGGCGACGCCGGTGCCAACTCCCTGGGCGCGCTGCTCGGGCTCGCCGCGGTGACCGGGCTCGGCAGGCCCGGCCGCTACGTCCTGCTCGGCACCGTCGTGGCCCTGACCGCGGCCGCGGAGAAGATCAGTTTCACCAAGGTCATCGCCGGCAACCCCGTGCTCAACCGCCTCGACATGATGGGCCGCCGTCCCGTCGACCCCGCGTGACCCGCCGGCCGCGTTTGTCGGTACGACCTGCCAGGATGTCTGCGTAAGCATGATCGTGCGCGGGGAGGCGGCGTGCGGGTGGTGACGGCGCGGGGCGTTGCCGGCGGTGCCCTGCTCATCGGGGCGCTCACGGTGCTGGCACGCATCGCCGGCTTCGCCAAGCAATATGCCTTCGCACAGACGGTCGGCACCAACTGCCTGTCCACCGCCTACATGACGGCCAACCAGATCCCCAACATCGTGTTCGAGGTGGTCGTCGGTGGCGCCCTGGCGGGGATGGTCGTTCCCGTCCTCGCGGGGGCGTCCGGGCGCGGTGCGGACGCGGCTGACGACGGCGGGCCCGGCGAGCGGGCAGGGAGGATCAGCTCGGCGCTGCTGACGTGGGTGGTCGTCGTGCTCGTGCCGCTGGGCGTGCTCACCGCGCTGCTCGCCGAGCCGATCACCGGGCTGTTCTTCGGCGACGTCATCGACAACTGCCGCGATGCCGGCGCCGTGACGGCCGTCGCCACCCGCATGCTGGTCATCTTCGCCCCCCAGATCCCCCTGTACGGCGTCGCCGTCGTGCTCTACGGCGTGCTGCAGTCGCACAAGCGGTTCGCCGGGCCCGCGGTCGCGCCTCTGGTGTCCAGCATCGTGGTCATCGTGGCCTACCTGCTGTTCGTGCCGCTCAGCGGCGGGATCCGCGATCCCGCCGAGGTGCCGCGGGCGGCCGAGCTGGCGCTGTCGATCGGCACGAGCCTCGGCGTGCTGTCCCTGGTGCTGGCCGTGGCCGGCCCCGTGGCCCGCCTGGGGCTGCGGTGGCGGCCCACCTTACGTTTCCCCGGCGGCGTGGCCGTGCAGGTGCGCAGGCTCGCCCTGGCCGGGATCGCGGCCCTCCTCGCCCAGCAGGCTGCCATGATCGTGGTGCTGCTGCTGTCGAACAACGCGATCGGCAACGGCGCCATCACCGTCTACAACTACGCGTGGGCGATCTACCTGATGCCGTACGCCGTGCTGGCCGTGCCCATCGCCACCAGCGCGTTCCCCCGGCTGTCCGCGCAGGCCGGCGACCCGGAGGCGTTCTCGGCGCTGGCCGCGCGCACGACGCGGGCCGTGGTGCTGGTGTCCGGGCTGGCCGCCGGGGTGCTGGCCGCCGCGTCAGGACCGGGTGCCGTGGTGTTCCTCGGGGCCAGGAGCGAGGTGCCCGCGCCCGAGCTGGCCGCGGCGATCGCGCTGTTCGCGCCCGGGCTGGTGGGCTACGGGCTCATCGCGCACGCGAGCCGGGTGCTGTACGCGGCCGGCCGTGGCCGGGCGGCCGCCACCGGCACCGTGGTGGGATGGATGGTGGTGATGGCCGCGCAGGTCGTCCTCGTGCTGCTGCTGCCCGAAGGGTGGAAGATCGGTGGGATGGCGCTCGGCATGAGCGTGGGCATGAGCGTGGGCGGGGCGCTGCTGCTCGCCTCGGTCGTGCAGGCCCGGGGGCGCGGCGCCGTGACTGGGCTCGTCAGAGCCGTCGGCGCCGCCGCTGCCGGAGGGACGCTGGGATACCTGGCGGGGTCATCCGTGGCCGGTTGGCTGGAGTGGGGCGGCGGCTGGGCAAGCCTGGCGGCCGCGGTGGTGGCGGCGGCCGTCGCGCTGGCCGTCGGCGTCGCCGTCGTGGCCCTGGCGGACCGGCCCGACGCCGCCGCCGTCGCCGAGCTGCTGCGGCGCGGGCGGACGTGACCGGCGGGCAAGGTGTGATGGTGCGCCGGCTGCGCGAGGCGCGGTGTTCTGCGGTGCGCGTGCCGGCCGGTCATGAGCAGGCACGAATGGGGACCGGGCACGTGCGGCGAGCAACGTGTGCGGCGTGTGGCGAGTCGGCGTGTGCGGTGGTTGGCGGGCGCGGCCAGAGCGTGTGCGGCGGGCGGGCGTGTGTGGTGCGTTCAGGTGTGTCGGCGGGTCAGCGAGGAAGGAGAGGGTCGTGCGGGTGGCTTTCGTACTGGGCACCACGTCCGGAGGCACCGGGCGGTATGTCCTGACGTTGGTCGAGGGGCTGGTGCGGCGGGGGCACCGGGTGCTCGTGCTCGGGCCACGCAGCGTGGAGGAGCAGTTCTCGTACGCCGGGGCCGGCGCGCGTTTCATGGAGGTCGCCGTCGCCGATCGGCCGCATCCGGTCAACGACCTGCGCGCCGTGCTGGCGATCAGGCGGCTCACGCGTGACGCGGACGTGGTGCACGCCCACGGGCTGCGGGCCGGGGCACTCGCCGCCCTGGCCAGGCCGGGCACGTTGGTCAAGCGGGGCACGGCGGCAGGCCCGGACGCGGTGACGGCGCCGGGTGTGGTGGCGGCGCCCGGTGTGGTGGCGGCGCCCGGCGTGGTGGCGGCGCCGGGTGCGGCCGCCGGTCCCGGCGGGAGCTCCGGGACGGTGGTCGAGTCGAGCGGGGCGGACCGTCCGGGCTCGCGGGGAGCGGGGCGCCTGGGGAAGGCCGGTGGGCGAGGGCGGAGCGCGCCCAGGCTGGTGGTCACGTTGCACAACGCGCTGACCGCCGGAGGGTTCGTCGGGGTCGTCTACGGGGTGCTGGAGCGGCTCGTGGCCAGGGGAGCCGGTCGAGTGGTCGTGGTGTCGCCCGACCTCGGCACGCGGATGACGCGGCTCGGCGCCAGGGACGTGCGGGCCGCGGTGGTGCCCGCGCCCGTGCCGAGGCCGGCCGAGCGCACACCCCAGGAGGTCAGGGACGCACTGGATGCCGGCGAACGGCCGATCCTGCTGACCGTCGCCAGGCTCGCCCAGCAGAAGGGCCTCGAGACGCTGCTCGACGTCGCGGCCGGGCCGTGGGAGGAGGACCGCGCACCTGAGCCTGCCGCAGAGCCCGCGCCTGCACCTGCGTTTGCGCCCGTACCTGAGCCCGTACCTGAGCCTGAGCCTGAGCCCGTACCTGAGCCTGAGCCCGCGCTCGCGCCTGAGCCCGCGCCCGCGCCCGCATCTGAGTCTGAGCCTGAGCCTGAGCCAGGGCTTGGGGCTGGGGCCGGGACGCGGGCGGGTGGCGCACGCGGCGCCGCGAGGGCGCCCCTGTTCGTGGTGGCGGGGGACGGGCCCCTGCGCGCGCAGCTGCAGCGGAGGATCGACGCGGAACGTCTTCCCGTGCGATTGCTGGGACACCGGAAGGACGTGCCCGACCTGTTGCATGCCGCCGTCGCCCTGGTGATGCCGAGCCGCTGGGAGGGGCAGCCGCTGACCCTGCGGGAGTCGCTGATGACGGGCACACCGGCCATCGCATCCGATGTCGGGGGGATTCCGGAAATCTTGGGCAACGCTGGAATTCTGGTCACATATGGGGACGTGGAGGGCTTGCGGAGGGCCGTACGGAAGCTGCTCGCAGAACCGGGAGCTGCGGAGGCGCTCGCCGCGGAGGCCGAGCGGCGGGGCCGGGAGATGCCCGGTGAGGACGCCGCCGTGCGGAGCGTGCTGGCCGTCTATGGCGGGGAAGATCCCAGGGATGATTAGGCGGGCTCAGGGCGTTCTCGTATACTGCCTGGGTTAGGGAGGGGAGTATCCCTTCGCGACAGCCTCGTCATCACGGTGCAGCCCCGCTCCACGGGGCCCCCGGGGCTGCCGGTCCGCAGGAGACGCGGGCGGGAGAGACCTCCGGCAATGATTCGTGTATGCCGGAGGGTTTGAGTGAGCGTACCCGCGTGGGCCTGGATCGCCGTGATCGGCGGTCTTCTTGTTGTATTGGCCGTTGATCTGTGGATCGTCGACCGTGGTGAAGCCCGTGAGTTCTCCATGCGGCAGGCCGGCTACTGGGTGACATTCTACGTCGCCCTGGCCGCCGCGTTCGGTGTCCTGTTGTGGACCACGTACGGCGGCGACAAGGCGGGTGAGTTCTTCGCCGGCTACATCACCGAATACAGCCTGAGCATCGACAATCTCTTCGTCTTCTTCATCATCATGGGCAAGTTCGCCGTGCCGCGGGCCTACCAGCACAAGGTGTTGCTCGTCGGCATCGTCCTCGCGCTCGTCATGCGCGGCATCTTCATCGCGCTCGGCGCAGCCGCGCTCCAGCGGTTCAGCTGGCTCTTCTACGTGTTCGGCGCCTTCCTCATCTACACCGCGGTCAACATCGTCCGTGATCACGTCAGGGGCAAAGAGGAAGAGGTCAACGAGAACATCCTGCTCCGGTGGGTGCGCGGGGCGTTCCCCACCACCGAGGGGTACGTCGGGTCGAAAGTCACCGTCAAGATCGACGGCAAGCGCATGGTGACGCCGATGCTCATCGTGATGGTCGCGATCGGGAGCACGGACCTGCTGTTCGCCCTCGACTCGATTCCCGCCATCTTCGGGCTCACCAAGGATCCGTTCATCGTCTTCACGGCTAATGCGTTCGCCCTGATGGGGCTGCGTCAGCTGTACTTCCTCCTCGGCGGGCTTCTGCAGCGGCTCGTCTACATCAGCTATGGTTTGGCGTTCATCCTCGGGTTCATCGGGGTTAAGCTGGTTATGGAGGCCTTGCATGCCAGCCATGTCTCCTGGGCGCCCGAAATTCCTATCTGGGTGTCGCTCACGGTCATCGGTGCCACTATGGTCATCACCACCGTGGCGAGCCTGGTCAAGGCCCGTATGGACACGCGCAAAGGCGAGGCGGCTCATTCAGAGCAGGTCTAGCTGTTGGGCTTCGTGGCGCTTTGCTTGTGTAGTTGCGCTGTGTCATAGTTGCTAGCTTTGTAACATCACAGCAAAGCGCCCAGTCCAGTCCACCACCAAAGGTTGTACGTGTCCGATTCTGCCAAGTCGAGCCGCGCAAAATCTGTCAGGCTCGCACGCGGGGTCTCCCCGTGGCTCTTCCCCACAGCGGCCGCGGCGGCCGCCACCGCGTTGTTGACGCGCAGGGACCGGCGATGGGCGCTCGCGGCGGTGCCGCTGGGCGCGCTCACCGGGGGCATGCTCTGGTTCTTCCGCGACCCCGACCGCACACCGGGTCAGGGCCGCATCCTGTCACCCGCCGACGGCGTGGTCCAGAGCATCGACCCGTGGCCGGACGGCCGCACCCGAATCGCGATCTTCATGAGCCCGCTGAACGTTCATGTCAATCGGGCCCCCCTTGCGGGAAATGTCACATCCGTGCAGCATGTGCCAGGTGGGTTCCTGCCGGCGTTCAACAAGGACAGCGATCAGAACGAGCGCGTGGTGTGGCATTTCGAGACCGCGCTGGGCGACATCGAGATGGTGCAGATCGCGGGCGCGGTGGCGCGCAGGATCGTGCCGTACCTGAGCGCGGGCGCGAAGGTCACGCCGGGCGAGCGAATCGGGCTCATCCGGTTCGGTTCGCGGGTCGACATCTACCTTCCCGAAGGTATTACTCCTGCGGTGTCCGTGGGGGAGAAGACAGTTGCGGGGGTGACCGGAATTGACCGCGGCTGACGCCGGTAGTTGGCAGGCGGATGAGGAAGAGCCTCGTGGCCCCGTCGGCAAGGCGTTCCGCCTGTCCGCCGCCGACTCCCTCTCGCTGGGCAACGCGGTCTGCGGGTTCATGGCGGTGTGCGTCCTGGCCTACTCCGCGATCATGCAGCTCCAGATGGCCGGCGGCCCGTTCGTGCCCAATCCGAGCTATTTCGCCACCGCCATCGTGCTGCTGCTCATCGGGGCGACGTGTGACCTGTTCGACGGCCTCGTCGCGCGGCGTTTCCGCGCGTCGGCGATGGGCGCCGAGCTCGACAACCTGGCCGACGTGATCAGCTTCGGGTTCGCGCCCGCGTTCATGGTCGTGATCTGGGGCGGGTTCACTGATCAGGTGCCGTTCACCGCGGTGCTGGTCGCGGCGGCGTCCGTGCTGGTCGCCGGGGTCGTGCGGCTGGCCAGGTTCGCCTGCGTCAAGACCAAGAGCGGTGACTTCATGGGCCTGCCGATCCCGATGGGCGCCATGACGGTGATCTCGATCGTGCTGCTGTTCCAGCCGAGCATCTACGCGCTGCTGGCCGTCCTCGGCGTGGCGTGGCTGATGGTCAGCCGGATCGAATATCCCAAGCCGAAGGGCCAGCTCGCGGCGGTCGTGCTCGGTTGGATCATGGTGAACGTGGCGTTCCTCACGTTCTGGGTGGCCTGGCCGGAAGGGGGCGACCTGCCGATCAAGATCGGTGCGAGCATGCAGATCGCGCTCGTGGCGGCGATCCCGCTCCGGATGCTCTTCTACAAGCGCGAACTCCGTAAAGAAGCCGAGCGCATCGGCAACTGATGGGATTTTCCGCCCGCCTTCGGATTTGATGGAACCATGCCGGCCCAGCCGCGCGAGCACACGCGCACCTATTTCCTCGGCAAGCTGGCCGAGGAGCTGGAGCAACGCGGGCTGACCGCCACCCTGCGGTCCTACCCGCCGGCGTTGCGGATCAGCGATCCCGACACGATCCTGCTGGCCGAGACCGTCGACTGCGTACCTCTCTCGGAGGGCTGGTTCTACCGCTGGTCGTGGGGCGAGCTCGTCGGCCTGACCGACGATCCCGCCCTCGCGGCCGAGCGGATCGTGCATGTGCTCGCCGCCCGGCGGTGACCCTGTCCGGCGGCGCGACTACCAGCCGCGGGCCTTCCACTCGGGCAGCGCGGGGCGCTCGGCCCTGAGGGTCGTGTCCTTGCCGTGGCCCGGATAGACCCAGGTCTCGTCGGGGAGGCGGTCGAAGACGCGCTCCACCACGTCGTTGTAGAGCTGGGTGAAACGCTCGGGGTCCTTCCACGTGTTGCCGACGCCGCCGGGGAACAGGGAATCGCCCGTGAAGAGGTGATGACCTGCCTCGCCGCCGTCGTAGAGCAGGGCGATCGACCCCGGTGTGTGCCCCCGCAGGTGGACGACCTCCAGGCTGACCGCGCCTGCGGTGATCGTGTCGCCGTGCTCGACCGTGCGGTCGACCGGCACGGGCAGCGCGGGCGCGTCGAGCGGATGGGCGATCGTCTGGGCGCCGGTCACTCTGACGACCTGCTCCAGCGCCTGCCAGTGGTCGGGGTGCTGGTGCGTGGTGACGACCGCGCGGATCGGCTGGTCGGCGATCAGCGCCAGCAGGCGGTCGGAGTCGGCGGCCGCGTCGATGAGCAGACCCTCGCCCGTCTCCGTGCAGCGCAGCAGATAGGCGTTGTTGTCATAAGGGCCGACGGCGAGCTTGGAGATCGTGAGCGCGGGCAGCTCTCGCACGTCGGCGGGGCCACCGACCTGGACGTCACCTGTATAAGTCATGGGTAGTCCTCCGGGGGCGTCGCGGGCAGATGAGCGGGGGCCGTAGCCGTCAGCCACGGCGGCGGCGCCGGAAGCGCCGCCGGTTCTGGTGTCGACAACCGCCCCATGGGCACCAGCGTAACGCCCTCGCCGCCCGACCTGCCGGTGAGCCAGGCCAACACGGCCGCGGGGGGTCCCTCGACGGCAGGCCCGGAGCCGAGCCGCGGCCACCTGGCGACGATCCCGCCCGCCGGGCTCCTGAGGACGATTTCGCTCACCGTGCCGTCGTCGCGTGGCCAGCACGCCCGGCAGTCGTGGAGCTCCCGGATGACGAACGGCTCCGGCCAGTCCGCCGGGCCGTACCCGGCGTCGAGGTCCACGTGGTGGAAACCGACCTCGCGCAGGCGGCGTACGAGGAGGTACCAGGCGGGGTGCGGAGGCGGGCGCATGCCCTCCACCTGCGCGGACCAGCACTCGCCCGGCATGTCGCGGATCGCGGCGGCCACGCGGGCGGCTCCCTCCTCGAGGTCGGCCAGGTGGCGGGCGACCGGGCGGGCGGCCGCGGCCTCGATCGCCGTGGCCCTGGCCTGGAGCGAGGGGTACTGCGGGGTTCGTACGCCGGTCCTCGCCCAGGCCAGGAGGTTGAGGTGGGAGCCGGCGTTCTGGGCGACGTGGGCGAGCACGTGGCCCCTGGTCCAGCCGGGCAGGAGGGAAGGGGCGGCCAGGTCGGCGTCACTGAGCGACGCGGCCGTGGCCAGCAGCCGGTTGGTCGCGGCGGAGAGTTCGGCTTGGAGCGCGGGTAGGACCACCATGTCTGGATTTTTCATCATTTCGGGTGTCCCCGCTGGATCGGGGATGAAAGCAGCAGGTCAGAAGGTTGAGCGGTGAAGGGCTCCTGCGAGGTGGGAGATGGCCGTAACCTGTGATGGACGCGTTTCGGGAGCCGGTCACTCGCACGTGAGTCCGCGCCGCCGAAATTGTCGGAGCCCCCGTCTACCATCCGCCGTGGACCTATCCGCCTTTCGACCTCCGGGATCGCCGTGGCAGACCGCCTGATCGTGCGTGGTGCACGAGAACACAACCTCAAAGACGTCTCGCTCGACCTGCCGCGAGACTCGCTGATCGTCTTCACCGGCCTGTCCGGCTCCGGGAAGTCGAGCCTGGCCTTCGACACCATCTTCGCCGAAGGCCAGCGGCGCTACGTCGAGTCGTTGTCGGCCTACGCCCGCCAGTTCCTCGGTCAGATGGACAAGCC
Source organism: Nonomuraea deserti (assembly GCF_004348685.1). GTDB lineage: Bacteria > Actinomycetota > Actinomycetes > Streptosporangiales > Streptosporangiaceae > Nonomuraea > Nonomuraea deserti. The sequence continues at coordinate 3,939 of NZ_SMKO01000163.1, read as the reverse complement.
CGACGTCGACTTCATCGAGGGCCTGTCACCCGCGGTGTCGATCGACCAGAAGGCGACCAGCAAGAACCCCCGCTCGACGGTCGGCACGATCACCGAGGTCTACGACTACCTCAGGCTGCTGTGGGCACGCATCGGCAAGCCCCACTGCCCGGTGTGCACCCGCCCGATCGCCAGGCAGACCCCGCAGCAGATCGTCGACCGGGTGATGGACCTCGAGGAGGGCACCCGGTTCCAGGTGCTCGCCCCTGTCATCAGGGGCCGCAAGGGCGAATACGCCGAGTTGTTCCGCGAGTTGCAGACCAAGGGCTTCGCGCGGGCCAGGGTCGACGGCACCGTCGTACGCCTGGAGGAGCCGCCCACCCTGAAGAAGTACGAGAAGCACGACATCGAGGTCATCGTCGACCGCCTATCGGTCAAGGAGTCGGCCCGGCGCAGGCTGACCGACTCGGTCGAGACGGCGCTGCAGCTGTCCGGCGGCACCATCACGCTCGAGTTCGTCGATCTCCCCGAAGACGACCCCAATCGCGAGCGCTTCTACTCCGAGCACCTCTACTGCCCCTACGACGACCTGTCGTTCGAGGAGCTGGAGCCGCGCTCGTTCTCGTTCAACTCGCCGTTCGGCGCCTGCCCCGAGTGCACGGGCCTGGGCACCAAGATGGAGGTCGACCCCGACCTGGTGGTGCCCGACCCCGAGCGCACACTGCGCGACGGCGCGCTGCACCCGTGGTCCGGCGGCCACACCAGCGAATACTTCAGCAGGCTGATCGAGGCGCTGGGCCACGCGGTCGGATTCACCCTCGACACGTCGTGGGAGAAGCTGCCGAAGAAGGCGCAGAAGTCGCTGCTGTACGGCCACGACGAGCAGGTGCACGTCCGCTACAGCAACCGTTACGGCAGGCAGCGCTCCTACTACACGACCTACGACGGCGTCATCCCCTGGGTGCAGCGCAGGCACGCGGAGGCGGAGAGCGACGCGGCCCGCGAGCGGTTCGAGGGCTACATGCGGGAGATCCCGTGCCCCACCTGCAAGGGGGCCAGGCTCAAGCCGGTCACCCTCGCCGTGACGGTGGCGGGGAAGTCGATCGCCGAGGTGGCGGCGATGTCGATCGGCGAGTGCGCGAAGTTCCTGGCCGCGCTCAAGCTGTCCGACCGCGACATGCAGATCGCCGAGCGGGTGGTCAAGGAGATCAATGCCCGCATGGGCTTCCTGCTCGACGTCGGCCTCGACTATCTCACCATGGACCGCGCGGCCGCGACCCTCGCCGGCGGTGAGGCCCAGCGCATCAGGCTGGCCACCCAGATCGGCTCCGGCCTGGTCGGCGTCCTTTACGTGCTCGACGAGCCGTCCATCGGCCTGCACCAGCGCGACAACATGCGCCTGCTCGACACGCTGGTCAGGCTGCGCGACATGGGCAACACGCTGATCGTCGTCGAGCACGACGAGGACACGATCGCGGCGGCCGACTGGGTCGTCGACATCGGGCCGGGCGCCGGCGAGCACGGCGGCCAGGTGGTCGTCTCCGGCACGGTGCAGGATCTGCTCACCAGCGAGGAGTCGCTCACCGGGCAATACCTGTCGGGGCGCAGAAGCATCCCGATTCCCGCCAACCGCCGTAAGCGCGACAAGAAGCGGCAGATCACCGTCAAGGGCGCGCGCGAGCACAACCTCCAGGGCGTCGACATCGAGTTCCCGCTGGGCGTGTTCACGGCGGTGACCGGCGTGTCGGGCTCCGGCAAGTCGACGCTGGTCAACGACATCCTCTACAACGCGCTGGCCAAGGAGCTCAACGGCGCCCGCACGGTGCCGGGGCGGCACTCGCGGATCAACGGCATGGACCAGGTGGACAAGGTCGTCCACGTCGACCAGTCGCCCATCGGGCGCACGCCACGCTCCAACCCGGCCACCTACACCGGCGTGTTCGACCACGTGCGCAAACTGTTCGCGGCCACGTCCGAGGCCAAGGTGCGCGGCTACCAGCCGGGGCGTTTCAGCTTCAACGTCAAGGGCGGCCGCTGCGAGGCGTGCGCGGGCGACGGCACGATCAAGATCGAGATGAACTTCCTGCCCGACGTCTACGTCCCCTGCGAGGTCTGCCACGGCGCCCGCTACAACCGGGAGACGCTGGAGGTCCACTACAAGGGCAAGACGATCGCCGAAGTGCTCGACATGCCGATCGAGGAAGCCCTCGGGTTCTTCGACGCGATCCCCGCGATCAAGCGCCACCTGCAGACGCTCAACGACGTCGGCCTGGGCTACGTGCGTCTCGGGCAGCCGGCCACGACCCTGTCCGGCGGCGAGGCGCAGCGCGTCAAGCTCGCCTCCGAGCTGCAGCGGAGGCAGACCGGCCGGACGATCTACGTGCTCGACGAGCCGACCACCGGCCTGCACTTCGAGGACATCCGGCGGCTGCTCGGCGTGCTCGGGCGGCTGGTCGACGGCGGCAACACGGTGATCGTCATCGAGCACAACCTCGACGTCATCAAGACCGCCGACTGGATCATCGACATGGGGCCCGAGGGCGGGTCGCGCGGCGGCACGCTCGTCGCCAGCGGCACGCCGGAGGAGATCGCGCTGGTGGACGAGAGCCACACGGGGCGGTTCCTGCGGAGGATCCTCACACACTGACCTCCGTACGAGCGGCGCATCGCCGGGCGGCGACAGGGGCGCGCCCGGGCGTGGCGTGGTCCGGCTGGGCGTGGTCTGGCTGGGTGTGGCGTGGTTCTGGCCGGGCGTGGTGATCTGGCGTGGCGTGGCCTGGCGTGGCGTCGTGGCCTGGCATGGCGTCGTCTGGCTGGGTGTGGCGTGGCCTGGCCCTGCGCGGCGGTTGCCGCGCCGTGGCTGATGAGTGGGTGGTGGTCGCCGTGCCCGACCCTGGTGCGCGGGCAGCGCGGGGTCGCGGTGGCAGGGCTCGGGTGGTTCAGCCCTGCGGCGTCCGCAGGTCCGCGGTCACCGGCGTCGCGGCCGCGTGCCTGCGGGCGAGGCGGCGGCGCTTGGCGGCGTCGCCTCGCTCCAGCCACCACTCGGCCAGCAGCAGCGGCAGCACCCAGCCCAGCCAGGCGCTCAGCGCCGCCACCGTGCTCCCCATGGCGGCCTCGTCGCCGCCGAACGCCGTTTCCGATTGCGGCATGAACAGGACGACCAGCATCACGCCGTAAAGACGGTTCGTGATGATGGACATGGTCAGGGCGAAGCTGCGCACCATCCACCTGCGGTGATCGACGAACCTGCGCTGCCTGGCCATCCGCCATCCGGCGAACGTGCAGCCCAGCCAGAGCAGCGCCAGCAGCACGTTGCTGACCATGGTCACGGGGCCCCACGGGGTGGCCACCCCGACCACCAGGCCCATGACCCCGCTGGGAAGACAGCCGCCGAAGACGTACACGCGGCCGATCCAGCGGTGCGCCCGCGGATGACGCGCGCGGAACCAGGGCCAGATCTGCAGGCAGCACGTGATCATCGCCACCGAGCCGAACACGACGTGTAGCGAGAGGACGACGAAGTGCGGCGGGAAGAAGTCCGGTGCGGGAACGCGTGACTGGCTCGGGTCCAAGGACAGGTACGGCGGGAGCGAGAACGCCAGGAACGCCGCCGCCACCACCATCAGCGGCGCCACCCAGGGACGCCGCCACCATCGGGGCCTGGCGGGCGCGGCAGGTGAGGCGGGCGGCTGTGTCGCGGAAAGAGTCATGACCGCAGGTTCGGCGCCACCGCTGACCGCGGGCCTACCACCCGCTGACCGGACCGAGGGGTCAGGCCCATAAAGTTGATTCTCGACAGCGGCCTGACCTGCAGGGGGTCAGTGGCGACGCGAAGGGTCGGCAGAACAATGACGGTTACGGAGTCGGGCGGAGCCATGCCCGGAAACGGGCACGAGCCGGCGGCCGGGCAGGGGTGCGCGCCGGCGACCGGGTGGGGGCACGAGCCGGGGGCAGGACCTG
>NZ_SMKO01000162.1 GCF_004348685.1 Nonomuraea deserti | reverse complement strand
GTGGCTGAAGGTGTTGAGAGGCCAGGTGCGGGCCGTTGTCGGCACCAGGGCCGCCATGTTCGCCCCCGTGGCCGATCTCGGTCTGGGTGGACGTGCTGAGCAGGTGGTGCGGGCCGGCGGGGAGGCGGCGCTGGGGGAGAGCGCCTGGGACGCCTATCCCACCGGGCCGTCCTTCCTGGACGCGTTGCGCGGTGGGCGGGCGCCCAGGGCCGTGTGGTCGGCCCTGCCCGGCGCCCGCGGGTGGGCCAGGGCGATGGCCGAGGCCGTACGGGCGACGCTGGACGGCGGCAAGGGAGCGGTCCTGGTGGTCCCCGACGGCAAGGACGTGGCGCTGGCGGACGCCGAATTCGAGCGGGTGCTCGGTGCTGGGAGGCACGTGGCGCTCACGGCAGATCTGGGTCCCGCGGAGCGGTACAGGCGGTGGCTGAAGGTGTTGAGAGGCCAGGTGCGGGCCGTTGTCGGCACCAGGGCCGCCATGTTCGCCCCCGTGGCCGATCTCGGTCTGGTGGCCATCTGGGACGACGGTGACGATCTGCACGCCGAGCGCCTGGCCCCGTACCCGCATGCCCGGGAGGTGCTCGGGCTCAGGGCGCACAGGACCGGCGCGGCGATGCTGATCGGCGGGTACGCGCGCACCGCGGAGGCCACGCAGCTCATCGCCTCCCGCTGGGCCAGGCCGATCGTGGCCGCCCGCACGACGATCAGGAGCCTGGCCCCCCGCGTGCGCCCAGCGGGTGAGGACGCGGAACTGGCCAAGGACCAGGCGGCGCGGCAGGCCAGGCTGCCGAGCATCGCCTGGCGGGCCCTGCGGGAGGGGTTGGAGAGGGGGCCGGTGCTGGTGCAGGTGCCGCGACGCGGCTACCTGCCCGCCCTGGCCTGCCGGCACTGCCGTGCGCCTGCCCGGTGTGTCCTGCCTCCCACCAGGACGGCCGCCTCTGTCCACCCGTCGTCGAGTGAGAGGTCCCCCGGTTCGGCCATGGTGGGGGCGCTCCGGCTCGGCGGCCCGGACCCGCTCGCCGAGCCGTCCCCGGAGGGACCGCCTGCTGGTGCGGCCCCGGTCGGCGTTCGGTCTCAGGCCGGGCGGTCCGGTGGCGCCGGTCCGGTCGGCGGGCGGTCTCAGGCCGGGCAATCTGGTGGCGCGGGTTCGGTCGGCGGGCGGTCTCAGGCCGGGCGGTCCGGGGGTGCGGGCCGGGCCGGCGGCCCGCCCCAGGCCGCGCAGCCGGGTGCGGGCGCCCGGCGTGAGCACCCCGCCCGCCAGGAGAGCGAGCCCGGCCGGAGCGGAGCCGGCGGGGCGGGCGAGGGTGGGCCGCTGTGTCACGGTCCGCTGGCGCTCAGGGGCGGCCACGCCGCCCCCTACTGCCGCTGGTGCGGCCGGGTGGACGCGCGCTGGCGGTGCCCGTCCTGCGGAAGTCCCCGGCTGCGCGCCGTCGTCACGGGGGCCAGGCGTACGGCGGAGGAGCTCGGCAGGGCCTTCCCGTCCGTGCCGGTGCGCACGTCGGGCCGCGACGGCGTGCTGGCCACCGTGCCGTCCACCCGCGCGCTGGTCGTCGCCACCCCCGGCGCCGAGCCCGTGGCGGAAGGGGGGTACGCGGCGGCCGTGCTGCTCGACGGGTGGGCGCTGCTCGGCCGGGCCGACCTGAGGGCGGCCGAGGAGGCGGTGCGCCGCTGGATGAACGCCGCCGCCCTGCTCCGCCCCGCGGCCGAGCTCGTCGTGCTCGGGGACGCCGGGCTGCCCGCCGTGCAGGCGCTGGTCAGGTGGGATCCCATCACGCACGCCGAGCGTGAGCTCGGTGAGCGGGCCGAGCTCGGCTTCCCGCCCGCGGTGCGGATGGCGACGCTCACGGGCGCGGCGAGCGCGGTCAGACAGATGCTCGACGAGGTACGCCTGCCGCCCGACGCCCAGGTGCTCGGCCCCGTGCCGGTGGACGAGCCGGGACAGGAACGCGCCATGATCCGGGTGCGCAGGGCCGGCGGCGCCGCGCTGGCGGCCGCCCTCAAGGGCGCCAGCGGAGTGCGCGCGGCGCGCAAGACACCGGAGGTGGTGAGGGTGAGTGTCGACCCGCTCGACCTGATTTAGACCGTTTCCCCGATTCGCTCAACTCATGGCCAGCCGTTAGCGTGCCCCTGTGTCGATCGAATGGGTGAACCAGGCCATCGACGACCTGCGTGCCTGGGGGCGCTCGCGGGACGTCGAAGTGGACGCGGACGAGGTCCGCCTGCTCTGCGACTACGCCAGCGACTACCTCAACGTCAACGAGCTGGGTGACTTCACCCCCGAGACGTTCGACGAGCTGTTGCTGTCCATCTATCCGCGCAAGGTCATCGCGCCGCCGGAGAGTGCGCGGGAGACCGTGTCCGCGGCCCGCACTCTGGTGGCCTACCTCAGCGAGCGCGGCGCGGTCGGCGAGGAGACGGCGGCGCTCATGCGCGGCAGGCTCGACGACATCGAGCCGCGCATGCCGGGGGCGCTCGCCGACCCGGCCAACTTCGGCATGGCCAAGAGCCTGTTCAGCTCCATCGGGCCGGAGTCGCTCGAGCAGTCGATCGCCATCCCGTCCGGAGAGGTGCCCGATCTGGGCGAGGCGCCCTGCGACTGTCCGGGCTGCACGCCGCTGCCGGCCGCCCGGCTGGCCTCCGCCGACGACCTGCGCGCCGGGCTCGCCTCGGTGCCGATGCTGGCCGAGCAGCCGCCGCCGGAGAGCGGCGGCGACCCGATGGAGGCGTGGGCGCAGGCGGTGGCCCGCATGCTGGAGCCGGGCACGCGGGGCTCCGTCACCGGCTCGGCCGAGCTCGACGAGGGCCTCTACGACCTGTTCGACATGCTCTACCGGCTCCAGGTGCGGGTCCCCGTCACCGTGATCGGCGACTATCTCGACGAGATCGCCGGCGACGGCGGGGCCGACCTCGACGCCGTGCTCGACCGGCTGGCCTGGCACGGCATGATCGAGGTGACCGGCGACACCGCGGAGCTGACGCCGCTGGCGGTGTGGGGGCTGCGCGAGCACTACCTGTCGCTGGGGCTCGACGCCCCGCAGGCGTCCGACCTGGCCGAGGCCGACGCCCGCGGCCTCATCGAAGGGCTGCTCGAAGGCGTGCCCGCCGAGCTGGCCGAGGACGACATCAGCCGCTGGCTGACCGGCAGGGATGCCGGCGAGGCCGCGGCCGAGCTGCTGGGCGCCGCCTCCGGCGCGCCCGCCGTGGCCCGCGGCATCGCGATCACCATCGTCGACCGGCTGGGGCCCGAGGCGGAGCCGCAGGTGCGCGACTATCTCGACGACCAGGAGCTGCGTCCGCACGCCATCCACTGGCTGGCCGCCAGGGGGTTGCCCGCGCCGCAGCTCACTCAGGACGAACTGCTCTGGGTCAGCGTCGACATGCTCGCGCTCGCGATGCCGGCGGCAGAGGAGGATCTCGAGGTGTTCGCCGAGAACATGGCGGCCTCCGGCCCGCCCGCCCACATGATCGAGGAGATGTGGCGGGTCGACCACCCCGACGTCGTCGACGTTCTCGAGCTGCTCGGACGCTCCATACCCGACGGCACGGTCGCCAAGGCGGCCCGCAAGGCCGCGTTCAAAGCCCGGTCCCGGGCCATCCGTTGAGTACGCTCATGTGACTCCTGTGCAGTAAGTTTCGTGGGTGGCCAACAATGTCTTCGACCTCGCCGAGCTGCGCAAGCTGATCGATGAGCAGGCAGCCGTGCCGTCACGGCCTCCTGTGGAGACTCCCGTGGAGCATGAGGCGCTGACGTTCCCGCCGGTCCTGCTGGCGCCCGACGCCGAGCTGGCCAGGGCGGTGCCCGCGGTCCCGCTGGTCGCCGACGCCATCAGGATCACGAGCTGGACGGGCACCCGGCAGGTGACCGCCGAGGGGCACCTCGACGAGGCCGCCGCGCGGGCCGCGGCGGAGGAGCTCGGGGTGCCGGCCTCCCGGCTGCGCCTGATCTGGATCGTCGCCGTCAACACCGGGCTGCTGCAGATCCTCGGCGGGCGGGCCTCGCGAGGGCCGCTGTCGATGCAGCTCACCGTAGAGGCCACGCTGGAGTTCTGGGACGGCGTGGTCATGGATGTGCTCGACCGCGCCGACGAGGGCCTGACGGGCTCGGCCGTGGTCGACGGCCACCTGGCCGAGATGCTCGCCACGATCTACTCCGTGCGCTCGGGCGTCGCCACCGCCAACCTCGCCCGCGGCATCCTCCAGTCCCACGAGGTCGCCTGCGCGCCGGGCCCCGTCGAGATGCGCAGGCTCGCCGCGGCGCTGCCCGCCGAGCTGCTGGAGGCGCTGTCGCTGCTGACCTACTGCGGGCTCGTGGAGCAGACCGCCGCGGGCCGCACCGCGCTCACCCCGATCGGTGTCTGGGCCATCCGCCGCGACCTGCTGCGCGAGGGCCACGACGCGCCGACCGCGGCCGAGGTCGAGGTGTACGCCGACCTGTCCGCGGCCGAGCTGGTCGACGAGCTGGTCAAGGGAGCGGCCACGCAGAGCGCCGTCGCGGGGTGGCTGGAGCGCCGCTCGCCCGAGTCGGCCGCCCGCGCCCTGATCGAGATCGCCGCCTCCGGCACGGCGGGGCAGCGCGGCGCGGTGGGCGCGATCCTGGAGGAGCTCGGCCCGGAGGCGGAGCAGCCCGTCAGGGAGGCGCTCGGCGATCCGCTGATGCGCCGCTACGCCGCCTCGTGGCTGCACATCCGCGACCTCGAGGCGCCGGCGCTCAGCCCGGAGGACCACACCTGGATCGCGGTCGACTCCCTGGCCGCGCTCATGCACCTGTCGGGTCACGCGGCCGGCCGGCTCGACACTCCCGAGCCCGGCGAAGACCTGATCAAGCTGGTCGGCGAGATACCCGCGGTCGGTCACCCCGACACGATCGCGGTGCTCGACATGCTCGCCACCGCCCACGACGACCAGGCCGTGGTCAAGGCGGCGCGCAAGGCCGCGATGAAGGCCCGCTCGCTGGCGCACGACGGTCCGCGCGCGACGGCCCCTCGCGGGTGAGCGGCCCGCCGCCGGCCGCGGGCGGCGCGGGAGGCCTCTGGCAGGTGACATGCTCTACTAAACTGGGCTGATCCACGTTCGAGAAACGGAGTGACCCCCTTGGCGATCCAGTCGATCCGGCTGTTCGGAGATCCGGTGCTGCGCACCCCGGCGGCCCCGGTCGTCGACTTCGACAAGGAGCTCCGCAAGCTGGTCAAAGACCTCACCGACACGATGATGGAAGCCCCGGGCGCGGGCCTGGCGGCGCCGCAGATCGGCGTCGGGCTGCGGGTGTTCACCTACTACGTCGACGATCAGCTCGGCCACCTGATCAACCCCGACCTCGACCTGTCCCCGGAGATCGACGAGGAGGGCGAGGAGGGCTGCCTGTCCTTCCCCGGCCTGTCGTTCCCGACGCCGCGCGCCGTCCGCGCCGTCGCCAAGGGCTTCAACATGCACGGCGAGCCCATCGTGCTCGAGGGCACCGACCTGATGGCCCGGTGCTTCCAGCACGAGACCGACCACCTCGACGGCATCCTGTTCATCGACCGCATGGACCCCAAGCAGCGCAAGCTCGCCATGAAGGCCGTGCGCGAGGCCGAGTGGAGCGGGCTGTCCGCTCCGGTGATCAAGGCCTCGCCGCACCCCACCGGCGGAAAGGCGCTCTGAAAGCATGCGTCTGGTCTTCGCGGGCACACCTGCGACGGCGCTGCCGTCGCTGCGCACCCTCATCGACTCGCCCCGGCACGAGGTGGTGGCGGTCGTCACCCGTCCCGACGCCCAGTCCGGCCGGGGCCGCAAGGTCCACCCCTCCCCGGTGGCCGAGCTCGCCGAGGAGGCGGGCATCGAGGTGCTGCGCCCGCAGAAGGCCGGCGATCCCGCCTTCCTCGACCGGCTGCGTGCTCTCGAGCCCGACTGCTGCCCGGTGGTCGCCTACGGCGCGCTGCTTCCGCAGTCCGCCCTCGACGTGCCCCGGCACGGCTGGATCAACCTGCACTTCTCGATCCTGCCCGCCTGGCGCGGGGCGGCCCCCGTCCAGCACGCCATCCTGCACGGCGACGAGATCACCGGCGCGAGCACGTTCCAGATCGTCAAGGAGCTCGACGCCGGGCCTGTCTACGGCGTGGTCACCGAGGAGATCCGGGCGTCCGACACGAGCGGCGCCCTGCTGGAACGCCTGGCGGTCTCGGGGGCGGGCCTGCTCGCCGCCACCCTCGACGGCGTCGAGGACGGCGCTCTGGAGGCACGGCCCCAACCGGCCGACGGCGTGAGCGTCGCGCCCAAGATCTCCGTCGCCGACGCCCGGGTCGCCTGGGACAGACCAGCCCTGCACGTCGACCGGCTGATCCGGGCCTGCACCCCGGGCCCCGGCGCGTGGACCGAGTTCAGGGGGCAGCGAGTGAAGCTCGGCCCGGTGCGGGTGCTCGCCGGCGAGCGGCTCGCGCCGGGCGGGATCGCCGCGTCGAAGACGTCGGTGCGGGTGGGCACCGCGACCGACGCGGTGGAGCTCGGCGACGTGCAGCCGCAGGGCAAGCGGCTGATGGGGGCCGTCGAGTGGGTCCGAGGGGTCCGCCCGGAAGGCGAAGAGAGCTTCAAGTGACCCGGCACGACCGGCCCCGGTGGGGCGCCGGCCAGGCCGCGTGGAAAGTCTGAGGGCATGACGACCAGGGGGCATCAGGGGGCCGGCGGCAACCGTACGCGCAGGCCCCGGAAACCGGCGCGCGACCAGGCCCGCAACGCGGCCTTCGACGTCGTGCGCGCCGTCGACGAGCGCGACGCGTACGCCAACCTGCTGCTGCCGCGCCTGCTGCGCGAGCGCGGGATCAGGGGGCGTGACGCGGCGCTGGCCACCGAGCTCGCCTACGGCACGCTGCGCGGCCTCGGCACCTACGACGCGATCATCGAGACGTGCAGTGACCGCGCGCCCGACCCCGAGGTGCTCGATGCCCTCAGGCTCGGCGCGCACCAGCTGCTGCGCATGCGCGTGCCGCCGCACGCGGCCGTCGGCACCACCGTCGACCTCGTACGCCTGCGCATCGGCGCGGGCGCGGCTAAGTTCGTCAACGCGGTGCTCCGCAAGATCGGCTCCAGGACGATCGAGGAGTGGCTGCCCATCGTCGCGCCCGATCCGGCCGACGACCCGGTCGGCCACCTCGCCGTCGCCTACGGACATCCCCGGTGGATCGTCTCCGCGTTCCGCGACGCGCTGGACGGCCCCGACGAGCTGACCGCGCTGCTCGAAGCCGACAACGCCCGCCCGCTGGTGACGCTGGTCGCCCGGCCGGGGCGCAGCTCGGTGAGCGAGCTGGAGAAGGCGGGCGCCGCGCCGGCCCGCCACTCCCCGTACGCGGCCTACCTGCGTGAGGGCGATCCCGGCCAGATCGCGGCGGTCGGCGAGACACGCGCCGCCGTGCAGGACGAAGCGAGCCAGCTGGTGGCGCTGGCCCTGACCCGGGTGCCGGTCGAGGGCGACGGCGAGGAGCGCTGGCTCGACCTGTGCGCGGGTCCGGGCGGCAAGGCCGGGCTGCTCGACGCCATCGCCGTCCACGGGGACCTGGCAGGGCTCGACGCCGGAGCCCCCGGCGCCTTTCCTGGAGGGGCCCGGCTGCTGGCCGCCGACCTGCAGCACCACCGGGCGCGGCTGGTCTGGCAGACCACCAGGGACGCCTGCGTGGTCACCGCCGACGGCACCGAGCCGGCCTGGCGGCAGGGTGCGTTCGACCGGGTCATGCTCGACGCGCCCTGCACCGGGCTCGGCGCGTTGCGGCGGCGTCCCGAGGCGCGCTGGCGGCGCGATCCGGCCGGCATCGGCGACCTGGGCAAGCTGCAGCGGCGGCTGCTCGGCACGGCGCTCGACGCCGTGCGTCCCGGGGGCGTCGTGGCGTACGTGACCTGCTCCCCCCACCTGGCCGAGACCCGGGTCGTGGTCGGCGACGTCACGGCCCGCAGGAAGGACGCCGAGCAGCTCGACGCGCGAGCCTACCTGCCGGGCGTCGAAGGCCTGGGGGAGGGGCCGTACGCCCAGTTCTGGCCGCACCGGCACGGCACCGACGCCATGTTCCTGGCCTTGCTGCGCAAGCGCCACTGATCGTTACGCGCGCCGTCCGTCCTGCTCGCCGGGCCGGCGCGGCGCGAATCCCGCCGCCGGGAGCGGCGCACCGGGCATGACGGCGCGCGGATGGGACACGATGGGCAGGGTGGATCTCCTGGACGAGTTGCACCTGGCGGAGCTCGGGCCGATCATCTGGCTCCAGCAGTGGCCCGACTGGGTCCTGCCGGTGATGGAGCTGGTGTCGGCGCTCGGCACCGACGCCTTCTACCTGCTGTGCCTGCCCGTGCTCTACTGGTGCGTCAACCCCGCACTCGCCCTGCGCCTCGGGCTCACGGTGATGGTGGCGGGCGCCATGAACGCGCTTGCCAAGCTTGCCTGGCACCAGCCGCGACCGTACTGGATCGACGCCCGCGTCCGCCCGCTGTCGCAGGAGGGCGCGTTCGGCCTGCCGTCGGGGCATGCCCAGAGCGGCACGGCGGGCCTGGGCCGGCTCGCCGCGCTGTCGGGCAGGCCGTGGGCGTGGTGGGCGGCGGGCGGGCTCGTCGGGCTGGTGTGCCTGAGCCGGGTCTACCTCGGCGTGCACTTCCTCTCCGACGTCGTGGCCGGGGTGGTGCTCGGGCTGGTCGTGCTGGTGCTCGTCATGAGGCTGGAACGCCCCGTGACGGCGTGGTGGCGGCGGCAGGCGCTGTGGGCGCAGCTGGCCGCCTCCGCGGCGCTGTCGTTGGCGCTGATCGGCGCGGCGGCGCTCATCAACGCCCCCTACGCCGGCTGGTCGCCGCCCGCGGCGTGGAGCCCGGCAGGCGCCATCGACCCCGAGAACCTCGACCGGGTCGTCATCCTCGCCGGGCTGCTTGCCGGCACGCTGGCGGGGGCCTCGATCATGCACCGGATCGGCTGGTTCGAGGCGGGCGGGCCGCCCGGCATGCGCGTCGCCCGCTGGCTGCTCGGCACGCTCGTCGCCGCGGCCGTCTTCTACGTGACGCGCGAGCAGCTGCCGCGGACCGGCGCCGTCCTGTACGCCGGATACGCGCTGCTGGCGCTCTGGGTGCAGCTGGGTGCGCCGGTGCTGTTCATCAGGCTCGGGCTGATGTCCCCGGCGAGACGGGTGCGGGCCGTTCAATAGACTGGCGCATCATGGCCGTACAGATCTCGCCCAGCATCCTCGCCGCCGACTTCGCCAGGCTCGCCGACGAGGCCGCCGCCGTGCCCAACGCCGACTGGCTGCACGTCGACGTGATGGACTACCACTTCGTGCCCAACCTCACCCTGGGCCTGCCGGTGGTCGAGTCGCTGCGCAAGGCGACCGACAAGCCGCTCGACTGCCACCTCATGATCGCCGAGCCCGACCGCTGGGCCCCGGCGTACGCGGAGGCGGGCGCCGGCAGCGTCACCATCCACGCGGAGGCGGCGCGCGCTCCCGTCCGCACGCTGCGCGAGATCCGCGCGCTCGGGGCCAGGGCGGGCCTCGCGCTCAGCCCGGCCACGGCGGTCGAGCCGTTCGAAGACCTGCTGGGCGAGGTCGACATGCTGCTGCTGATGACCGTCGAGCCGGGGTTCGGCGGGCAGAAGTTCCTCGACGTGGTGCTGCCGAAGCTGCGGCGGGCGCGCGAGCTCGTCGACAAGCACGGCGGGCGGGTGTGGCTGCAGGTCGACGGCGGGGTGACCGGCGAGACCATCGAGCGCTGCGCCGAGGCGGGCGCCGACGTGTTCGTGGCGGGCAGCGCCGTCTTCGGCGCGTCCGACCCCATGGCCGCCGTCGACGAGCTCAGGGCCGCGGCCGAGCGCGCCGGTTCGTGACATGAAGTGTCCGTTGTCTGGGTAACCATTCACTTATGGGCGACCATGGCATCTTCGGGCCCCGCTCGGTGACGTGGCGGGTGATGGGCGAGCCGATTCTGCTGGTGGGCGGCATTCGCGCCCTGCTGATGCAGGGGCTGCATCCGCGGGCGATGCGCGGGGTGCTGCAGAACTCCGCGCTCATGGATCCGAACGAAGCCTGGTCGCGGTTCGTCCGCACGACGGAGTTCGTACGCGTGCGCACGTACGGCACCCGCGCGGAGGTCGAGCGGGCCGGCCGCCGCGTACGCAAGATCCACGCCAAGCTGACCGCCCACGACCCCGACACCGGCACCACGTTCCGCCTCGATGAGCCCGACGCGCTGCGCTGGGTGCACGTCGGCGAGGTCGACTCCTACCTGTCGGTCGCCCGCAGGGCGGGGGTGCGGCTGACGGACGACGAGGCCGACACGTTCGTCGCGGAGTGGCGGCGGGCCGCCGAGGTCGTGGGGTTGCGGGCGGAGGAGGTGCCAGGCTCGGTGGCGGAGCTGCGCGCCTACATCGACGCCGAGCGGCCGGGGCTGCGCTTCGTCCCCGAGGCGGCCCACCCGCTGCGCCTGTCGCTCAACGCTCCGCTCCCGGTCCTGCTCACGCCGCTCAAGCCGGCGATGCCGGCGCTGACGTTGCTCGCGTTCGCCACGCTGCCGCGCTGGGCGAGACGCCTGTACGGGCTGCCCGCCACGCCGGTCGGCGACCTGTGGGCGACCGCCACGCTGCGGACGCTGCACACCGGGATCGGGCTGGTCCCCGGGCACGTGCTCCACAGCCCGGCGGCCCGCCGCGCGCAGCGCATCATGGCCGCATAGAGCGTTGACCAAGCAGTCGGTTGGTCGTTGTGCCCGGGGTGGTCGCGCGCCCGGATCGGGGCATGGCAAACTGGTAGGCGAGAAGAGCTAGCGTGCTCCGGGGTCGGTGAAATTCCGAACCGGCGGTGACAGTCCGCGACCCGGCCGATGCCATCGGCCGGTTGACCCGGTGAAATTCCGGGACCGACGGTTAAAGTCCGGATGGGAGGAAGCGCGCGAGGTGTCCGGTGTCCCAGCCGGGCGCCTGCTGTGGTGCACGGGTGCACCATCGCACGTCCCCCGGGGCCCGCCGTGGCGAAGAGCTACTGGCGAGTAGGAGACCCGGGTGGAGACTCCCGAGCAGGACGCCGCGCACATGGCGCGCGCCATCGAGCTGGCCGGGCGCGGGCACGGCACCACCAGCCCCAATCCCGTCGTGGGCTGCGTCGTGCTCGACGCGGCCGGCCAGGTGGCGGGCGAGGGGTTCCACGCGTACGCCGGCGGGCCGCACGCCGAGATCGTCGCGCTGGCGCAGGCCGGAGAGCGCGCCCGTGGCGGCACCGCCTACGTGACCCTCGAGCCCTGCGACCACACCGGCAGGACGGGCCCGTGCAGCCGGGCGCTGCTCGACGCGGGGATCGCGCGGGTGGTGATCGCGGTGGCCGATCCCAACCCGGAGGCCGCGGGCGGGGCCGCGCGGCTGCGGGCGCACGGGGTGCCCGTGACGAACGGGGTGCTCGCCGGCGCGGCCGAGCGGGGCAACGAGGAGTGGCTCACGTACGCGCGGCTCGGGCGTTCCCACGTGACCTGGAAGTTCGCCGCGACGCTCGACGGCAGGTCGGCCGCCGAAGACGGCACCAGCCAGTGGATCACCTCGCCCGAGGCGCGGGCCGACGTGCACCGGATGCGCGCCGCAGCCGACGCGATCGTGGCCGGCATCGGCACCGTCCTGGCCGACGACCCCAGCCTCACCGCCCGGGCACCCGGCGCCGGTCGCGATGAGGGCGACGGTCCGGCCCGGGACGGCCGTACGCCGTTGCGGGTCGTGATCGACACCGAGGGCCGCACCCCTCAGCACGCCAGGGTGCTCGACGACCGGGCGCCCACGCTCGTCGCGGTGGCCGACGACGCCCGCACCGGCCTCAAAGCCGACCTGCTGCGCCTGCCCCGCCACGAGGACGGCCTCGACCTGCGCGCCCTCCTGCGGGAGCTGGCCGCGCGCGAGGTGGTCGGCGCGTTCCTGGAAGGCGGCCCCACGCTGGCCGGCTCGTTCGTCGGGCAGGGCCTGGCCGACCGGGTGCTGGCCTACGTGGCGCCCGCGCTGCTCGGCTCGGGAAGCGCCGCGCTCGGCGCGGCAGGGGTGGGCACGATCGGCGAGATCCACCGCCTGACCTTTGATGACTTTTCGCTCATTGGGCCGGATCTTAGGTTGATCGCCCGGCCCGTCCACCCACTAGGCAGGGAGCAGTGATGTTCACCGGAATCATTGAGGAAAAGGGCGAGGTCGTGGCCATCGAGCGGTCAGGAGGCGGAGCCCTGCTGTCGGTACGCGGGCCGCTCGTCACCTCCGACGCCCGGCATGGCGACTCCATCGCGGTCAACGGCGTGTGCCTCACGGTCGTGACGGTCGAGGACGACGTGTTCACCGTCGACGTGATCAGGGAGTCGCTCGACCGCAGCTCCCTGGGCGCGCTGATCGAGGGCTCCGCCGTCAACCTGGAGCGCTCCGTACGCGCCGACCAGCGCCTGGGCGGCCACATCGTGCAGGGCCACGTGGACGGCACCGCCACGCTGCTGTCCAGGGAGCCCGGTGAGAGCTGGGACGACGTGCGTTTCTCGCTGCCGGAGCCGCTCGCCCGGTACGTCGCGGAGAAGGGCTCGATCGCGATCGACGGAATCAGCCTGACGGTCACGACGGTTGACGACGAAAGCTTCGGCGTGAGCCTCATCCCGACCACGCTGAAACTCACCACTCTGGGCGACCGCCAGGTGGGCGACATGGTGAACATCGAGGTCGACGTGATCGCTAAGTACGTGGAGAGGCTGGTGGTCAGGCAGTGAACTGGGCCAACGCCGGATTCGAGATATTCGGCACGCATGTGTTGTGGACCGACCTGGTGGGCAACATCGCCGCCCTGTCGACGGTCCTGCTCGCCATCCGCAAGTCGATGTGGACATGGCCGGTCCAGTTCACCGGCTCGGTGTTGCTGTTCATCGCCTCCATCAACGCGCACATCACCGGCAACGCGCTCAAGCAGGCGATGTTCGCCGGCCTGGCGATCTACGGGTGGTGGGCCTGGCGGCGCGGCACCGAGAACGGCAGGCGGCTGACCATCCGCCCGGCGGTGTGGTGGGAACGGCTCGTCCTGATCGGCTTCATGGTGCTGGGCACCGCCGCGGTCGGCCTGCTCTTCTATGTCACGGGCCTGTCGTGGGGCGCCACGGTGCCGCTGCCCGAGGGCGCGTTCCTGGTGGCGGCCGACGCCTACATCTTCGTCGGCAGCGCGATGGCCACCTGGGCCCAGGGCAGGGCGCTGGTGGACTTCTGGATCGTGTGGGTGGCCGTCGACCTGGTGGGCGTGCCGGTGGCGTTCTACTCGGGGCTGGTGGTCTCCGGATACGTGTACGGCGTGTTCTTCGTGCTGGTCCTCGTCGGGTTCGTGAAGTGGCTGCGCGAATCCCGTACGACCCGGCTGGACGCCGACCGCGGGACTGTGGCGGTGGCGCCGTGAACGACATCAGGCTCGACCCCATCGAACGCGCCATCGAGGACATCCGCGCCGGCAAACCCGTCGTGGTCGTCGACGACGAAAGCAGGGAGAACGAAGGCGACCTCATCTTCGCCGCCGCCAAGGCCACTCCCGACCTGTGCACGTTCACGATCCGGCACACCAGCGGCATGATCTGCGTGGCCATGGAGGGCAAGGAGCTCGACCGGCTCGGCCTGCCCCTCATGGTGTTCCACAACAAGGAGCGCATGCGCACGGCGTACACGATCACCGTGGACGCGCGCGACGGCGTCACCACGGGCATCTCCGCCGCCGACCGGGCCCGGACCATCCGCACGCTCGCCGACTCCGCCACCGAGCCCGACGAGCTCGTACGGCCCGGCCACATCTTCCCGCTGCGCTACCACGAGGGCGGCGTGCTGGCCAGGCGCGGCCACACCGAGGCGGCCGTCGACCTGGCCAGGGCGGCCGGTTTGTCGGCGGCGGGCGCGCTGGCGGAGGTCGTCAACGACGACGGCACCATGGCCAGGCTGCCCGAGCTGCGCCGCTTCGCCGACGAGCACGATCTGGCCCTGGTCTCGATCGAGCAGCTCGCCGACCACCGCCGCCGCGCCGAGAGCATGGTCACCAGGGTCGCCGAGACGCGGCTGCCCAACGCGCACGGCATGTGGCGGGCGTACGGCTACGCCAGCGCGCTCGACGGCGGCGAGCACGTGGCCCTCGTCTACGGCGACCTGACCGGCGGCGAGAACGTCCTGGTCAGGGCCCACTCCGAATGCCTGACCGGTGACGTGTTCGGCTCGCTGCGCTGCGACTGCGGGGTCCAGCTCGACCATGCCATGGCGGCCATCGCGGAGGAGGGCCGCGGCGTGGTCGTCTACCTGCGCGGCCACGAGGGCAGGGGCATCGGCCTGCTGGCCAAGCTCAGGGCGTACAGCCTGCAGGACAACGGCAGCGACACCGTCGACGCCAACGTGGAGCTGGGGTTGCCGGTGGACGCACGCGAGTTCTCCAACGCGGCGCAGATCCTCGCCGACCTCGGGGTGAAGTCGGTACGGCTGCTCACCAACAACCCGGCCAAGCTCAAGGGCATGGACGGCTACGGCATCAAGGTGCTCGGCCGCGAACCCATGCCGGTGGCCATGAACCCCCACAACGAGCGTTATCTCCTGGCCAAGCGCGACCGGCTCGGCCACGACATCTCGGAGGCGTCATGAGCGGTGAAGGACGGCCCGGGGCCGTGGCGCCGGACGCGTCCGGGCTGACCGTGGGGGTGGTGGCGGCGAGCTGGCACGCCACGATCACCGACCAGCTGGTGGCCCGGGCCGTGCAGGCGTGCGACGACAGCGGCGCCGTGACGACGGTGGTGCGGGTGCCGGGCTCGCTGGAGATCCCGGTGGTGGCCCAGGCGCTGGCCCGCCGCTGCGACGCCGTCGTGGCGCTGGGCGCGGTCATCAAGGGCGAGACCGCCCATTTCGACTACGTCTGCGACTCGGTGACCTCGGGGCTGACCCGGATCTCGCTGGACGAGCGGACCCCGGTCGGCAACGGCGTGCTCACCTGCGAGACGCTCGACCAGGCACTTGACCGTTCCGGCCTGCCGGGCAGCAAGGAGGACAAGGGATACGAGTCGGCCGTCGCCGCGCTCGAGACCGCCCTCCTGCTCCGGGACCTCCGCTAGCGTGCGGTAGGTTTCCTTCGTGTCGCAGCCCGCACCGCCCCTGCCCATCACCTGGCGTCCGCGCCGGGCGAGGATCGTCGCCTACGGCTTCGCCGTGCTGATCGTGCTGGGGGCGGTGGTCATGGCGGTCCTCATCGCCGCGCCGTTCAAGCTGCCCGACCGGGTGGCGATCGTGGCGTTCGGATGCGCGGTGGCGTACGTGCTGCACCTGCTGGGGCGGGTGCGGGTGGAGGCCGACGAGGAGGGCATCACGATCGTCAATGCCGTCCGCACCCACCGCTACAGCTGGCCGGAGATCCTCGACGTCACGCTCCTCGTGGGCGACCCGTGGCCGCGGATCGACTTCTCCGACGGGCGCACGATCGGCGCCATGGGCATCCAGGGCTCGGAGAAGGCCCGCGCCCGCCGGGCGACGGCCGAGCTCGAGGCCCTGATCCGCGAGCGCGGCGAGGCACGCGAGGAATGACCGGTCCGCCGTCCCCGCCGGAGATGGGGCCGGCGGCGGGGGCGGCGTAGCCTGAAAGCGTGCTACGGCGGACAATCAAGGCAATGGACATCGAGTCGCCGGACAAGTTGATCGAGCTCCTCGACCGGCAGGCCTACCTGGCCGACGAGGGGCTGGCCACGGCGGCCTTCCTCGCGCTGCGGATGGGACGGCCGCTGTTCCTCGAAGGAGAGGCCGGTGTCGGGAAGACCGAGCTGGCCAAGACCCTCGCGACGCTGCTGGAAGCGCCGCTCATCAGGCTCCAGTGCTATGAGGGGCTCGACGCGGCGCAGGCCCTGTACGACTGGGACTTCGCCCGCCAGCTCCTCCACCTCAAGGCCGCGGAGGCCGCCGGGATCACCGACGTGAGCCGGCTCGAAGGGGAGATCTACGACCGGCGGTTCCTGATCGCCAGGCCGCTGCTGAAGGCCGTGGAGACGCAGCCGAGCGTGCTGCTCGTGGACGAGATCGACCGGGCCGACGACGAGTTCGAGGCGTTCCTGCTCGAAGTGCTCTCCGACTTCACCATCTCCATCCCCGAACTGGGCACCGTCAGGGCCGCGACGCCGCCGGTGGTCGTGGTGACCTCCAACAGGACGCGCGAGGTGCACGACGCGCTCAAGCGGCGCTGCCTCTACCACTGGCTGGAGCATCCGAGCTTCGACCGGGAGGTCGCGATCCTGCTGCGCCGCCTGCCCGGCTGCACCGAGACGCTGGCCGTGCAGGTGGCGCGGGCGGCCGAGCGGCTGCGCCAAGCCGACCTGGTCAAACCGCCGGGCGTGGCCGAGACGCTCGACTGGACCGAGGCGCTGCTGACGCTCGGTGCCAAGGAGCTCGACCCGGGCAAGGCCGCGGCC
The DNA here is from genome assembly GCF_004348685.1 of Nonomuraea deserti. Taxonomy (GTDB): domain Bacteria; phylum Actinomycetota; class Actinomycetes; order Streptosporangiales; family Streptosporangiaceae; genus Nonomuraea; species Nonomuraea deserti. The sequence goes on along the minus strand of NZ_SMKO01000162.1, from coordinate 7,845 downwards.
ACGCTGGGCGCGGCGCTGAAATACCGCGAGGACGTCGCCGCCGTGCTCGGGAACGGGCTGCTCGCCCATGGATGAGCTGGCCGCCACCCTGACGGGGTTCGCCAGGACGCTGCGCGCGGCCGGCGTCGCGGCCGACCACGAGCGCACCCAGAACCTGCTCAGGGCGCTCGGCCACCTCGACGTGACCGACCCGGGCGAGGTCTACTGGGCCGGACGGCTCACCCTGTGCGCCACCCCCGACGACCTGCCGCGCTACGACCGGTGCTTCGCCGCCTACTTCGGGGGGCTGCGGGCGGGCGTCGCGCGTACGAGCACGGCCGGCGTCACCCGGCACCTCGCCGCGCAGGCCGAGACCGGCGATGGCGGCGACGACGACGGGACGGCGGCGCCGGCCACCGCGAGCCGCGCGGAGGTGCTGCGGCACCGCGACGTGGCCCGGCTGACGGAGGCAGAACGGGCCGAGGTGCACCGGATGCTCTCCCTGCTGCGCGGCGGGCGGGCGCGGCGGCGTTCCCGCCGGTTCGAGAGCGCCCACCGGGGCGCGCTCGACCAGCGGCGCACCATCCGCGACGCGCTCAGGAAGGGCGACGTGGCGCGGCTCAGGCACCGCAGGCACACCACCAGGCCGCGTACGGTGGTGCTCTTCGTCGACGTCAGCGGCTCCATGGCCCCGTACGCCGAGACCCTGCTCCGCTTCGCCCACGCGCTGGTCAGGAGCGAGCCCAGGGCCACCAGGGTCTATTCCGTCGGCACCCGGCTGACCCCGATCACCGCCGAGTTGCGTCACCGCGACCCGGGCACGGCGCTGAACGAGGTCTCCAAGACCATTCCCGACTGGAGCGGGGGGACCCGCCTGGGGGAGGAACTCCGCGAATACCTGGCCCGTTACAGCGCGAGAGGGACGATCGCGGTGATGGCCTCCGACGGGTGGGAGCGCGGTGACCCCCAGCTGCTCGGCACCCAGATGGCCAGGCTGGCCAGGCAGGCGCACCGCGTGATCTGGGTCAACCCGCACAAGGGGTATGCGGACTACCAGCCGCTCACCGGCGGCATGCGGGCCGCTCTGCCGCATCTCGACGACCTGGTGGCCGGGCACAGCCTGGCCGCCTACGAGCAACTCAGCGAAAGGCTCGCCCATGCGTGACGTGCTGCCGGAGATCATGGAGTGGTGGAGGTCCGGGCACCGGTTCGGGCTGGCGACCGTGGTCAGCACGTTCAGCAGCGCGCCGCGGCCGCCCGGCGCGGCCATGGCGGTGCGCGGCGAGGAGGTGGCCGGCAGCGTGTCCGGCGGCTGTGTCGAGGGCGCGGTGTTCGAGCTGGCCACCGAGTTGCTCACGGAGACCGACGGGCCGGTCCTGCAGCGGTACGGCGTCAGCGACGACGACGCGTTCGCCGTCGGGCTCACGTGCGGCGGCATCATCGACGTCTTCGTCGAGCCCGTCTCGCGGGAGACGTTCCCCGAGCTCGAGGAGATCGCCGCGGCCGTGAAGGAGCGCCGGCCGGTCGCCGTGGCCACCGTCGTCTCCGGCCCCGGCCAGGTCGGCGCCCGCCGGATCGTCTGGCCCGACCGCTCGTCGGGCGGCCTCGGCCTGGAGCGTCTCGACGAGGCCGTGGACGACGACGCCCGCGGCATGCTCGCCCAGGGCCTGACCGGCATCAGGCACTACGGCGGCCAGGGGGAGCGCCGGCTGGACGACCTGGCGGTGTTCGTCCAGTCGTTCGCGCCGCCGCCGCGGATGCTGGTGTTCGGGGCCATCGACTTCGCCGCGGCCGTGGCCAGGGTGGGCAAGTTCCTCGGCTACCACGTCACGGTCTGCGACGCCCGGCCGATCTTCGCCACCGCCAAGCGCTTCCCCGACGCCGACGAGGTGGTGGTCAAGTGGCCGCACGACTACCTGGCCTCCGTGGAGGTGGACGAGCGCACGGTGATCTGCGTGCTCACCCACGACCCCAAGTTCGACGTGCCGCTGTTGGAGGTGGCGTTGCGCACCCGCGCCGGCTACGTGGGCGCCATGGGCTCGCGCCGCACCCACGACGACCGGCTGGTGCGCCTGCGCGAGTCCGGTCTCACCGAGGACGAGCTGGCCCGGCTGCGCTCGCCCATCGGTCTCGACCTCGGCGCGCGCACGCCCGAGGAGACGGCCGTGTCCATCGCCGCCGAGCTGATCCAGCTGCGGTGGGGCGGCTCGGGCGCCCCGCTGTCGGCCACGCGGGGCCGCATCCATCACGAGGGTTCATGAGGACCGGCGGGGTGGCGGGGCTGCTGCTGGCCGCCGGGCGGGGCTCCCGGCTGGGCACGCCGAAGGCGCTGGTGGAATATGCCGGCGAGCGGCTGGTCGACCGGGGTGTGCGGCTGCTGGATGAGGGCGGCTGCCATCCCGTCGTGGTGGTGCTCGGCGCGGCCACCGTGCAGGTGCGGGGCGCGGTGACCGTGCGCAACCCCGGCTGGGCGGCCGGCATGGGCTCGTCCCTGCGGGTGGGGCTGGCCGCGCTGCCCGAGGAGGCGGAGTCCGTGGTGGTCGCGCTGGTCGACCAGCCGCTGATCCGCCCGGGCGCGGTGCGCGCGCTGATCGCGTCGGGCGCGGGGCTGGCGGTGGCCACCTATGGTGGCCGGCGCAGAAATCCGGTGCTGATCGGCCGGGAGCACTTCGCGGGGGTGGCGGAGCTGGCCGAGGGCGACGTCGGCGCGCGGGCGTACATCAAGGCCCACCCCGAGCTGGTCACCGAGGTGCCGTGCGACGGCCACGGCGACCCCGCCGACATCGACACGCCGGAGGACCTGCACCTGCTAGAGGCGGAGTGACGCCACGGCCGCGCGGTGGTCGCTGCCGGTCGCGGGGGCCACGCCCGCCTTGGTGGCAGTCATGCCTTTGTACAGGATGTGGTCGGGCCTGGTGATGGGGAACTCCGACGGCCAGGTGAAGCCGAAGCCGTCGCCGGCCTCGGTCTGGGCGTCGGTCAGCGGCGGCGTGAGCCCGCGCATGCCCCGGTCGGTGGTGGCGGTGTTGAGGTCGCCGAGCAGCAGGATGCGCTCGCTGGAGTCGGCGTCGATGAGCCTGCGCGCCTGCGCGAGCGAGGCGTCGCGCGAGGTGGTGTGCCCGGGCCGGGCGGAGGCCAGGTGCATGACGTAGACGGTCACCTTGCCCTTGGGCGTGGAGATCACGGCGCGCAGCGCCCGCGGCCAGCCCATGCCGACGTCGAGAGGCCTGCTCTTGCTGATCGGGTAGCGGCTCCACAGGCCGACCGTGCTGACCGGGTAGCGGTAGCGGAACATCTTGTTGAGCTGCTTGGCCGCGGGCCCGCCGCGGGTCAGCTCCTGGGCGGCGAGCAGGTCGAGGTCTTTGGCGACCTGCCGCACGGCCTCGCCGGAGGCGTTGTTGCGCACGCCCACGTTGATCGTGCCGACGGTCAGGTCGCTGGGGCCGCCGGGCGGCGTGCGCAGCAGCGTGGACCCGAACATCGCCGCCCACACCATCCCGGGCACCAGCGCCGCGGCGGCGGCCGCCCTGGAACGTGCCAGCGTGGCGGCCGCGAGCAGCACAGGAACGGACCAGCCCATCCAGGGCAGCAGGCTCTCCAGAACGGGCGTGAACCCGCCCAGCGCCGGGATCAGCCCATGCCCCGCCAGGGTCATGGCCACCGCGGCCGAGACGATGACGACGATCCGGCTCAGCATCTGATCCAGGTTAGCGGCTCCCGCTCCGATCGGCGGACACGATAGCCTGTTCCCACTCGAACGGAACAACATTCGGTCAGCGGGAGTCCGGCATGCGCATCGGTATGGCACTCAACTACTCAGGCGGCTTCAAGGAGTCGGTTGAGGAGTTGTCCGACTACGAGAAGGCGGGCCTGGACATCGTGTTCGTGGCCGAGGCCTACTCGTTCGACGCGGTCAGCCAGATGGGTTACATCGCGGCCAGGACCGAGCGGCTGGAGATCGCCTCCGGCATCCTGCCGATCTACTCCCGCACGCCGGCGCTGCTGGCCATGACGGCCGCGGGCCTCGACTACGTCTCCGACGGGCGCTTCACGCTCGGCCTGGGCGCCTCGGGGCCGCAGGTGATCGAGGGCTTCCACGGGGTTCCGTACACCGCGCCGCTGGGGCGTACGCGGGAGGTCATCGAGATCTGCCGCAAGGTGTGGCGGCGCGAGCGCCTGGAGCACGACGGCAGGCACTACACGCTGCCCCTGCCGCCCGGCCAGGGAACGGGCCTGGGCAAGCCGCTCAAGCTGATCAACCATCCGGTACGCTCCCGCATCCCGATCGTGGTCGCCGCCATCGGTCCCAAGAACGTCGAGCTGGCCGCCGAGCTGGCCGAGGGCTGGGAGCCGATCTTCTACTACCCCGAGAAGGCCGCGGACGTGTGGGGTCCTTCGCTGGCCGCGGGCAAGGCCGGGCGCGATCCGGAGCTGGGCGAGCTGGACGTGATCGCGCAGGCGTCGCTGGCGATCGGCGACGACGTGGCGGGGCTGCTGGAGTTCGGCCGGCCGATGGCGGCGCTCTACATCGGCGGCATGGGCGCCAAGGGGAAGAACTTCTACAACGACCTGGCCAGGCGCTACGGCTACGAGAAGGAGGCCGAGCAGATCCAGGACCTCTACCTGGAGGGCAAGAAGGACGCCGCCGCCGCGCTGGTGCCCGCCGAGCTGCTGGAGAAGATGTCGCTGATCGGCAGCGAGGGGTTCGTGCGCGACCGCGTGCGGGCGCTGAAGGACTCGGGCGTGACCACGCTCAACGTGACGCCGCTCGGCAGGACGCACGAGGAGCGCGTACGCCTCATCGAGACGATCAAGGAGATCGCCGAATAATGAGCTGAATCACACTCACTGGGGAATATCCGTAAATACAGGGTAGTTAACGGGCTTTGTGAGGTTTTCTGTCGTGCTCGTGCGCCTGGTCGGCCGGCTGCACATCGACCTGTGCCGGACGCGCGGCTCTCTCTGTCTCTGATCGCTCCGTCTACGACCCCTCCACCCCTGGGCGTGCCTTCGGCATGCCGCGAAACCTCGGAGCTCCCCCGTGAAGAGATTCTCCTTCTCCCTGCAGTTGCTGCTCGGCCTCGTGGCCGGCGTCGCGCTCGGGTTCGTCGCCAGGATCTGGGACGTGGCCTGGCTCGCCGAGACGCTGACCCAGGTCGGCGCGATCTTCGTCCAGCTGCTCAAGCTCGCCGTCCCGCCCCTGGTCTTCACCGCCGTGCTGGTCAGCGTGGCCAACCTGCGCAACGTCAGCGGCGCGGCCAGGCTCGCGTCCAAGACGCTGCTCTGGTTCCTCCTCACCGCGCTCGTGTCAGTGGCGTTCGCGATCGGGCTCGGCCTGGTCATCAACCCCGGCCAGGGCGTCACCCTCGACACCGGAGCGGCCAAGGCGCCGGAGAGCTCCGGCAGCTGGCTCGACTTCGTCACCGGCGTCGTGCCGACGAACGTCGTCACCGCCTTCACCGAGGTGAACGTCCTCCAGATCGTCTTCCTGGGGGTCGTGCTCGGCGCGGCGGCCCTGGCCGTCGGAGAGAAGGCCGAGCCGTTCCTCAACCTCAACCGATCCGTGCTGGAGCTGGTGCAGAAGGCGCTGTGGTGGGTCATCCGCCTGGCTCCTCTCGGCACGGCGGGCCTGATCGGCAAGGCCGTCTCCACGTACGGCTGGGACCTGCTCGCGCCGCTCGCCACGTTCAGTGTCGGCGTCTACGCGGGCTGCTTCATCGTGCTGCTGGCCGTCTACCCGACGCTGCTGGCGGTGTGGGGCAAGGTCAACCCGATCCAGTTCTTCCGCAACGCCTGGCCCGCGATCGAGCTGGCCTTCGTCTCGCGTTCGTCCGTCGGCACGCTGCCCCTGACCCAGCGGGTCACCGTCGAGCGCAACGGCGTGGACGCGGGCTACGCCTCCTTCGCCGTGCCGTTCGGCGCCACCACCAAGATGGACGGCTGCGCCTCGGTCTATCCTGCCCTGGCGGCGATCTTCGTGGCCCAGGTGTTCGGCGTGCCGCTCGGTGTGGGCGACTACCTGCTGATCGCGTTCGTCTCGGTGGTCGGATCCGCCGCGACGGCCGGACTGACCGGCGCGATCGTCATGCTGACGCTCACGCTCAGCACGCTGGGGCTGCCCCTCGAGGGCGTCGGCCTGCTGCTGGCGATCGACCCGATCCTCGACATGATCCGTACCGCGACCAACGTCACCGGCCAGATGGTGGTGCCGGTCCTGGTGGCGCGCTCGGAGGGTCGCCTCGACGAGGCCGTCTTCAACGCGTCGCCGCAGCCGCTCGACAGCGCCGCCGCGGGCCGCGCGCCGCGCGCACCTGAGCCGGCCACGGCCTGACACACCTGGCGGGAAGCCACCGGCTTCCCGCCAGGCCCGTTGAGGACGGCCACAGAGACGTCGGGCGCCGATCTCCGCCACTTCTTCCGCCCGCCGAGTCCGTGGGGCCCGCCGGCCTGCATTCACTCGTACGTCAGCAGGTCGCCCGGCTGGCACCCGAGCGCCTGGCACAGCCGCGCCAGCGTGGAGAAACGGATCGCCTTCGCGTGGCCGTTCTTCAGGATGGACAGGTTGACCACGGTGATCTCCACGCGGTGCGACAGCTCGGTGAGCGTCATGCCGCGCTCCTTCAGCAGCTCGTCGAGCCGCACCCTGACGATCGGTTCGCCCATCAGATCGTGGCCTCGACCTCTTGGAGCAGGGCCAGGCCCCGCCGTACGATCTCCGACACGCCGAGCGCGGCGAAGCCGGCGACGACGGCCCAGAGCAGCGCGCTCGACGGCGGGTAGAACGGATAGCTCTCGGTGAGCAGCATGGCGGCGAGCGCGGCCTCCGCCACCATCCCGAGCGCCGCCGACGCGAGCGAACCCGCGATCAGGATCCAGCCGATCCTGCGCAGGTGATCGGCGGTCGTGGCGGAGAACAGCGCCCTGTCGCCCGCCCTCGCCCTGCGCAGTGCCCGGACGAGCGTGGACAGCGCGAGCAGGCCCGTGGCCACTCCCGGCGCCCACATCAGCAGATAGAGCAGGCCCGCGGCCAGCGCGGTCAGGCAGCCGAGGACGAGGGCGTAGGTCAGCAAGGTCTCGAGCCGGGTGATCCATCGGGTTGGCATAACACGCAAATAACGAAAGTCGTTATGTCAAGGAGGTGAGAAGCCTGCCGTCCGGGGCGATGGTGGGGCGGCGGAGGCTGTGTGGCCCTATGGTTGGTCGAAATACTGATGTTCGAGTTATTGGCGGGGATATGTCCGACGCGACGGAGCGCGCGCCGTCCTTGGTCGCTGACCGGTACCGGCTCGACGAGCGCATCGGCAGCGGGCCGATGGGTGAGGTGTGGCGGGGGTACGACACGCGGGCCGACTGGGTCGTGGCCGTCAAGGTCCTCGGCGCCAAGGCGGCGGGGCCCGCCACGAGAGAGGTGCTCAAGCAGCACGCGCAGGCCGTGGCGAGGGTCATCCATCCGAACGTGGCCATGGTGCTCGACGTCGGTGACCATGACGGCGCGCCGTTCCTGGTGATGGAGTTCCTCACCGGGCTCAGCCTGGGCGAGGAACTGGCCGCGCGGGGCCCGCTGCCGATCGTGGAGGTCTGCGACCTGATCGGGCAGGCCGCGGCCGGGCTCGACGCCGCGCACCGGGCCGGCGTCGTGCACGGCCAGGTGGACCCGGACAGCTTCCGCCGGGCCGGGAGCGGGGTGCTCAAGGCCGTCGGGTTCGGGATGGACGGCAAGGAGCCGCCTGTCCGCGACGAGCGGTACGTGGCGCCCGAGCGGGTCGCCGGTCAGGCGGCGCAGGCTCCCGGTGATCTGTACGCGCTCGGTTCGGTCTGTTACGAGCTGCTCTGCGGCCACCCGCCCGCCGCCCCCGCGAGCTCCGC
>NZ_SMKO01000161.1 GCF_004348685.1 Nonomuraea deserti | reverse complement strand
CACCCGACCCGTCGTTCCCCGCCGACCGCCTGCGGGCCCCGGTGTTGTACGCCTCGCTGGGCACGGTGTTCGACGCCGGCCCCGAGCTGCTGCGCACGTTCGCCACCGCGCTCGCGCCGCTCGGCGGCACCGTGATCGTCTCCACCGGGCGCACCGATCCGGCCGCGCTGGAGCCGCTGCCGGGCAACGTGCTCGCCCGCCGCTCCGTGCCGCAACCGGAGGTGCTGGCCCGCGCCGCGCTGTTCGTCACCCACGGCGGGATGAACAGCGTCAACGAGGCCATGCACGCCGGGGTCCCGATGCTGGTGGTCCCGCAGGGCGCGGACCAGCCGCTGGTGGCCCGGCGGGTCGTCGAGCTCGGCGCCGGCCTGTCCATCCGCACCGGGGACGCCGCCGCGGAATCCGTGAACGCGCTCGCCCGGCGGCTGCTCGACGAGCCACGCTTCCGGGCCGCGGCGGCCGACCTGCGGGTCGCCCAGCGCGAGGCGGGCGGCTATCTGCGCGCCGCCGACGAACTCGAGCACTACCTGCACCGGACCTCCCGCCCGGCCGATCGCCCAGCTGACCGCCTGCCCGACCGTCCCGCTGACCGCCCGGCCGACCGTCCCGCCGACCTTCCGGCGGACCGCCCGGCCGGCTGGCCTGCTCCGGCGGATTCGCCGCAGGAGCGCTGACCCATGTCGCCGGCCGTCGTCGTCCTGGTGCTGCTCGCCGGGCTGTCGGAGTCCGCCGGGCGGATCCTGCCCCTGGTGGCTCGCCGCCCGGGGGTGTCGCGGTCGAACGCGATCCTGCTCCTGCTGACCGGCGCCGTGGTCGAGGGCGCCGTGTTCGCGCTGTGGCCGCTGACCGCGTGGACCCTCGCCGAACTGCTGGTGTCGGCTCCCGTGTCGGGCGTCGCCGCGTTGACCTGGACGCCCGGCCTGGTCGTCCCGCTGCTGCTCGCCGCCGTCATCGCGTTCCCGCTGCTCGGGCCGCTGCTGCACCTGCTGCTCCTCGTCGGCGTGGGGACCGGCCTCGCGACCCAGCTCGCCGCGACGACAGGGCTGAGCTGGTGGCCTGCCGCGGGTTGCGTGGCCGTCGCCGGGATCGGGCTCGCCGCCGCCGTCGACGTCGTACGGCGCCTGGTCGTGCGGATCAGCACCCCCGCGCGGGAGCTCACATGACCGAGTTCCCGCTCCTCGTCCTGGTGCTCGGCCCGGTCCTGCTCGCCGAGGCCCTGCTCGCCCGCTACGAGGTGATGGCGTACACCGCCGGCTGGCGGACGCCCACGACCGAGCTCCCGCAGGGCATGCCCTACGCACGCGGCGCGGATCCCGGCCGTCCCCCGGACGCCTACCTGGTCTATCTGGACGGCATCGGGAAACGCCGGTTCCGCGACACCCGCGACGGTGGCCAGCTGGTCAGCGCCCTGATCGCCGGGGCGCCCGAGCTGCGGGTGCTGGGTCAGGTGCAGCCGTACTCCCCGCTGGCCGACCCGCTGGGCGACCGGCCCGTGTGGGCGTGGCTCCGCCGTCGCGTCGGGCTCCTGCTGTTCCTGCACAACGTCATGCAGATCTTCGTCGCCGCCGACCGGCGGTACCGTCCCCTGTACAACCGCGCCGTGGGCGCCCAGATCGTCGACCAGCTGCGCCTCGCCGGCTACCGGCCGGGCAGCGGCACACCGGTGGTGCTGCTCAGCTACAGCGGCGGCGCCCAGGTCGCCACCGGCGCGGCCGGGGAGCTGCACACCCGGCTGCGCGCCCCGCTCCTGCTGATCACCGTCGGCGGGTTCCACAACGGCGCCAACGATCTCACCCACGCCCGTCACCTGCACCAGCTCACCAGCGCCGACGACTGGATCGAGCGAGTCAGCGTCTGGATCTTCCCCCAGCGCTGGCGGCTGTTCCGCCGGAGCGGATGGAACCGGGCCGTCCGCGCGGGAAAGGTCACCGTGCACCGGCTCGAACCGGCCACCCACGTCGGGCGGCGCAGCTACATCAGCCTGGAGCGGGAGCTGCCCGGCGGCCGTAGCTACCTCGACCGCACCGCCGGCACCGTGATCGCGCTGATCCGCGCCCACTGCGGTGCGGTCAGATGATCCGCGCCACGACCGCGCGGGACACGCCCGCGGGAGGCCGGCCCGCGGGCACGCCGTGCCGCCCCGGCTACTTACCGGAGGCGTTCTGGGCGGCCCAGTCGCGGTAGCGGATCTTGCCGAGGGTCGCGTCGCCGAGGGGAACCAGCGAGCGCTCTCCCAGCTCGCTGCCGAAGTAGCGCGCGTGCGGGTCGGTGACCACCTCGCGCGGGTCGCCCCAGCCGGCCAGCGCCTCGCGGAAGAACTCGTCCATCCGGGACTGCTCGGGCCCGGCGATCTCGGTCCTGCCGTTCAGGGGCGTCCCCACCGCGACCCTGCCGACCGCCGCCGCGACGTCGTCGCCCGCCATGGGCTGGAAGAGCACGGGAGCGATCCGTACCGTGTCGCCGACCGCGGCCTCGTCGGCGATGCCGCGGACGAACTCGTAGAACTGGGTCGCGTGCACGAGCGAGTACGGGATGCCCGACTTCTCGATCAGCTGCTCCTGGGCGATCTTCGCCCGGAAATAGCCGTTCTCTGGCATCCGCTCCGTTCCCACGATCGACAGCGCGACGTGGTGGCCTACGCCGGCCGCCGCCTCGGCGGCGAGCAGGTTGCGGGTGGAGGTCTCGAAGAAGTTCAGCACGGCGGCGGGCTCGAACGACGGCGAGTTCGACACGTCGACCACGACCTGCGCGCCCTCCAGCACCTCGGCCAGCCCTTCGCCGGTGAGGGTGTCGACGCCGGTGTTCGGCGAGGCCGCCACGGCCTGGTGACCGTGGTCGCGCAGCTTCGCCACGAGCTTCGAGCCGATCAGGCCGGTTCCGCCGATGACAACGATCTTCATGGCACTTTCCTTTCGGGTTCGCCGGGGCGTCTGTGCCGGCCGGTCGCCAGCTAAGACAGGGCGGACCCTCGGGCTTGTGACAGCCCCCGCGGAAAATCTTCCCCGGGCGGCGGCGTCACGGCTCCTCCTTGAACCTTTCGAAGACGAGCTGGGTGCGGTGGACGGCGCGCACCCCGTACACCTCGGAGATCAGGTCGGGGGTGAGGACCTGGCCGGGCGGGCCGCCGGCGAGAACGCGGCCGGCGCTCATGACGTACAGGCGGTCGCAGAACGCGGCGGCCTGGTTGAGGTCGTGCAGCACGGCCAGCGTGGCGACGCCCAGCTCACGCACCAGGTGCAGGATCTCCAGCTGGTGGCGGATGTCCAGGTGGGAGGTGGGTTCGTCGAGCAGGAGCAGGGGGGTCTCCTGCACCAGGGCGCGGGCGATGAGCGCGCGCTGTTTCTCGCCGCCGGACAGGGTGGCGTAGACGCGTTCCTCCGCGCCCGCGAGCCCGACGCGGTCGAGGGCCCGCGCGCACCGCTCCTCGTCGGCGGCTGGGACACGTTCGTACGGCGTGCGGCCCATCAGAACCACCTCGCCGACGGTGAAGTCGAGCTCGGAGGGCGTCTCCTGGGCCACCACGGCGGTTCGCCGGGCGGACTCGCGCCAGGACAGGCCGTGCACGTCGTCGCCGTCCACGCTGATGAGCCCGGCTGAGGGACGCAGGGCCCGGTAGATCGTCCGCAGCAGGGTGGACTTGCCGCATCCGTTCGGTCCGACGAGGGCGACGAACTCGCTGGCGTCGACCAGGAGGTCGGCCTCGTGCACGATCGGGCGGCCGTCGAGGCGTACGGAGACGCCGCGCAGGTCGAGCATCATGCGACGGTCACCGCCCGGTCGACCGAGCGCCGGCGCAGCAGCCACAGGAAGAACGGCACCCCGAACAGCGCGGTGACGATGCTGAGCGCCAGTTCCTGCGGCGCGTTCACGGTGCGCGCGGCGACGTCCACGAGCTGCAGGAACGCCGCCCCGAGCAGCGCCGTGACCGGGAGCACCCTGCGGTGGTCGGCGCCGACGAGCAGGCGGGCCGCGTGCGGCACGATCAGCCCGACGAACGCGATCGCGCCGCTGGTGGCCACCAGGACGCCGACCAGCAGGGAGGTGAGGACGAAGAGCGTGATCCGCAGGCGGGCGACGTTCACGCCGAGGGAGACGGCGGTCTCCTCGCCGGCGGTGAGCGCGTTGAGCCGGCGGTGCTGCAACAGCAGGTAGACCAGGCCCCCGACCAGCACGACGGTCGGCAGCGGCAACATGTGCCAGCGGGCCCCGCCCAGGCTGCCCATGAGCCAGAACAGCACCTGCTGCGCCGCCCGCCCGCTCTGTGCCTGCTGCAGCACGAAGCTGTAGAGGGCCTGGAAGAGGTACGCCAGCGCGACCCCGGCCAGCACCAGCCGCGACGGGGTGAGCCGGCCCGAGCGCTGGGCCAGCGCGTACACCAGGCCCAGGGCAAGGAGCGAGCCCGCGAAGGCGGCGCCCGACAGCGACAGCCCGCCCAGCGTGGAGGCGCCCAGGATGAGCACGAGCACCGCGCCGAAGGACGCGCCGGACGAGACGCCGAGCAGGAACGGGTCGGCCAGCGGGTTGCGCACCAGCGCCTGCAGCACCGCTCCGACCACCGCCAGCCCCGCCCCGACCAGGAGTGCCAGCAGGGCGCGCGGCAGCCGGAACTCCCACACGATCTGCGCCTGCACCGGCGTCCACGTACGCGGGACGAGGCCGGGCACCAGCCGGTCGGCGACGATGCCCCACGCCTGCGGCAGCGCGACGTGCACGGCGCCGATGCTCACCGCCAGCCACGTCGCGGCGACCACGGCCACGGCCAGCGCGACGACGAGCGCCGCGAACCGGCCGCCGCGCCGGCGCGGCCTTCCGGCGGTCGTGGCCGTGGCCGGCGCCTGCCTTGTCTCGCTGGTCATGAGGTGAACGCGTCGGGGTGCAGGAATCGGGCGATGTCGGTGATGGCGAGGAGGTTGCGGTAACCGGGATGCTGGGCCGCGACCGGCACGGGGAGCACCCGCTCGGCCCTGGCCGCCGGGCTGTTCCTGGCGATGGCGAGGGCGTCGGCGGTCTTGGCCTGCACGGTCGGCATCGTCTCGCCCCGCAGGGTGGCGTACTCGCTGACCAGGATCGCGTCGGGCTGGGCGGCGCTGATTTGCTCCACGCTGACCTCGGTGTAGTCGCCCCTGACGCCGGCCAGCACGTTCACCCCGCCGGCGGCGGTGATCATCTGGTTGGTGATGCCGGCGCCGCCGTAGGCGTTGACCGGGCCCTTGCCGCCGTCGGTGGCCAGCACCTTGACCGGCGGCCGGGCGGCGACGCGCTCGCGTACGTCGTCGAGCCGGCCGCGCAGCTCGGCGACCAGTCCGGCGGCGCGGGCGGGGACGCCGAAGATCTTGCCGAGATTGTGCAGGTCGGTGAACGTGTCCTCGAGGGTGAACTCGAGCGTCTCCTCCGGGCTGCACCAGCCGCCCAGGATGTACACCGGGGAGCCCGCGGCGTCCAGCTCCTCCACGGTGGCGTAGCCGCCGCCGGCGTCGAAGCTGGCCATCGCGTTGTCCAGGACGAAGTCGGCGCCCTGGGCGAGCATGACCTCCTTCTGGGGGAGCATGATCGTCGGCGAGATCTCCGGGATCTTGTCGTACGACTCCTTCTGGCCGGGCAGGAACGCGCTCTCGGAGAAGTTCGTACGACCGGCGATCCGGTCGCCCAGGCCGAGGGCGAGCAGCGTCTCCAGGGACGGGTGATAGCCGGTCACGACCTTGGCGGGCGGCTGGTCGAAGGTGAGGGTGCGCCCGCAGTTCTCGACCGTGACGGGGAAACCGGGCCGCGGCGCCGCGGCGGTATCGGTCTCCTGCGTGGCGGGCGCCTGCCCGCAGGCGGTCAGCGTCAGGGCCGCCACCAGGACGAGCAACCTTCTCATGATCCGGCGACCGCCTTCAGCGGCGCGCTGTCGCGAGTGATCGGCATGGCTGGGGTGCGGCTCATGTGGTGAGTCTCCGGAGGTGAGAGGTCGAGCGATGGTGACGCGACGAACGACCTCATTTTGCACATATGCCGCAATTGCCAGCAAGCTGCATCAAGCCGCATCAGGTCGCGTCACCACACCGCGCACGCCCTGCCGGCCAGATCGGAACGGCGCGGACGGCGGCTCGGTACCGGTCCCGAGAGCCCTGTGGAAGACTGCGTGACCATGACGAGCGAGCACGGGCCACACGATCAGGACGAGCCGCCCGATCAGGACGAGTCGCCCGAGCAGGACGAGCCGCCCGAGCACGACGCGAGCGTCTACTGCACGCCCCCGCCGCGGACCGTGACGATCGCTTCGACGGTGTGGATCTGCTTCGGGGCGCTGCTGGCCGCCGGCGTGATCTTCACGGCCCTCAGCCCTGACTCGCCCCCTCTGAGCACGGGGCCGATCGCCCTGCTCCTGTGGATCGGCGTCGCCGTGGCCCTGATCGTCCTCGCCAAGCTCATGCGGCAGGGCAGCACGGGCGCCCGGACCGCGCTGACCGTGCTGGGGGCCGTGTCGCTGTTCGGCATCTGGACCGTGCTGTTCGTCGCCCCGGCGATCGTGCTGCAGTTCCTCCCGGACAGCAACGCGTGGTTCCGAACGGTCAACCCGCGCTAGGGCCGCACCCGGCCGGCCCGGGACTCCAGGTAGCGTTGCTCGGCGATGCTCGCGGTGGCCTTCGCGGCACGCCGGTAGAGCTCGTACGCACCGGCCGTGTCGCCGGTCCGCTCCAGCAGGTGGGCCCGCACGGACAGCAGCCGGTGATGCCCGGCCATCCGCTCGTCACCGTCCAACGTGGACAGCAGTTCCAGTCCCGCGGCCGGGCCCTCGGTCTCGGCGAGCGCGATCGCCCGGTTCAGCGTGACCATCGGGTTGGGCGCGATCCGTTCCAGGATCAGGTAGAGCGCGTGCACCTGCGGCCAGTTGGTCTCCTCGGCCGTCGCCGCGTCGGCGTGCGTCGCGGCGATGGCGGCCTGCAACTGGTACGGCCCCAGCGCCGGGGCGCCCAGCGACGCCTTGACCAGCTCGATGCCCTCGTCGATCAGGCCGCGGTCCCACGTCGTGCGGTCCTGCTCGGCCAGCGGCACCAGGTCGCCCGCCGCTGTCGTACGCGCCTCCCTGCGGGCGTCGGTCAGCAGCATCAGCGCGAGCAGCCCCGTCACCTCGCCGTCGCCGGGCAGCTGCCCGTGGACCATCCTGGCCAGCCGGATCGCCTCGTGCGCGAGGTCGACGCGGTGCAGCTCGCTGCCCGACGAGGCGGTGTAACCCTCGTTGAAGATCAGGTAGAGCACGTGCAGGACGACCCGCAGCCGCTCCTCCCGCTCCGCGCCATCCGGCAGGCTGAACGAGCTGCCCGCGGCCTTGATGCGCTGCTTGGCCCGGCTGATCCTGGCCGCCATCGTGGCCTCCGGCACCAGGAACGCGCGGGCGATCTCGGCAGTGGTGAGGCCACCGACCGCCCGCAGCGTCAGGGCGGTCTGGGAGGCCGCGGTCAGCGTCGGATGGCAGCACAGGAACAGCAGGAGGAGCGTGTCGTCGGTGCCCGGCACGTCCTCCGGCACCACCTCGGCGGCCGTCGCCGACTCCCGCTCGCGGCGCGCGTGGTCGCTGCGCATCTGGTCGATGAGCCGCCGGGACGCGACGGTCACCAGCCAGCCGCGCGGGTTGTCCGGCACCCCCTCGGCCGGCCACTGCACGGTGGCGGCGAGCACGGCCTCCTGCACGGCGTCCTCGCACCCCTCGAACTGGCCGTGCCGGCGTACCAGCGTGCCGAGGACCTGCGGCGCGAGCGCACGCAGCAGGTCCTCGACGGCCGGCGCCGTCATGCCTCCGACGGCCCGTCAGCGAACATGACCTGCCGCACCTCGACCCCCAGCCCCTTGATCGCGGCGTCCGGGATCTGCGCCGCCAGCTCGATCGCCCGCTCCTTGCTCTCGCAGTCGATCAGGTAGAAGCCGCCCAGGTATTCCTTCGACTCCAGGAAAGGGCCGTCGCTCACCACGGGCTGGCCGTTGCGCACGGACACCACCGCCGCCTGGGAAGGGTCGACCAGCGCCTGCGTGTTGATCAGCTCGCCGGACTCCTTCAGCGCCTCGATGAACCTGGCGTGGCCGTCGCCGATCGCCGCCTTCTCCTCGTCGGTCAGCGCGTCCAGCACGGCCGGGTTGATGTGCATGCTGATCAGGAACTTCATGTCGTACTCCTCGTGTTGCGCGGAGCCCCGGCTGGGCCCCTTCGACCGGTTGGTCGGAGCCGCCACCGCCGCCTTGACATCCCCGCCGGAACTTCTCGCACGAGCTCTCTCGCCGTCGCATCGCCCCGGGCCGCGATGTCGTCCTCCCTGCTCACGCAGGATAGGCGAGCCGGCCGAGGCAGGCGCGCAGCACGTCGAACCGCTGGATGGCACCCCGGCAGACGTCGTCCGGCGTAAAGAAGTGATCTTCCGAGGGGTCGGGATTCAGGCCCGTGCGAGGGGGCAGGCGGCACTCCGATGACACGTCGTACCAGCTGGGGAAGTGATGGGCCATGGCCAGGACCGAGCACCTTCCCGCCCCCGTACGCCGCCGCGACGGCCAGCCGTACGTGCGCGTGCGGGACCTCGAGCGGGACCTGCGGTCCCGCGTGGACGGGGAGGTACGCTTCGATCCCGGCAGCCGCGGCGCCTACTCGACCGACGGCTCCAACTACCGGATGGTCCCGCTCGGCGTGGTCGTGCCCCGCACCGTGGAGGCGGCCGCCGAGGCCGTGGCCGTCTGCCGCGAGCACCGCGCGCCGATCACCTCACGCGGCGGCGGCACGAGCCTGGCCGGGCAGAGCTGCAACGTCGCCGTGATCATCGACTGGTCGAAGTACTGCGACCGCCTGGTCTCCGTCGACGAGCAGGCCGCGACGTGCGTGGTCGAGCCCGGCATCGTGCTCGACGAGCTCAACCGGCGGCTCGCGGACACGCGCCTGATGTTCGGGCCGCGCCCGTCCACCCACTCCCACTGCACGATCGGCGGCATGATCGGCAACAACTCCTGCGGCTCGACCGCCCAGGCCTACGGCAAGACCTCCGAGAACGTCGCCCGCCTGGAAGTCCTCACCTACGACGGGACGCGCATGTGGGTCGGCCCCACCAGCCGGCAGGAGTACGCGCGCATCCTCGCGGCAGGCGGCCGCCGCGCCGACCTCTACCGGCGGCTGCGCGAGATCGCCGACACGCACGCGCGCGAGATCGTGGCCCGCTTCCCCGACATCCCGCGCCGGGTGTCCGGCTACAACCTCGACCAGCTGCTGCCCGGCGGGCCCTTCGACCTCGCCCGGGCGCTGGTCGGCTCGGAGGGCACACTGGTGACCGTGCTGCGGGCGGAGCTGAAGCTCGTGCCGGTGCCGGAGAACGAGACGCTGGTCCTGCTCGGCTATCCCGACGTCGTCGCCGCCGCCGAGGCCGTGCCGCGCGTCGCCGCCCACCGTCCGCTGCAGCTGGAAGGGCTGGACGACAAGCTGATCAACGACGAACGCCGCCGGCACATGAACGCCGACGCGCTGGCCAGGCTGCCCGAAGGCGGCGGCTGGCTCATGGTGTCCTTCGCCGGACGCACCCGGCAGGAGGCCGACCGGCGCGCCCACGCGCTCATCGGCGACCTGCGCGGCAGCAGGCACCAACCGCACGTGTCCTCCTTCGACGACGAAGAGGCCGAACGGCAGCTGTGGGCCCTGCGCGAGGGCGGGCTCGGCGCCACCGCCCGCGTCCCGGACATGCGGGTGACCTGGGAAGGGTGGGAGGACTCGGCCGTGCCACCGGAGCGGCTCGGCGACTACCTGCGTGACCTGCGCCGCCTGCTCGCCGAGTTCGGCTACGGCGACGCCGCGCTCTACGGGCACTTCGGGCAGGGCTGCGTGCACACCCGCATCCCCTTCGACCTGGTGACCGCCGACGGCGTCGCCGCCTTCCACGCCTTCCTGCGCCGCGCCGCCGACCTGGTCGTCTCCTACGGCGGTTCCCTGTCCGGCGAGCACGGCGACGGCCAGTCCAAGGCCGAGTTCCTCCCCGTCATGTTCGGCCCCGACGTCATGACCGCCTTCGGCGAGGTCAAAGCCCTCTTCGACCCCGAGAACCGGATGAACCCCGGCAAGATCGTCGCCCCGTACGGGCCGCCGAACGCGGCGACGGACGACCTGCGCCTCGGCAGCGCGTGGACGCCCGTGGAACCCGCCGTGGAATTCGGCTACCCCCACGACGAGGGCAGCTTCCAATGGGCCGTGATGCGCTGCGTCGGCGTCGGCCAGTGCCGCAGCCACACCGGCGGCGTCATGTGCCCCTCCTACCGGGCCACCGGCGAGGAGGAGCACTCCACCCGCGGCCGGGCCCGGCTGCTGTTCGAGATGCTCAACGGCCACGCCGACACCCCCGTCGCCGGCGGCTGGCGCTCCGAGGCGGTACGCGACGCGCTCGACCTGTGCCTGGCCTGCAAAGGCTGCAAGCACGACTGCCCGATGAACGTGGACATGGCGACCTACAAGGCCGAGTTCCTCGCCCACCACTACGCGCACCGGCTGCGCCCCGCGGCCCACTACAGCATGGGCTGGTTGCCGCTGTGGGCCCGGCTGGCCGCCTTCGCGCCGGGCGCGGTCAACGCGCTGACGCACGCTCCCGGCCTGGCCGGGCTGGTCAAGCGGCTGGGCGGCATCGAACCCCGCCGATCGTTGCCGGCCTTCGCCCGTACCCGCTTCAGCGACTCCTACCGGCGGCGCGGTCCGCGCGGCACCGGCGAGCGCGGCAGCGTGCTGCTGTGGCCCGACACCTTCACCGACAACCTCGCGCCGCGCATCGCCGCCGCCGCCGTCACGGTGCTCGAAGCCGCCGGCTACCGGGTGCTCATCCCGCCGCGCACCCTGTGCTGCGGGCTCACCTGGATCTCCACCGGCCAGCTCGGCGTCGCCAAGCGGATGTTGCGCCGCACGCTGCGCACGCTCGCGCCGCTGTTGCGGCAGGGCATCCCCGTCGTCGGCCTCGAGCCCAGCTGCACGGCGGTCTTCCGCGACGACGCCCCGGCCCTGCTGGCGCACGACCGCGACGCCGCGCGCCTGGCCGAGCAGACCACGACGCTGGCCGAACTGCTGACGCGCACCGACGGCTGGCAGCCGCCCGCCATCGACCGTGACGTCCTCGGCCAGCCGCACTGCCACCAGCACGCCGTCCTCGGCCACCAGGCCGACCATGATCTGCTGGCCCGCGCCGGGGCCCGGCTGAGCACCGTGGGAGGTTGCTGCGGCCTGGCGGGCGACTTCGGCTTCACCGCCGGGCACATGGAGGTGTCACTGGCCTGCGCCGAGCACGAGCTGCTGCCCGCCATCCGCGGCGCCGGCGCGGACACGGTGATCCTGGCCGACGGCTTCAGCTGCCGTACCCAGATCAACCACACCGCTCCCGAACGCCGCCCGCTGCACCTGGCCGAACTTCTCGCCGCCCACCTGAGGCCCGGAGCCGGCCCGGCCGAAGACACGTGATGGACGGGGGGAAGGCCTGCCCGCGACGGCCCGCGCACGGGCGTCCACGGACGGGCGCGCGCCGGCTGCCGGCGAGACTCGGGCTCGGCCGCTCGGCCGCTCGGCCGCTCAGCCGAGGAGGCCGGGAAGGATGGTGCCGAGCGCCCCTCCGCCCAGGATGCCTCCGAGGAGGTTGCCCACCTGGGCGAGCAGCGAGCCGAGCAGGTCCCCTGACGGGGCCGGGGCGGCGGCGGCGGGAGTGGCGAGCGCGACGGTCAGCATGGCGCCGGTGGCCAGGATGGCGGTCATACGGGCAGTGGACTTCATGGTGTTGCCTCCACAGGCAGTGACGGAAAGTGATTGCCAGTTACCCTATGTGACGATGATGCTGATCACTGTGACCGCCTCGCCCGGTGTGTTCGGGAGATGTGCCGTTTCCGCCCCGGCGGCGACTCAGGCTGGATCGGGCAGGATCATCGCCGCCAGCCGCGTCCGGTCGGCCAGGACCGTGATGCCGGCGATGCGGCCGTCGGCGACGGTGAACGCGAGCACCGACAGCGGAGTGCCGTCCTCGCGCCAGGAGACGATCCCGGGCAGGCCGTTGACGAGCACCGCCCGGTACCGTACGGCCGCCCCGGAGGACACGCGCGAGCGGCCCGCGACCTCGGTGGCGCCGAGGACGACGACCCTGCCGCCAGGGATGTCGACGGTCAGCCTCACCTCGGGGTCGAGCACGCGCAGCAGGCCCTCGAAGTCGCCGTGGCGAGCCGCCGTCAGGAACGCCTGGACCACCTCACGCTGCTCGCGCCCGGCCGCCGCCGGTTTCCCGGTCGCCTGCACCTTCTTCCTGGCCCGGCTGGCGAGCATCTTGGCGGCGTCGGCGGACTTGCCGAGGATCTGGCCGATGTCGTCGAACGGCACCGCGAACAGGTCGTGCAGCACGAACGCGAGCCGCTCGTCCGGCCGGAGCGACTCGAGGACGACGAGGAGCGCGAGCCCCACCGAGTCGGCGAGCGCCACGTCGTCCTCGGGCGCGAGGCCGTCGTCGGCCACCACGACGAGCTCGGGCAGCCGGTCGTCGTAGGACGCCTCAGGGCGGCTCCGGCGTGCGCGCAGGACGTCGAGGCTGATCCGGCCGACCACCGTCGTCAGCCAGCCGGCGAGGTTGTGGATGGCCGCCGGGTCCTGGCGGGAGAGCCGTAGCCAGGCCTCCTGGACCACGTCGTCGGCGTCGGCGTGCGAGCCCAGCATGCGGTAGGCGACCGCGCGCAGCCGGTCGCGGTGCGACTCGAACGCCTCGGCCACCGGAGCCGCCGGGCTGGTGTCGGACATGTCGTTACCTTCCTCGGAACCGCCCCGTCATAGGTGATGACGGACCCGGACGGGCACACGTAACCGATGAAGGGCAGAACCGATGGAAGCACGGATGAAGAGCCCGGAGAACGCCGACGTCATGACGGCGATCCAGCACCTCTACAGGGCGGTGCACGCCGGCGGCGCCGACCCGCTCCTCCTCGAACTGGTCCATTTGCGCGCCAGCCAGATCAACGGCTGCAGCCCGTGCGTGTACGCGGGGGTCGCGTCGGCCAGGAAACGGGGAGAGACCGACGAGCGGCTGCACAACGTGGTCACCTGGCGCGAAACCCCCTTCTTCACCGAGGCGGAGCGGGCGGCGCTCGCGCTGACCGAGGCCGCCACCCGGATCCAGGACGGGGCGCCGGGCGTGACCGACGAGATCTGGGACGCGGCCGCCGCCCACTTCGGCGACGAGCAACTGTCCGCGCTCGTGCTGAACATCGCGCTGACCAACTTCTTCAACCGGATCAACCGCGCGGTACGCCAGCAGGCCGGCAAGACCTGGTGAGCAGGGCGGGGCGCCGTCCGCGGCCGGCCCTGACCGGCGACGGACGACGCCCCCTCCGGCCCCGGGGGCACCGTCACAGTGGCGTGACCGGGCCGGCTTTCGGCACGTACACCAGGGCGTCGTAGGCCTGGGCGGGCGTCATCGTGACCGTGTAGGCCGAGCTCAGGTGGCTGTAGATCGACCGGAACCCGTCGCCGACGCTGCCCATCGGGATCTCCGAGGCGAGCAGCTCGCGGTTGCCGGGCCTGGAGGAGGCCCGCGCGACGTTGACGTAGCCCAGCGGCTCGTCGCCGAACAGCGCGGCCAGGGGCGAGTCGTGGCTCACGGTGAACTGCTTGCGTCGTCCGGAGTCCTCGTCCTTGCTGACGAAGGTGCTCGTGCCGAATTCCGTGCCGATCGTGAAGTAGTCCTCGCCGTACGTCTGGGCCAGCCGCCGCCCCATCGACGCGAACGGGAACGCGGCGCCGCTCTTGTCGATGTGGCCGTTGTGGCCGCACACCATGATCTTCTTCCGTCCCTGGGAGCCTTCCAGGTCGGCGATCCAGCCGACGTTCCCGGCCATCCAGGCA
Source organism: Nonomuraea deserti (assembly GCF_004348685.1). Taxonomy (GTDB): domain Bacteria; phylum Actinomycetota; class Actinomycetes; order Streptosporangiales; family Streptosporangiaceae; genus Nonomuraea; species Nonomuraea deserti. The sequence goes on along the minus strand of NZ_SMKO01000161.1, from coordinate 10,408 downwards.
TCCCGTTTGGCGGCGTAGTCGGCCCCGGACACCTGCAACCGCGCGCCGCGCAGGATCGTCTCGGCGTGGTGCACGGCGAGCACGAACGATCCCTCGGAGCTGCGGCTCACGTACGTCTCGCGGTTGTCCTTCATGTGGGCGACGAGCCGTTCGGCGGCGGTGGCGGCCGCGGTGACCTCCGCCTTGTCCTGATCGGACCTGGTGGCATCGGTGAGGCCGGCCAGCGACTCCTTGACCGGGCCGACCCGAGCGGGGTCGGCCGTGGCGAGATAGCGCAGAAGCCGGTCCTTGTTCCGGTCGTAGCGCTGCATGTCGAAGCCGTAGAGGCGCACCTTGTCCGCGTCGGGGACAGCGGCGTTGTGGTCGTGGATCCATTCGATCAGATCCGCCATCTCGCGGGTGCGGTAGATGTCGAAGCCGAGCGCCGCGGCCGCGGCCTCCGCGCTGCCCTCGCCCTTCATGACATAGTCGTCGGCCACTGCCGTGCCGCCGAAGTCGGCCTCCAGGGCGACGGTGCGGAAGCCGTGGTCCGTGACCAGCTTCCGGATGATCAGTGCGCGGGTCTGGACGAACTCCTTGTTGCCGTGCGTGGCCTCACCGATCCCGACCACCCGCCTGCCGGCGGCGTCGGAGAGCGTGGCCTGGGCGAGCGGGACCACGGCGTCGGGCGTCACTCGGGAGGTGTCCACACCTCCGCAGCCGGTCGCCGGCAGGGCGATCAGGGCGAGGCCGGCGAGCGTTCGGGCGAGCTTGGGGCTCATGTCGGTTCACTTCCTTGACGTCCGGGGAACGCCCGGCCGACGGTGCAGGGCACGCCGTCGGGCGCCTTGACGTCCTTGGGAGACTGGCTGACGTGGTCGAACTCGATCACGCGTCAAGTCCACAGGAGGCGCGGTCGCCGGGTCATCGAACCTGGGTCGAGTGCGGCCGGGCGCAGGGTTGGACCCGCCGCCCCGGTTGTAGACCTGCGGCCACCCGGGTGGGGACCCGGGTAGCCGGAAGCGCGCAGACGGCGACACTTCGAGCACCCGCCGGCCGCCGTCGATGCACCCCGGTCCGCCGAGCGGCGCATCGTCAGCGGCCCGCGACCCCGGCCGTTCAGGCCGGGTACGCGTGGGTCTCGGTGGCCTTGACCGACGCCCACACCTGCTGCCCGGGCATCAGGTCGAGCTCGGCCAGGGCGGCGGGGGTGATGTCGGCGAAGGCCGTGATCGGGCCGTCGAGGTGGACGCGGACGTTGTCGCCGTGCCGTTCGATGCCTTCGATGCGGGCCTGCCACAGGTTGCGGGGGCTGCCGTCGGGGCGGGTGCGGTAGAGGGCGAGCGCGGCGGGCGGGAAGGCGACGAAAGCGGGTCCCCGCAGGGGTTCGCTGGTGCTGAGAAGCAGCTCGCCGACCTTGACGCGCCGGTCGTCGGCCTGCCCGCGGTAGAGGTTGAGCCCGACCAGGTGGGCGACGTAGTCGGTACGGGGGCGGCGGGCGACGGCGGCGGGTGCGCCCTGCTGGACGATGGCGCCGTTCTCGATGACGACCAGCCGGTCGGCCAGCACCATGGCGTCCAGCGGGTCGTGGGTGACCAGGACGGTGGCGCCGTCGAAGTCGGTCAGGTGGCGGCGCAGCTGGGAGCGGACCTCCAGCCGGGTGTGGGCGTCGAGGGCGGCCAGTGGCTCGTCCAGCAGCAGCAGGCGCGGGCGGACGGCCAGCGCCCGGGCGAGCGCGACCCGCTGCGCCTGGCCGCCCGACAGGTGGCGCGGCTTGGCGGCGGCCTGGCCGGCCAGGCCGACCCGCTCCAGCAGGGTGGCGGCGGTGCGGCGGGCCTCGGTCTTGGAGGCGCCCTGGCAGCGCGGCCCGAACGCGACGTTGTCCAGGGCGGACAGGTGCGGGAACAGCAGGTAGTCCTGGAAGACCATGCCGATCGGCCGCTGCTCGGTGGCCAGGCCGTGCACGGCGCCGCCGTCGAGGGTGATGTGGCCGCCCGTCAGCGGCGTCAGCCCGGCCAGGGCGCGCAGCGCGGTGGTCTTGCCCGCGCCGTTCGGGCCCAGCAGCGCCACGACCTCTCCCGGCGCGACCTCCATGGCGAGGTCGAGGGTGAAGGCGGGCCTGACGACCACCAGGTGCGCCCGCAGCGTCATGGGCTGTTCACCCACCGATCGCGCAGGCTGGCCAGGATGACCACCGAGACGGCGAGCAGGACCAGGCTGAGCACGATGGCCGCCTCCGGCTCGGTCTCCAGCGCCAGGTAGACCGCCAGCGGCATCGTCCGCGTGGTGCCGGGGAAGTTGCCCGCGAACGTGATCGTCGCGCCGAACTCGCCCAGCGCCCGCGCCCAGCACAGCACCGCGCCGGCCACGACGCCCGGCATGACCATGGGCAGCGTCACCCGCCGGAACACCGTCCAGCGCGAGGCGCCCAGCGTGGCGGCGGCCTCCTCGAAGCGCTGGTCGGCCCCGCGCAACGCGCCTTCCACGCTGATCACCAGGAACGGCATCGCGACGAACGCCTCGGCGACGATCACGCCCGCCGAGGTGAACGGCAGCGTGACGCCGAAGGCGGCCTCCAGCCACTGCCCGACCAGGCCGCGCCGGCCCAGCACGAGCAGCAGGGCGACGCCGCCCACCACCGGCGGCAGCACCAGCGGCACGGTGACCAGGGCGCGCACCACTCGCCGTCCCGGGAACTCCACCCTGGCCAGCAGCCAGGCCAGCGGTACGCCGAGCAGCAGGCAGGCCACGGTGGCGATGGTGGCGCACACGAGCGACAGCCGCAGCGCCTCCAGCACGTGCGGCTCGGCCAGCCGCTCGAGCAGCGTGGGCCATGGGGCGCGGATCAGCAGTCCGGCCAGCGGCAGCACCAGGAAGGCCAGCCCCGCGAGTGCGGGAACGACCAGCATCCACGGCAGCCGGCCGCGGACCTCGCGGCCCGCGGCCGGACGCCCGCCGCGCGGGCCGGCGGGCTGGGACTGCTGCGCTGGAGAGCCCATCGGTGATCAGGGAGCCTCGAAGCCGGCCTTGGTCAGGACGTCTTCGCCCTGCGGCGACAGCACCAGGTCGACGAACCGCCGGGCCGGATCACCGGCCGGTGCCTCCGCCAGGACGGCGATCGGGTAGTCGTTGACCGCCTGGCCGGCCTCGGGGAAGGCGATGCCCCGCACCTTGCCGCCCGAGGCGATCACGTCGGTCGTGTAGACGAGGGCCGCGTCGACCTCGCCGAGCTCGACCTTGGTCAGGGTGGCCTTGACGTCCTGCTCCAGGGTGACCGGGGTGACCTCGAGGCCGGCCGCGTCCAGCGCCTTGACCGCCGCGGCGCCGCACGGCACCTGCTCGGCGCAGAGCGCCACCTTCACCTGGGGAGCGGTCAGGTCCTCCAGTTCGTCCACCCCGGCGGGGTTGCCGGCGGGCACGGCGATCTGCAGCTTGTTCCGTACGAATGTGGTGGGCGAGCCCGCCAGCGAGGCGTCGGTGACCGCCTTCATGGTGGCCGGGCTGGCCGAGGCGAACACGTCGGCCGGCGCCCCCTGGATGATCTGCTGCGCCAAAGTGGAGCTGGAGCCGAAGTTGAGCCTCACCGTGGTGCCCGGATGGGCGGCCTCGAAGGTCTTGCCGAGCTCGGTGAACGTCTCGGTCAGCGACGCCGCCGCGAACACCGTCACTTCCTTCGCGCCCCCGCCGGCGGACGTCGACGCGGCCGGTGCGCCGGAGCCGCAACCCGGCAGCGCCGTCAGCGCGAGCATGACGGGCAGGACGATCGCCCATCGGGGAAGACGCCTGAACACCACAGGAGTGCTCCTCACACGTGACCGGCCACGCGATCGTGACCGGGAATCTCCACGACGACGTTGGTGGACTTGATCACCGCGTCCGCCACCACCCCCGCCTCCAGGCCCAGCTCGTCCGCGGCCTGGCGGCTCATCAGCGACACCACCCGGAACGGCCCGGCGGCGATCTCCACCTGCGCCATCACCGCATCGCGGATCACCTCGGTGACGATCCCGCGGAAGCGGTTGCGCGCCGAGGAGCGGCCTCCGTCGCCGGCTGTCCCGACCTGGGAACGGGCGAAGGCCGCCAGGTCGGCGCCGTCGACCCGCCGGTGGCCGTGCTCGTCCCGCTCGGCGCCCAGCCGGCCCGCGTCCACCCACCGGCGGACCGTGTCGGAGCTGACCCCGAGCAGCGCCGCGGCCTCGCTGATCCGGAACGTCGTCACAACCCTCACCATACCTCCCGCGTATTCCACCCTGAAGACCGGATTGCCCTCGCAACAGCGGCCGGAACCACGGCTTTACCATGGCATCCACGAGGTAGGCCCAGGTGGCTGATCGCCGCCGGGCGACGAGGCCGCGGCCGTGAACGACCGGCGCGGATGCGCGGCGCCGCAACCCTCGCTAGAGTGCTTTGCGATCATCGACGTTGATCGCGCGGTCGACGGCTCTTGCCCCGTCGGGTGCGGGCACGGCTGGGCGGTCGTGCAGGGTGGACACCGGGGGAGATGGGTTTGGCCGGCCAGAGCAGAGGGCGGCCGGGCTGGCTCCACGTGGGCGCGCTCGAGCGCCGGCTGACCCGGGCCTGGCATCCCGGCACCTTCCCGCCCGCTGAGGTCCTCCTGTCCGTCATGACGTTGTCCGCCGTGCCGCGAGCCCTGGGGGTCCGCCTGGCCGCACACCTGGACGGCGGCATCGTGGTCGGGCCCGGCGCCGTGCCCGACCTGCCCGGCTTCGAGGCTCTTCGCGGTGTCGCGCTGCCGGTCCAGCAAGGCGGCTGGGAGCGCAGCGCCGGCGTCTACGATCCCAACCGGCGGCGCGTCGGGGTCGGCAGCGTGCCGTCCCCGTCGGTCAGCGTGGCCGGGCACGAGCTGGGGCACGCCACGGACCACCTGGAAGGCATGCCGTCGCGCGGCGCGTTCTGGTCGCGGCTGCACGCGTCGCGCGCGCCGCGCCTGGCGCCGCCCTTCCGGCAGGACGCGGCCGAGCTCTATGCCGAGGCCTTCGCCTGCGTGCTCACCGGGAGAGCTCGCCGCCTGATCAGCTTATTCGGGGACGAGGATGCCGCTCAGCGCGCCTATCTGTGGATATCGGGACGCTATGGGATGGGCTGACCGGATCTCCTTGCCCTGCTGAACGTGCGCGCTATCCTGAGGAAAGGACCGGTGACCGGTGAGACGGGAGGGACGCAGTTCATGACCGCCATCATGCTGGCCGGCGGAGTCCTGCGGGTGCCCGAGTCGAGCGTGTTGCCGGACGGGACGCGCGTGGACGGCACGCGCGACATCGCCCCTGACGCCCCCGACTACGCGACCTGGCTCCCGCACGTCGTTCCCGAGGGAGCCGTCTGGCGCGGCAGCACCGACGACGAGAGCATCCTGGCGCGCTGGCGAGCGGCCGCCAGCGCCTGACACGGCGAGACCCGGCGCCGTGACCGCCGGTCGGCGGTTGCAGGCCCGCGGATGGTCGCGGTCCCACACCGCCTGCTCCACCATCTCGCCGAGCCAGGCGGCGTCCTCGGTGAGGCCGGTGATCACCAACACCCGCCGCCCGCCGACGGCGCAACGGAGCTTGACGCGGTAGTGCACGTCACCGCCGAGCGCCCGGTTGAGCAGGTTGTCCCTGCTGTGGTCGATGACCTTGGCGATCTCGTCCCAGCTGATCGCCCGGCACCTGCCGGCATAGCTGTGGGCCAGACCGCCTTCGTAGAGGGTGAAGGCCTCGTCCGGACGGGTGACGGACAGCAGTCCCTGCCACAGGCCCGCACCGAACGCGCCCAGGCCCATCCCCAGAACGACACCGGGTATGACGGTGGCACCGCCGGTCACGGCCGGTCCGCCGAGGGCCGCCACCATGAGGATGCCCAGGCACGCGGCGAGCACGCCGAGGGGGACCGCGACCAGGAAGATCCGCTTCCTGCGCCGGATGTCGGTCTCGTGACGCTTCACCGGCGTGCCCAGATCCCGTACGACTGCCATCCGCCCTCCTTCTGATCCGACGAGCGGAGAAGCAACGCTAAGGGGCAGGTGCGGGGACCGGTCCCGGAACGGGACGGTCGCGGACTCCTAGACGGTGCGGCCGGCGCGGTTTTCGACGGCGTCATCGCCGAAGGCCGCGGCGAGCGCCTTCGCGATCAGGCCGGACAGCTCGGTGCGCCCGTCGTCCACGGCCCAGCGCACCAGGGCCGTGTGCAGGGCGGCCAGGCAGGCGCTCGCCACCACCTGTACGTGGAACGCCGTGTCGGGGTCGGCGGCGTCGCCGTCGAGGGCGTCGACGATGGCCTGCTGGAGGGCGTAGTGGTTGTCCAGGTGCCTGGCCCGCAACGCCGGCGTCGAGATCATCAGCCGGAGGCGGGCGAGCAGGAACCGTCTGCTCTCCGGGTCGCCGCCGGTCAGCATCGCGGCCGAGTCGATGAGCGCGCTGCCGATGCGGCGGACCAGGGGTTGCTCGGCGGACGATGCGACGATCCGCTCGGCGACGAGCCGGGCGTGCTGGTCGACCAGCACCAGGTCCTCTTTCGTGGGGAAGTGCCGGTAGACGGTCATGGGTGACACTCCGGCGGCTGCGGCGACGTCGGCCATGGTCGTGGCGTCGTAGCCGCGCTCGGCGAACAGTCGTACGGCGTGCACCTGGATCGTGCGCTGCGTCTCGGCTCTCCGCCGCGCTCGCAACGGTGCGTGCTGATCGGCCATGTGGTAGACATTACCTCATTGATAGTGACTACCAAATGGGTAGTTACTAACGGGAAGGTGATGGCATGAGTGACCTGAACGGCAGGACGGCCCTGGTGACCGGAGCGTCGCGCGGCATCGGGCGGGCGATCGCGATCCGGCTGGCGGTGGCGGGGGCGACGGTCATCGTGCACTTCGGTACGGACAAGGACGGCGCGGCGGCCACGGTCGGCGAGATCGAACGCGCCGGCGGCGCCGCGTTCGCCGTCGAGACGGAGCTGGGCGTGGACGACGACGTCGAGACGCTCTTCGCGGGCGTCGAGGCCGGCCTGGCGGGGCGCCCGCTCGACATCCTCGTCAACAACGCGGCGGCCCCGCCCGCCGGCCCGCTCGGGGCCACGACGCGGGCGCAGTTCGACCACCTCTTCGCGGTCAACGTACGAGCCCCGTACTTCATCATCCAGAGGGCATCGCCGCTGCTCCGCGAGGGTGGCCGCATCATTACGATCTCGTCCGTGACCACCCGGATGGCCAACCCCTCCCAGACGTCCTTCGCCATGACGAAGGGCGCGGTCGAGACGATGAGCATGACCTTGGCCAACGAGCTCGGAGCCCGGGGGATCACGGTGAACGCCGTCGCGCCCGGCGCCACCAGGACCGCGACCAACGGATCGTTCTTCGAAGCGCCCGGCCTGGCCGAACTCGTCGCCGGGTCGACGGCGCTCAACCGCCTGGGCGGGGCCGACGACGTCGCCGACGTCGTCGCGTTCCTCGCCTCCGACGCCGCTCGCTGGATCACCGGCCAGGTCATCGACGCGAGCGGCGGGCTGTTCCTCGGGCCGCGCGCCTGACGCGGGCCGTCGACGCCGGTGCGCGCCTGACGCGGGCCGTCTTCGCCGGTGCGCGGAACCTCGGGGAAGGTGGTGTGCCGCCCCGTCGCCGGGCCGGCGGCACGTGTCCGCCCGCAGGCCGAGACCATCGCGGCGCGCCCGCGCGCGGCGGCCCAGCGGTTGGCGGGCCGTCGCTCCCTCGGGTAGCCGCCCTCAGCCGTCGGACGTAACCTGACGGTTGGAGCCGAAGCCGCGTGGGTAGCAGCCGTGCCAGTGCGGCCCGGTCCGGTAGCGGCCGGATGACCCGACGAGGTGGAGGAAAACGAGCGCCGAGGACAGAACGTATCAAGACGCGCAGCCGGTCAAGGCGACGTGGGGAGTGGCCGCGTCAGCGACCCTGCACTGCCTCACCGGTTGCGCCATCGGCGAGGTGCTCGGCATGGTGATCGCCACCGCGCTGGGCTGGCACGACGTGCCCAGCATCCTGCTGGCCGTCGCCCTGGCGTTCGTCTTCGGCTACGCGCTCACCATGCGCGGCCTGATCCGCGCTCGGGTCACCTGGCGCAGCGCGCTGCGGCTCGCGCTGGCCGCCGACACCCTGTCGATCCTGATCATGGAGATCGTCGACAACGGCATCATGCTCATGGTCCCGGGCGCCATGGACGCCGGGCTGGCCGCGCTGCTGTTCTGGGGCAGCCTGGCGTTCTCGCTGCTGGTCGCGTTCCTCGTCACGACGCCGATCAACAAGTGGATCATCGGGCGCGGCAAGGGGCACGCGGTGATCCACTCCTACCATCGCCAGCCGGCGCCCCCTGGATCTCCGGACAGGCGCCCAGCGTGACGGCCGGGCAGTCTCCTCTGCCCGGCCGTGCGCGACGACGCTGCCTCTCGAAGGGCATCAGCGGTTGTACGCCAGACTGTGGACCGGGTGCTCCCCCTCGGTCTGCAGCCGGTATTCGTGGCCGGACTTGGCGCGGTTGTCGTCGATGACCCGCTCAGAAGGCGCCTTCTCGCCGCCCATGATCGCCTCCTGCATCTTCTCGAAGCGTTCGTGGGCTTCCTGCACGTAGCCGGTGCCCAGAGTGGTGTAGTCGATCTGGGTCGAGATGAGTTCGCGCACGTACTGCTTGTTGGGCTCGAACGTCACCGGGGCGGGCAGTTCCGGCGCGAGCACCTGCTCCGGGTCGCGGCCGTCGTGCCGCTTGAACAGCTCGGCCGCCAGCCGCAGGTGTTCCAGCTCCATGTTGAGGTGCAGCTCCCAGATGTTCTTCACCTTGGGGTCGGACTCGGTCTCCATGAACGAGTGATACAGGTAGCACTCGTTGTACTCGTGGTTGAGCAGCATCTCCCACCAGCTCTCGCCGGGGTCGACCAGCGACTCGTAGTGGGTGACGTGTTCCTCCTCGATGAGGCCGATCTCCTGGTAGAGCTGGCGGGCGATGGGCTCCATGTACATGGGGCCGACGTTCATGTAGAAGTTCATGGTCTGCTGCTCGGCCGACATGATGGTCAGCGCGTGCAGCTTGGAGATGGGCGCGGCCGAGCTCCTGTCGTAGGGCTCGCGCACGTTGTCGACGGGGTTGCGGTGGTGCAGGTAGGTGGGCCGGCCGGGCATGACCTCGGTGAGCTGGTCGACGATCTTCTCGGCCTTGCGGTGCTCGATCATCTCGTAGAGGTTGGCGTAGCGGTAGAGGTGGTCGAAGTCCTCCAGCACGCCGAACTGGTAGGCCTGCTTCAGATACGCGTCCGGCTCCATCCGGGCCACCCACGCGGTCAGGTCGACGGCGACCTGCTCGTAGGCCATGGTGGTCTCCAGCACCGACGCCAGGCCGGGCAGCAGCCAGTTGACCGCCTTCTGCTGCTGCGCCTCGATGTAACGCACGCGGGCCAACTGCTGCTTCAGCTCCACGTCGGGACAGTGGCGGGCGAGGTGGTGGCTGAACATGATCGCCTCCACCTCGATGCCGTTCATCGTGATGATCCTGCACCGCGTGTACGGGTCGGCGTGATCGGGATCGGTCGGCGTGACGTTGAGCTCACGCCAGTTGCGTAGCTGCTTGTCCAGCGGGATGCCCCGCTCCTGAAGCGGATTGAAGGTCATGTGCGTGCGCTCCTTCGCGCTGGTCCGAGAGAGGTGCGGAGTGCCCGCCCTACCCGAGGCTTCCCGGCCCAATCTCTGCGCGCTCCCGCCCGCGATTCCGGATTCGGTAAGCATTTCCGCCCGCCTTGACGTGCGCGGGCGTGCCGACGTTTCCGCTGGGTAGGCCACGCCTGGACTCGGAGGAGGATCGCCATGACCGACCAGAAGACGGCGCCGGAGACGATGGACGAGACGGATGTCATCGACCTGCTGCAGGCCCAGCACGGAATGATCCGGGACCTGTTCGACGAGGTCGAGCAGGCGCCCGCCGACCGGCGCGACGAGGCGTTCAGCCGGCTGGTGCGGATGCTGGCCGTGCACGAGACCGCCGAGGAGGAGATCGTCCATCCTCACGCGCGCCGCACCATCGACGGCGGCGACGCCGTCGTCGACGACCGGCTCGCCGAGGAGAACGAAGCCAAGGAACTGCTGTCGCGGATGGACGAGGCGGGCCCGGACGCTCCCGACTTCATGCAGAACCTGGCGATGTTGCGCGCCGCCGTCGAGGCGCACGCCCGCAGCGAGGAACGGTACGAGTTCCTCCAGCTCCGGGCCCACACCAGCGCGGCCGAGCGGCGCAGCATGGCCGCCGGGGTCAAGGCCGCCGAGGCGATGGCCCCCACCCATCCGCACCCCGGCACCGAATCGGCCGTCAAGAACGTGCTGGTCGGGACCCCGGTCGCGATGATGGACCGCGTCCGTGACGTGGTTCGCCAGGCGATGGGCAAAAATCCCTGACCATGGCGGCCCGCGGCATCCGGTTGCCCGGCACGGTCCTGGGGGTGGGGCCGGGCG